>JANOBS010000426.1:0-7165 GCA_031411755.1 Luteolibacter sp. | reverse complement strand
CGGGCTTGCGCTCGCGGAGTTCGCCGTTGTCGCCGACATACTTGACGCCGTCGACCTTCTTGGCCTTCGACATGAAGTCCCAGATGATGGCTTCCTTGATGCCGTCGAAAATCGGAGTGGCAACCTTGAAGCCGAGGGCCTTGGCAGCGACGCCGAGGTGGGTTTCAAGCACCTGTCCGACGTTCATACGCGATGGCACGCCGAGCGGGTTGAGGCAGATATCGACCGGAGTTCCGTCGGAAAGGTAAGGCATGTCCTCCTCGGGAACGATGGTGGCGACGACGCCCTTGTTTCCGTGGCGACCGGCCATCTTGTCCCCGACCGAAAGCTTGCGCTTGGCGGCGATGAAGACCTTCACTTCCTTGATGACGCCGGGATCGACCTCATCACCGGACTCGAGCTGGTCGAGCTTGCGCTCGCGCTCGTTGTCGAGTTCGGCGAAGCGGCCTTCGAAGGAGCCGATGATTTCCAGGATCTTGTTACGGATCGGGGAAGGATCGATTTCGATGTGGTCGTGGACCGAGGCGAGCTTGCGGAGCAGCGTCTTGGTGATCTTGCGGTTGGCCGGGATGATGATCTCACCGGTCTGGGCGTTGACCACGTCGAGCGGGATCTTTTCGCCGAGCAGGATGTCGGAGAGCTTCTCGGTCAACTGGTCGGTCAACTGGTCGGCCTTCTTCTTGTGCTCGTCGTTGATCTTTTTGAGCTGCTTCTTGAGTTCGACCGGATCGACCTTCTCAGCGCGCTTCTTGGCGAGACCGTGCGAGGAAACGCGGACGTCCTGGACGATGCCGACGCAGCCAGATGGCACGCGCAGCGAGGTGTCCTTCACGTCAGCGGCCTTTTCACCGAAGATGGCGCGCAGAAGGCGCTCTTCCGGGGCGAGTTCGGTTTCCGACTTCGGAGTGATCTTGCCGATCAGGATGTCGCCGGGCTTCACCTCGGCACCGATGCGGATGATGCCGTCGTGGTCGAGGTTGCGCAGCGCGTCCTCACCGACGTTCGGAATGTCCCGGGTGATTTCTTCTGGTCCGAGCTTGGTGTCACGGGCGGCGACGTCGAATTCCGCGATGTGGATCGAGGTGTAGATGTCTTCCTTGACCACGCGCTCGGAGATGACGATGGCATCTTCGAAGTTATAGCCGTTCCAAGGCATGAAGGCCACGAGCACGTTGCGGCCGAGGGCGAGTTCGCCGTCTTCCGTGTTCGGTCCGTCGGCGAGCACGTCGCCCTTCTTGATCTTCTTGCCCTTCTTGACGATCGGCTTCTGGTTGATGCAGGTGCCGGCGTTGGAACGCATGAACTTCCGCAGCGGATAGGCCATGATGCCCTTCTCGATGTTGGTCTTCACCGACTCCGGCTCCGAGAGGAACTTCTCGTCGGAAACGGGCAGCTTGCCATCAGGAGTGGTGACGATCATTTCCGCAGTGGCGGCGGCGATGATGCCGTCCATTTCGGCGACGACCACGGCACGCGAGTCGCGGGCGGCCTTCGCTTCGAGACCGGTGCCGACGAGCGGCGATTCGGAAACGAGAAGCGGCACACCCTGGCGCTGCATGTTCGAACCCATGAGCGCACGGTTGGCGTCGTCGTGCTCAAGGAACGGGATCATGCCGGCAGCCACGGAAACGAGCTGCTTCGGCGAAACGTCCATGTAGTTCACTTCGTTCGGTCCGACTTCGATGAACTCGCCACCGCGTTCGCGGGCGGTCACCTTTTCGTTGAGGAACTTGCCGCTCTTGTCGATCGGGTTGTTCGCCTGGGCGATGTGGTAATTCTCCTCCTGGTCGGCCGTGAGATACTCGATCTCGTTGGTGACCTTGCCGGCCTTGACGCGGCGATAAGGGGTTTCGATGAAACCAAACTCGTTGATCCGGGCGTAGGTGCACATCGAGTTGATGAGACCGATGTTCGGACCTTCCGGGGTTTCGATCGGACAGATACGGCCGTAGTGGGACGGATGAACGTCACGCACCTCGAAGCCGGCACGGTCACGGTTCAGACCGCCTGGTCCGAGCGCGGACAGACGACGCTTGTGCGTCAGCTCCGCGAGCGGGTTGGTCTGGTCCATGAACTGGGAAAGCTGGCTGCGTCCGAAGAAGTCGCGTACGACGGCGGAGAGCGCCTTCGGGTTGATCAGCTTCTGCGGGGTCATGCCCTCGATGTTCACGTCGAACAGGGTCATGCGCTCCTTGACCAGACGCTCGGTGCGGGCGAGGCCCACGCGGCACTGGTTGGCAAGAAGTTCACCCACGGCCCGCACGCGGCGGGAACCAAGGTGGTCGATGTCATCGACAACGCCTTCGCCCTTCTTCAGCTTGAGCAAGTAGCGCACGGCCGCGAGGAAGTCCTGCGGGACCATGATGCGCTGGTCGGAATCGACGTCGATGCCGAGCTTCTGGTTGATCTTGTAACGACCGACGCGGGTCAGGTCATACTTCTTCGCGTCGAAGAACAGACGCTTGAGCAGGGCGCGGGCGTTGGCAGCCGTTGGCGGGTCACCCGGGCGAAGCTTGCGGTAGATGTCCTTGAGCGCGGATTCCTCGTCACGGGCCGGATCCTTGCGGAGCGACTTGAGAAGGATTTCATCCTCGCGGGAGTCGATGACCTCGACCTGCTTGTGGCTGAGTGCGATGAGCTGGCGGACGATGCCGATCGTGAGTGGCTCGTAAGCCTTCGCGACGACGAGTTCACCATCCAGAATGTCCTCGAACGGCACCTTGTGGCCGAGCTCGGTTTCATCCATCTGCTCGGTCAGCTTGAGCGACTCGGTCTTGTAGAAATTCGTGACGATGTCGCGGTCGGTCGGGAAGCCGAGAACGCGCAGGAACGTCGAGGCAAGGAACTTCCGGCGGCGGCGGCGGCGGTCGAGGTAAACATAGAGCAGGTCGTTGGTGTCGAACTGCACTTCCAGCCAGGATCCACGATCCGGAATGATCCGGAACGAGTGGAGCATCTTGCCGTTGAGGTGCTGCGAGGTCTCGAAGCAGATACCCGGCGAACGGTGAAGCTGGGAAACGATGACACGCTCGGCACCGTTGATGATGAACGTTCCGCGACGGGTCATCATCGGCAGTTCGCCCATGTAAACGCGTTCCTTCTTGTTGCCGGTCTCGTCCTTCAGCTTGAAGGTGACGTAGAGGGCGGCGCTGAAGCTCTCGCTGGTGCGGAGTGCGTCAAGGGACGTGATCTTCGGGTTCTCGATGTCGTACGTGACGAAATCGAGCTCGATGGCCTCATCGTAGCTCTTGATTGGGAAAACCTCCTGAAACACCGCTTGAAGGCCGGTATCGGACCGCTCGCTGGGAGCGACGTCCTTTTGGAGGAACTCTTCGTATGAGCGGCTCTGAACCTCGATAAGGTTCGGGGGCTCAATCACTTCTTCGAATTTTCCGAAGTAAAGGCGTTCGGCCATGGCGTGTCGTGGTGTGATGCTTGCAGGTTATGCCCGAGCCGCATGCGGTCCCGGGCGATGTGTAAATTCAGGCGATGAAAGATGAGATCGGAATCGGCGAGAACTGCCTCGTCATGGGATGTGGAAGTTCGCGTCGAACCCGTTCCGGAAAGACCCTGGGGCGGCGTGAACCGCCCCAGGGAAAATCCGGATGGAATTACTTGAGTTCGACCTTGGCGCCGGCTTCCTCGAGCTTCTTCTTGGCGGCTTCGCCGGCCTCTTTGGCAACGCCTTCGAGGACCTTGATCGGAGCGCTTTCGACGAGCTTCTTGGCATCGGCGAGGCCGAGACCAGGGGAGACTTCGCGGACCGCCTTGATGACGGCGATCTTGTTGGCACCACCGTCGGTCAGGACGACGTCGAATTCAGTCTTTTCTTCGACTGCTTCGGCGGCGACGGCTGGGCCGGCTGCGGCGACTGGTGCGGCGGCGGAAACGCCCCACACTTCTTCAAGTTTCTTCACGAGGTCGGCAGCTTCCAGAACGGTGAGCTTGCCGAGTTCTTCTACGAGTGTTTCGATATTGGCCATTTGTTTTTCTCCTGTGCGGTATCGTCGCGCCCGGAAGCTTCCGGACATTTCAGTGAGGTGCCACCTCCCCGACGAGGAACCATTGTGGGTTCAGGCGGCAGCGTGGAGACGCCACCGCCATCTGATCAGATTGTTGTTATTCGGCAGCGGCTTCAGCAGCGGGTGCTTCGGGAGCGGCCTCGGCGGCAGGTGCCTCGGCGACGACTTCAGCAACAGCTTCGGCGGGTGCCTCGGCTGGAGCTTCAGCAACGGCTTCCGCCGGTGCATCATCGGCGTACTCGGACGAGCTGCCTTCGGGGTTGAATTTGGTCTGGATGATACGAGCGATGCGGGCACCGGGCTCGTTGATCGTGGCGAGCAACTTCGAGAGAATTGCTTCGCGGGAAGGAATGTCGGCGATCGACTGGAGCTTGTCGCCCGTGAGGACGGCACCGTCGAGGATGCCCACTTTCATTTCCGGCTTCTTGAACTCCTTTTCGAAGTTCTTGATGGCCTTGGCGGCAGCGAAAACCTCGCTGTCACCCATGACGAAGGCAGTTTGGCCCACGAGGCTTTCGGCGATGTCGGGAAGACCGGCTTCCGTCAGCGCTTTCCGCATGTAGGTGTTCTTGGCGACGAGGCACTTGGCACCGCCGGCATTCAGGCGGTTGCGCAGCTCGGTGAACTGCTGAACGGTCATGCCGGTGTAATCGATGACGATCACGTAAGGCGACGCGTTGACCCGGTCGAGAAGGCCGTCGATGATGATTTTCTTATCAGGATTCATGGTCGTTGGACGGTCCGGGATTAGGAAGAAGCCTTGGTGTAGAGGCTCGACTCAAGCGGCAGGCCCGGCAGCATGGTGGCCGCGAGGGTGACGCTCTGGATGTAGTTGCCCTTGGCCGTTGGCGGCTTGGCACGGACGACGCTGTCGACGAACGCCTGGGCGTTTTCGAGAAGCAGTTCGGGAGCGAAGGAGGACTTTCCGACAGGGCCGGAAACGTTGCCGTTCTTGTCGAGCTTGAAGTCGACGCGACCGGCTTTCACTTCCTTGACGGCCTTGGCGACATCGTCGGTGACGGTGCCGGTCTTCGGGTTCGGCATGAGGCCGCGTGGTCCTAGGACACGGGCGATCTTGCGGACTTCGGTCATCGCATCCGGCGTCGCGATCGCGGCGTCGAAGTCGGTGAAGCCACCCTGCACCTTGGCGATGAGGTCTTCGTAACCGACATACTCGGCACCGGCAGCCTTGGCGGCTTCGGCGGCGGCACCCTGGGCGAAGACGGCAACCCGGACATTCTTACCGGTGCCGTGTGGAAGGGAGACAGAACCACGAACCATCTGGTCGCTCTTGCGCGGATCCACGCCGAGGTGGAACGAGAGGGTGACGGTCGGGTCGAACTTCGGAGCCGGGAATTTCTTCACGGTGCCGATTGCTTCATTCAACGAGTAGGACTTGCCAGCTTCGACGAGCTTGACAGCCTCAACGTAACGTTTGCTGCGATGTTTGGCCATTGTATTGCTTGGTTTGCAGTTCGGTCGGAAATTGCGGATTGCTCTTCCCTCCTGCTGGGTGCCTCGGGCACTGATGCCGTTGGCTGAAAATGTCAATTGGAGAGAAATGTCGGCGAGACGCCAACACTCCTTGAATTAGTAACCTTCGATTTCGAGACCC
The DNA here is from genome assembly GCA_031411755.1 of Luteolibacter sp. Lineage (GTDB taxonomy): Bacteria > Verrucomicrobiota > Verrucomicrobiia > Verrucomicrobiales > Akkermansiaceae > Luteolibacter. The sequence goes on along the minus strand of JANOBS010000426.1, from coordinate 1,528 downwards.
ATCTGGCGGGCGGTGCCGGCGAGGATGCGGCAGGCGGCTTCGGGGTCCTTGGTGTTGAGGTCGGGCATCTTGATCTTCACGACGTCCATGAGCTGGGCCTTCGTGAGCTTGCCGACCTTGATCTTGTTGGGCTCCTTGGAACCGGAGGCAAGACCGGCGGCCTTCTTGAGAAGGTTGCCTGCTGGTGGCTTCTTGGTGATGAACGAGAAGGTCTTGTCCTTGTAGACGGAGATGACGACCGGAAGGACGTCGCCCGCCTGGGACTGCGTGGTGGCATTGAATTCCTTACAGAACGCCATGATGTTCACACCGGCCTGGCCGAGTGCGGGACCGACTGGCGGTGATGGATTGGCGGCTCCTGCTGGAATTTGGAGCTTGATGAGTTTGACGACTTCCTTGGCCATGATGTTTCGGAGTTGCGGGGACGTTCTTGAGAGTGGATGGGATCAGGGGCTTCCGGCCCTGAGGCGGTGCGATTTCAGGCTCGCTCGACCTGCCAGTATTCGAGTTCGACGGGCGTGCTGCGGCCGAAGATGGTGACGGAGACACGGAGCTTGCCGCGTTCTGGGTCGATCTCTTCGACAATGCCGGTCTGGCTCTGGAACGGACCATCGGCGACCTTGACGGTATCGCCGACTTCGAAACTGATGGCGGGGCGGACGTGTTCCTCGCGCTCCTTGATCTGGGAAAGCATCCCTTCGACCTCGCGGGTCCGCATCGGGATCGGGATATCCTTGGTGCCGGCAAAGCCGATCACGCCGTCCATTTCCTTGATGAAATACCAGGCCTTCTCGACGAGACGGTTGTCTTCAGTCAGGAGGCTCATGTTGACGATGATGTAGCCTGGGAAAAACTTCCGCTTGGTCTCGGTCTTCTTGCCGCGGCGGATTTCAGAAACCATCTCGGTGGGGACGAGCGCGTCGAACACGACGTCGCCCAGCTCCTCAGCCTCGGCATTGCGGAGGATGCGGTCTTTGACTTTCTGCTCCTGACCGGAAAGAACGTGGACCACGTACCATTGGTCTTTAGCTGGAGGAATTGCGGCCATGTTGGGAAGATGAGGAAAGCGGGAAAAGGAAAAGCCCTTGTGGCTTCAGCGACCGAAATTGGTAAGGAACGTGACGATCTGCACGTGGAGGAAATCCCAAGCCTGGACGAAGCCGGCGAGCAGGATCATGGCGATGAGCACCACGGTGGTCGAATCGACCAGTTCGCGGTATTTGCGGAGACCCTTGATCTTCGGATCGGATTCCCAAGGCCAGGAAGCCTTGTGGAGTTCTCCACGGACTTCGCCGGAGAAGCTAGTGATCCGCGTCCACTTCTTGACCACCACGACAAGCAGGGTGACGACGAGAACCCAAACGATGCCTGTTTGCACCCAGCTATCGTTGATCATCAGGTAATTCATGGCGGACAGAGACGAGGAGAAAAAATGCGTTGAAAGGGATGGCACGGAAGGAGGGACTCGAACCCACAACCAATGGTTTTGGAGACCACTACTCTACCAATTGAGCTACTTCCGTGTTGA
>JANOBS010000425.1:0-3065 GCA_031411755.1 Luteolibacter sp. | reverse complement strand
GCCCAATCCCAGCGGGCAATACGAATACGCCACTAAACTCGCCGACAAGAACATCGAACTCTTCGCCGGAGACGGCAGCGCCCTCACCAGCGACAACAAACTCTGGCGCAACGGCGACCTCATTCCCTTGGCCGACCTCTGCCCCCGCTACAAGGAACTCATCGAAGCCGGGAACACCATTTCTCCCCTCCGCTCCAACAAAGACGGCACCTACCTCGTTCAAGTCCAGTCCCCCACGAACCCATCCACCACGTCCACGGCGCTGATGATTCCGATCCAAGTTCGTGGATACGTTGCGAAAGAATCGAAGGTCGATGTAGGCACATACTATCACCCAGAATTTGAAAATGAACGCTCTAAGATACCCGACCCCTTAGACTACAGTGACGTAAAATCGAAAACCGAAGGAAAATCGAAGCTCAAGATCATACAATGGGGGGATGACTACATTTTCACCCGCCTAAATGGCCTCACTTTTGATCATGCCAAGTTCAAGGAGGACATAGACATCTTTCGCGTCCGTTTGCCAAATCTTCCGATTCCTGCCGGCAGCATAGAACACCGCATCAGAATCTCGACCACGGACAAATCAGGGGTAATTCTCGATTCAGGTGCTGATGTAGATCTAAACATCATCCGAACGAATCCCTCGGACCCAGCCTCTCCGATCATCTGCCACGAGACCGCAGCGCTTGCCCTCGTGCCTGACGATGCTGAGGACGATACTTTTCCGGTAGAAGGCAAGCAAGATGGTGCGCTAGGAGACCGCACCTATCGCGCCGTGCTGGGTGGAAAAGTGAAAATCGAATGGCTCACCGCTCCTGGAAGCGGAGCGAAACCCGTGATCGAAATTCCGGTTACTGCCGAAAAAGCCGTCAAGCTTCAGGGCTTTGTTCTGAAAGGATCTGGCGGCAACCCTGCAGCTTGGTTTGATCGCGCCAAGAAAATCTACTCCGCCGTCGGAGTAGATCTAGATGTCCTGCAACTGAAAACCATTGACCCGGTGCCAGCAGGTGTGGATTTGGACAATGGATTCAACGCTCCATCTGAAACCGCTGCTCATTTGCACCAAATGCAGCCAGAAACCATAGCCCTGATGGACTTTCCTGGCTGCAAAGTGGCCCCGGACGTCATTCCCGTGTTTTTCGTCAATAAGCTGAATACCAATACTATAAAGAAAATCGTAGGGGTTACGAACGTTCCTTCCTTTATGGCTCTTGGTGAAGAACGATACGGGGGCGCGATCTTTATCGATTCAACCCATGAGAAGGAGTCTGTGCTCGCTCATGAAATTGCACATGTTCTTTTGAATGCCCAACACGACCCATCCTCCAACGCCCTTTGGAACGATTATTATAACAAATCCTATTATAAGTCGAATATCTGGTTTGGAAACGAGACTCTTACCGCAGAGTGGTTAGAAACCACCATCTACGCCCACCGACGCCTTACCGACTCCATGCGTTCCCGTATTTGGAAGTCGCCGTATGCCAAGATCCAAGCACCTTAATTACCATGAAATCAAAACTTCTATTCGGCGTGCTTGTCGCGTTCGTCGTCAACGCTTGCGAAAAAAAGATATCCGCAGTTCAAACCGAAACAACCCTGTTCGAAAAAACCTCGAAAGATACCACTCAGACAGAATATGTCCGGAAAGGCGCGAGTGTTTTCATGGGCATTATTTCCAAAAAACCAGGAATCTCACGAGAAGAACTAAGAGTATCACATGTTGCAATGGTGTGCTCTCGGAACCCGATAACAATTACTACCTATGTAGCCTTTCTCAAAAAGCTCGAAGAGCAGCTTCCCGACGAGTTGCCCGCTGCTGAGATCTACGCATCCATGAAATCGAGAGCCGGAACAGCAACGATGATCGAATACAACGTGGCCCAAACTGTGATTATGATGAGCAATTCTATAGAGAATATTTCTCTTTACGGCGATCCGACTGCGGACAGGGAAGTCGAGGGAGTGTTAAAACGCCTTAAGGAAAAGCATGGCACCTCTGAGACGGGGACAAAAATCCTTGAATTCCTCAATATCGTTCATACTCAGGGGCTCGAAGCGCGCGGACGTGGCATCAAGCCGTGGGAATCTCCTGGCAGATCTGGATCAATGGACTGATCCGAATGGCGCGGCGTTAAGGCCGATTTTGTTGATTTTCAAATGTAAGTTCGTCACCACGCTTCACGCCAGAATGTTCTTCACCACCTTGCCGTGCACGTCGGTGAGGCGGAAATGGCGGCCTTGGTGGAAGTAGGTCAGACGGGTGTGGTCGACGCCCATCAGGTGCAGGATCGTCGCGTGGAGATCATGCACGTGGACGGGATTCTCCGTGATGTTGTAACCGAAGTCATCGGTCGCACCGTGGACGATGCCGGGTTTCACCCCGCCGCCGGCCATCCACATCGAGAAGCAGCGCGGGTGGTGGTCGCGGCCGTAGGTGTCTTTGGTTAGGACGCCCTGCGAATAGCTGGTCCGCCCGAATTCGCCGCCGCAGATGACCAACGTGTCTTCCAGCATGCCCCGTTGTTTCAGGTCACGGATAAGGCCGGCGCAAGGCTGGTCCACCTCGCGCGCGAGTTTAGGCAGGTCCTGCGGCAGAGTGAGGTGGTTGTCCCATCCGGGATGATAGAGCTGGATGAAACGCACGCCGCGCTCGGCCATGCGGCGGGCCTGCAAACAATTCGCGGCGAAGGTTCCGGGCTGGCTGACATCCGGGCCGTAGAGGTCCAGCACGGACTTCGGCTCGGCTTCGATCGAAGTGGCTTCCGGCACGCTGGTTTGCATGCGGTAGGCCATTTCGTATTGCGCGATGCGGGACTCGATTTCGGGATCGAGTTCGTTCTGATAGGAAATCCGGTTCAGCGCGGCGAGTTTGTCGAGCACCGCGCGCCGGCCGGTGCCGCAGATCCCGTCGGGATTGGCCAGATAGAAGACCGCTTCCTTGCCGGATGAGAAGCGCACCCCCTGATAGCGCGAGTCGAGGAAGCCGCTGCCCCACAAGCGCGAGTAGAGCGGTTGGTCGGTCTTCTTTTTGGTCACCAGCACGACGAATGCGGGCA
>JANOBS010000424.1:0-2714 GCA_031411755.1 Luteolibacter sp. | reverse complement strand
ATGAGCTCGATCCTGAAAAACCTCCGCCTACCGCTGACAGTCGCGGTTTTGGGCTTTGCATCTTCCTCAACATCGTGGTCAGCCCCGATCACGATCAATGGCACGAATTCCTACAGCCAGAGCTTCAATTCGTTGATCAGTACCGGCTCAGTGACTTGGGCAGATGACAGCACACTCGCAGGTTGGTATGCTCAGAAGAGTGTCTCAGGTGCGCCAACCCTGACTGCGGGGACCGGCTCCTCCACTGCTGGGTCTCTCTACAGTTTCGGATCGGCAAGCGCAACCGATCGAGCACTAGGTTCGGTTGGTTCAGGAACACCGGGGAGCTTCGCCTGGGGCATCCAATTCCAAAATACCGGGGCAACTGCAACGATTGGGACGCTGTCCTTCACTGGCGAGCAGTGGAGAAACGGCGGAAACGCCACTGCCCACACGGTCACCCTGTGGTATAAGATTAGTCCAACCGCCGTTACCGCCTTAAACCCCGGGACCAGCAACACTGGTTGGACGGCGTTGTCCTCGGGTGACTTTACCAGTCTCGTCAACACGACGACTGCGGCCGCTCTCGATGGCAACGCGAGTGGCAACCGGACCCTGATCTCGTTGAACACTGGGCTCACACTGAATACCGGCGAATACCTGATGTTCCGTTGGTCCGACCCAGATAACACAGGTGCTGACCATGGTCTGGCCGTCGACGACTTTTCTCTTAGCTGGACGACTGCTGGCGGAGACACTACGCCTCCCACTTTGGCTTCTGTATCTCCTCTTTCTCCCGCTGACAACTCCACCAATGTCTCAATCGGGACGGGTCTCTCAGTTACCTTCTCCGAATCCATCGCCGCCGGAACAGGTGCCATCACCCTCTACAAGCAATCCGACGACAGCGTCGTTCAGGCTTTCACCGTGGGAACGACAGCCGTCACCATCTCAGGTGCAACCGCGAGCCTCACGCCAACCACTCCGCTGCTCAACAACACCGATTACTACGTCCTGATCCCATCAGGTGTCATCACCGATGCGGCAACCGTCCCGAACAACTTTGCAGGTATCAGTGACAAGACGGTCTGGAACTTCAAAACCATCCCGGCCGACATCACCCCCCCGACCATCGTTTCCGTCATTCCGGTTACGGCATCGACAAACATCGCCCCCCCGACGTCGCTCACGATTACGTTCAGTGAAAATGTGCAGATCGCGAGCAGTGGCAACGCGAAGATCTACGTGAAGAAGGTTTCAGATAACAGCTCGGCTGCGGAAATTGACGCGAACCTTTTTGGTCCCATCAGCGTAACCGGGGCTGTTGCCACAGTTCCCATTCCACCGCTCGCCTATGGAGTTGCCTACTACGTCACCATCGACGCAGGTGCCTTTGAGGACGTTTCCACGAGCAACAATGCATTTGTCGGTCTCGCAAAATACAGCAATCCCCCGACCAACACCGTGCTCTCGTGGACATTCACCACGGTGGACGTTCCTGGATTGGTGACGAGCTACGCCCAGACCTTCTCGGGTCTGACCACGGCCACCCCGACGCTGCCGGCTGGTTGGTCCACCTCGGGTGCTCCAGGTTATTCGACCGTCTATCGCGGTGACTGGGGGACCGCCACACCGGACACGGTGAACATCGGAGCAACCCTTGGCGGCATCAAAGGCAATGCCAGCGTTTTCGGTTACCATCACACCAGCAGCACTGGAACCACTTACAACTCCACCACCCTGGTTGGGACTCCGCTCTCACAGATTCTGACCCTGCGAAACACCACCGGAGCGACACTCAACAATCTGACCGTCGCCTACAAAGGGAGGACCAACATCCCCGCCAACACCAGGCTCCCGGCCTACGCGGTCACTGTGAACGGCACTGCGGTTAGTGCTCTTTCTTACAGCACGACGGATCCCGACAACACCCAACGGAATGTCTCACTCACAGGTCTTGGCATTGCCAATGGAGAAACATTCCAGATCGCTTGGAGTTCATTTTACCCTTCCGGTGGCTCTGGATCGGCCCGTCAGATCGGGATCTCCGATGTGGTGGTCAATGTCGGCACCGGAACGGAAACCTATCCGCCCTCGATTTCCGGCCCATTGATTCCGGTCCTCACGACGGGTTCGACTACAGTGGAAGTTCAATCCAATGTTATCAGCGATGGAGGCAGCGGCATTACCCAGAGGGGCTATGTTTATTCCGTCACCTCGCTGAACGGCGCTCCTGCGATTGGCGGCGCCAATGTCAGTCAGGTTACCGACCCGAGTTCCACCACTGGTGCGCTGAACAGCACCCTCGCCGGTCTGACTCCCGAGGTCAACTATACGGTCCGCGGCTACGCCACTAATGCCAATGGAACGACCTACACGGGTGCCGTAACCTTCACGACCCTCGGGCCTCCGCCCAGCCTGACCCTGACTCCATACAACCAGCTCTTCACGGGTTTTGGCCCGGCTCTTGTCTTCCCTGCTGGTTGGACTGCGCTGTCGGATGCGACGCCACCCGTGCAGACTTACGGGTCTGCATGGACGGACACCACGACTAGCACCGGTGGGTTTTCCGGCGCTGCCACTCCGGGAGTTCTGGGCTATCGACACACCGGCAGCACCGGTAATTTAACCGTCACGCTTCGAATGATCAACGGAACTGCCAACCCATTGACATCCTTGCGCGTCGGCTACCAAGGACGGGTTTCCGATACGGAAGAAGGCCGATACCCGATTTG
>JANOBS010000423.1:0-3585 GCA_031411755.1 Luteolibacter sp. | reverse complement strand
GTCGTTGAAACGCTCGTCGAGCACACAGACCGCCAGGCAGGTGGCGCTGCGGAGCAGGTAGTCGCCCTTGGCGGCGAGGGTGAGTGGAGAAGGGTTGTTCGCCAGGTGATGGTTGCGGAAATAGAGGCCGCTCCAAGGGATGCCGAGCAGGATGTCCGGAGCGAGTCCTACCGGCAGGAAGCGCATGTAGCTGTCGAGGTAGGGGAGGAAGACCATGTCGGCCCTCCAGCCGCTGGACACCTCGAACTCGCGGATCAGTTTCCCGGTGCGATTCCAACGCTGAACGGTGGTGAAGGGATCGTGGTCGCGACCCTTGCTGACGACGCTGCGATTCGAGGATTCGAACACGACACCGCGAAGCCGATCCTCGGTCACCTCGATTTCGGCGGCGAGGAGACGCTCGCAGATCAGGTCGGGATGCGCGCACATCAGGATGATCCGCACGCCGCAACGGAGCAGTGCGGCGGTCAGTTCGAGGAGATAGGTCTGGTGGTGACCGGCCCAGCGGGTGTCGGCGAGGACGATGGTTTTCAGGGCGGTGATCATGGTTTCACCTCCGCGTGACGGGTGGAGGCATGAAGCCAGGAGGCCCGGACGAGGAAGGCCTGTGGCAGGCCGGCCATCATGCCGACGAGGATCCCCACGAGGCGCTCGTCGAAGGGATTGGCGGTGATGGTTTCACTCATCAAGGCGATGGTGGAGATGAAGGGCAGGTAGGCAAGCCATTGATCGTGACCGGGGTGGGAGGCATTGGCGGCGGCGGCCTTGAGGCTGGCAGCGATGATCCCGACGAAGAGCGCGATCTGGGCCAGCAGGGCGATGATTCCACCGGAAAACATCGAGTAGGTCCAGGTCGAGTGCCCGGCAAACCAGAGGTCGTAGTCGGTGTCCGGTCCGGGATCGTAGACGAGGAAGATCTCCGGTTTGTAGGCCGGGTGCCAGTAGTAGGAGGCGCCGACGCCCTTGCCGTTGATGAAATGCAGCGGCTCGCGCGAGAGGATTTCCACGTAGGCGTCGACCTCGGCTTTCCGTGTTAGATAGGAAATGTCCGCCGTGAGGTTCCGGTCGGAGGCGAGGTGGAACAAGCGCTCGTCCCAGCGCTCCAGAAGTTCCGGCAGGAACAGCGCGGCGATGATGGCAGCGAAGAGGATGACCACTCCCGCTCCGGCGAATGGGATCATCCGTTTGGGGAGATCGGCCAGCCGGTAGCTGCCCCATCGGCAGCCTAACAGGAAGCAGAAGCTGGCGACGATGACCGAAACGATGCCGGGAATGAGCAGCGAGCGGGTGACGGTGACGACGATGCCGGTGAAAAGCATCCCGCAGGCGACCAGGAGGGTCCAGTGGAACTTCGGACGCAGCAGCAGCGCGCAGCCGATCCAGGCGGAGATCCAGTTGTTGCCGGGGCTTTGCAGATTGAAGCGCGAGGTTTCCAGGGTGACGCCCTTGAACACCAGCCCTTGGAAGATTCGCCAGAAGATGTTGGTGCAGGCGGCGAAGAAAATGGGCGCGACGATTTTCGACGGACGCAGGCCCATGCAGCCGGCGATGTGGCAGTTCAGCATCGCTGCGAAACACAAGGCCAGTGGCAGGGCGATGCGCAAACAGCGGGCGGGCGGGACTCCCTGCAACAGGGAGTTCAGGATCATGTAGATCAGGTATCCGCCCCACAGGAGGTGAAACCAGGCCCCCGGGCGCACCAGCAGGAAACGTCGGCCGAGAAGGAGAATCCCCACCGTTGAGATGCCCGCCATCATCAGGAAAATCATCTGGTCGAGTCCGGCTCCCGCGCCCATCTGCCGGGACTCCGCCGCCCGGTAGTCGAAGGCGAAGGAAAGCATGAACAGCCACAGAAGACGTTCCACCCACACGGCCTCCTTTGCCTGCGGGATCGCGATTTCGTCAGGAACTGTGGCGGAGGCGGACAAGGGTCAGCAGGAAAGGATGTTCTCGAACACACCCGCAATCTTGGTGATCGGAAAGGTCTTCTCCGCATAGGCGCGGGCGTTGCTGCCGAATCGTTGGCGAAGCTCCGCCGAGTCATACAATGTCCGCGCGGCAGTGACGAGGCCTTCGACGTCTTCCGGCGAAACGGTCAGTCCCGCCTCCTCGCCGCGGGTGATCTGGGCGGCAAGGTTTTCCTGGGAAATGGAGAGCAGCAGCGGTCGGCCCGAGCAGAGGTAGCTGAGTGTCTTCGATGGAACTGAGAAGCTCCCTGCGTCGGGCTCGAGGATGCCGACGAGCACGTCGCCGGTGGCGAGGACTTCCGGCAGCTCGGCGAAGGGTTGATAGGGAAGGATAATCAGGTTGTCCATTTTTCCGCCGGACTCCTTTTTCAACCACTCCGCACCGATGCCTTCTGAGACGACGAGGATGCGCACGTCAGGATGGTTCTGGAAACGCTTGGCCAGCTCCAGCAGCAGGCCGGGGTTGTGCTTCATTCCGATCGTGCCGGAGTAGAGGAAGACGAACTTGTCGTGCAGGCCGTGCTTTCGCGACCAAGGATTGTCCTTTGGCTTCATCGGCAGCTCCTCGATCAGCGCCCAGTTCGGCACGACGGCCACGCGGTCAGAAGTGACGCCGAATTCTTCGTCCAGAATCGGCGCGAAATCCCCGGTGATCGCCACGATCCGCGAGCTGCGGCGGAACTGTCGGCCTTCGAGGAACTTGTAGTAGGCCCCGACGGCCATGCCCACGACCGGGAGCTTTTTCCGGAGGATCTTGTCGACGGCGAGGCTGTAGAAATCCTGCAGCCAGTAATAGAAGCGACCGCCAACATCGAGGGTGGCCCGGGTGATCGGCTCCTGCGCCTCGGTTGGGGTGTTTCCGGAAATCACGGCGTCCGGTTTCCACTCGCGAATAAAGTCCCCGGCGCGTCGGCCGTAACCGATTTCCATGCTGCGGCGGCGGAGGAATTTGTATTTGTAGCGGGCGTATTCCGGATCCATCGGGACCTCCTGGAACGTCAGGCTCGCGGCATCGGATGGGCGCGGTTTCATGTCGCCGCGTGGCGTTTGAAGGTCACTGGCGAACACGTGGGCGACCTCGTGACCGAGGCGGGCAAGTTCGCGGCTCAGCGCGGTCGTGAACGGGTGACCGGCGTAATCGTGGATCAGGATTCTCATGGGGGGTAGGGGACCGGACGGCGCGCGATGATCCGGCCAGCGGAGGTTGTCCGCAGTTGCAGCGCCCGCGTTTTAGCCGCTGCGGGCCTTTGCGGCAATCTACGAGAATGCGTAATGCAGACCCGGTGCCGGATTTCGTGTGGATTTCCGGACAACGGTTCAATTCCGGGACGTTTTCCGAGGGGTTGACGGCCCGGAATCTGCATGCACAATGCCGCCGCCAGGCGGGCCATACGGGTCAGCCAAGGGCAACGCCTCCTACTGCCGCAACGGCAATTCCCATCATCATGACCACCATCGCCATCAACGGCTTCGGGCGCATCGGGCGCCTCGTGTTCCGCGCCCTCGTTGAGCAGGGCCACCTCGGCACCACCTTCAACGTCGTCGCCGTCGGGGACATCGTTCCTGCCGACAACCTCGCCTACCTCCTCAAGTACGACTCCACCCAGGGCAAGTTCAG
>JANOBS010000422.1:0-3738 GCA_031411755.1 Luteolibacter sp. | reverse complement strand
AAGAGCCAACGGCTTACGCCAATGACTCCCGCTGGAAACGCAAACGTTGCCCGCTGGGTGTTTGATGGGAATCCGCTTCCCGTCGCTTTTTGCCAACTCGTCATCAAGGGAATGTCCGATTTCAGTTACGAGAGCATAGGGCCTAAGAATGCCGCCCCCTACAACTGGGCCAAGGACTGGCGCTGCCGCAACTGGATTCAGGCTCCGCCGTATTATTTCGGAAGCGGGATGTACATTTCCGAAGACGCCACGATCGCCCACACCCAGCGCCTTGACTGTCCTTACGTGATCTTTTTTGGACCGACTTCAATGGCTGAACTTCCCAAAGTGGTGGCGCAAGTCGGCCCACTTGCCTTCTTGGGCTCCGGTTCCAACCCATTCGAGATGGTGACTGCGGCTCCAGCGTTGGAACTCCCGACTGCGCCGATTTCCAGTATTGCCGGGTTCTCCGGTATGAGAATCAACCCCGGATGGACACGATCCGACAAGATTGGAGTCGATAGTAGCGGCAATCAGATTTTTTCCCCCCAAGGGTATGGTGGCAATGGCTCGCAGAGCACAGGTCAGGAGTCCCTCTATTGTGCGGATACCAAGAGGGTGAATTACCAGAGTGGGGTGACCGGCCCGGGTATCGGCAATTCCTTCGTTCATCCGATGCTGCCCCGCACGGATATCTATGCCTATTTCAATAATTCGGTGAGTCAGGACATACCTGACCGCACTAAGCCGGACAACACAAATCCGAACGATTCAAAAGCCTACAACGACTACTGGGATCATGTGTTTCTGCTAAACGACTCCTTGTGGGACGATTACTTCGTCTCCTCCCTTGCGGACCAGACCCGCCCCAGCGCAAGTAGCGCGCTCTCCCTCAGCAAGAATCTCCAGCAGCTGGTGGATGGTAAGGACCTTTCCAACATCCGCTACCAGTATTATAGTGGAGGAAAGTCCACTGCTGCCGTGAAGGCGGATCTATTGTCCGAAACCGGTTATCTGAAAACCGCCAGATATCTCACGGTGGACGGCATGTTCAATGTTAACAGCACCTCTGTGGCCGCTTGGCAGGCACTCTTCACCGGAATCCGTAAGAGGCAACTCGTCTTTCGTGACGGATCGGGCTCACTCAAGAACATCAGTGTTCCGTCCGGCAAGCGCATAGCCCTTTCCCGATACGACACGGAGACATCGGACCAGGAGATGGATGATCCTGGTAGCGGAGCCAGGCTTCCTAACGGCTCGCAAGGCTGGACGGGGGTACGCTACCTTGATGACGCCCAATTGCTTAAGCTGGCACAGGAATGTGTGAAGCAGGTCAAGCAGCGAGGCCCTTTCCTGAACTTCTCGGAGTTCATCAACCGTCGGCTCTCCAACGATAAGCTGGGAATCATGGGGGCCTTGCAGAGCGCGATCGATTTCGATGACGACTCTCCCGATCCGAAATCCATCAATTACAGGTACAAAAAGAATCCCTCCTTCATGATCAAGGCCAGTGATCTTGGAAAGAACTCATTCGCCACAACCGAAGCGGTCAGCGGCTCGCGTTTTGCAGGGATTCCGGGCTACCTCATCCAGTCTGACTTATTGAAGCCGATAGCCAACACCCTGTCTGTGCGTGACGATACCTTCCGGATCCGGGCCTATGGCGAGTCAAACGACGCGAGCGGTAAAGTGGTTGCACGTGCGTGGTGTGAGGCCATCGTTCAGCGAACGCCTGAATACTGTGAACCCTCGAACGAGGCCGATGTGCCCGCGCGTATTCTAGACGCCGATGGTGTTTTCTCTGACAACAGCAAGCTGACCTCCGGGAACCGCTTCTTTGGACGCAAGTTCAAGATCGTGGACTTCCGCTGGCTGTCGGCCAACGAGATTTGAATTCCTCGACTTTTCATCATGAACTATTTGTTTCGCTGGCTGGTGATCCTGCCCCTGCTTTGAGGTGGCTGCATCCTATCCGCCCAAGAAGCGGAACCAGCGGATAAGATGCCCCCGGCAAGTTGAACGGACTGTTTTGCTGCGACGTCGATCCCCGAAGGCTTCGAGAGCCCACTCGACTTGAATACTGAAGGCAAAATCCCCAAGATGACGCTTCCCAGCCGAATGACCAACGATCCCGTCAAGATTCCTGCGGATGAAATCCTCCGCATCGTGCACCTTGCGGAGAAGCAGCTTGAGCCCTCGGAGCCGACCAATGACAAGCCTGCCCAGGCCGTGATTCCCGATGGCATGAAAGACGCGCTGATCATTCTGGCTCCAGTCGCCCGCAAGGAAACACGCGGTCCAGCTCGCGGAAAATAAGATCGTTCGGTCAGGGAATCAATCGCATCGATCCAGGCCCTAGCGCGCGGCCAAAGTGGAGTAACCGGTAGCCTTGGTGGACGTATTGGAAACACAGATCGCTGCTTCCTGTACCCAGCGGCCCCTCAGGACACTTCGATGCCTACTATTGTGACTCGCTCGATACGGGGACACTGTTAAAAGAAGGACAATAAAAACGAGGCTAAGGGCACTTTGCTCCCTCGAAGCTGGCTGCGTTCACTCGCCAGGCGTTGGTTTGCCAGTTCCGTTGCGATGCACTGTTGCTCGCGGATGATCCGTTCCATCTGAATCCGGTTCATTTCCTCCTCAAAGACCCACTGTTGGTCCGCTTTAGATGGGCTGGTGCAGGTAATTGGGCGGGTAGTGGGTGGCGCCACCTAGCCCTCCTGCCACTGCTTCATGTAAGCCTCCATGTCCGAGCTTGGTTTCCGGGCGGAGCGGTGCACCGCGCATGCAAGTGGGGCGGCGACCAGGATCAGGGAAAATAGTGGAGTCCTCGTTTCACTATCATTCTCATTTCCAAGAACCTTTCGACGCTGGCTAGTTTGCCGCCGGTGCGATTTGGTCAAACCATCGTCTTGGCAGATTGCAGCGAGTGTCTATCTCGAAGGTGGCCGTAGATCTTCATCGCCAGGACTCCCTTGATCGACTGGTCATCGGATCTCACCCATCGTTGAACTTCTTGCACCATGCTCCTGCAACGTCGACCGTCCCTTTTGACGCATGGAGGTCAGCGGGAGCGCTTCCTCTAGAGCCTTAAACAGATGGTGGTAGTATTACCGGGAGGTAGTCTTGAGGTTGGTTTGCGCCTCCATACGAATCTTCATGCCATGCAGGCATCGTCCACGGCGCCGATTGTCTGGGCCGAGGTGCTGACCAGAGCCCGAAGATCGGACAACGTGGCATCCCGCTTGGGCGTCGCGATTCGAAGCTCGGAAGTTTCGATAGACTTTCGAATGACCTTGCCACCCACCTTGGCGCGGAGGTAAACCGTTCCGCCCACATGTATCATCAAGTTCTCACGGATCTTCGTCCAGTCACCCATGCCCGTCTTATCGGGCATTCGGTGGCCGAACGTAAGAGCGGTGGTCAAGAGCGGCGGTCAAGAGGGCGCATCGGTGGCGAGAAAGCTACTGACAATCAGAGTGTTGCCGGGTTAGCTCAGTGGTAGAGCAGTTGATTTGTAATCATCAGGTCGTCGGTTCAAGTCCGACACTCGGCTCCAGTTCAGGATCGGGAGTTACTGCCCTATCGGCAGAAATGGTTACACGTGCGGGGCGCGAAGTTTCAGCCCCGTTTTAGGTTATCCTTTTCTGCATCGTCCCGATGAGCATTCAGCACGATACGGACTGCTTCCGTGCAGTCATGGTCCGCAGATGGGTGCCGGTACGGGATGTGCAGCGCGCAGCCCCGAATCCCTCC
>JANOBS010000421.1:0-7975 GCA_031411755.1 Luteolibacter sp. | reverse complement strand
CTTGGCATTATTACCTCCGGTTAGGCCCTTGGAAGCGGCCCAGCCGATGTAGGGATCGCCATTGATGATGCTGACGATGCCGGAGGAGGCAAAGGCAGAGGTATCCCAGGCCAGACCCACACCGCTGAGCGAGGGCAGGATCAGGTCAGTGGCCACATTGAAGTTTGTCACGTCGGTGGGGCCGGCGGAGTCGATCAGGTCAAAGGATTGTCCGATCGTCGGGGTGAGTCCGGTGATGCTGACGGTGATCGTGCCGTCCAGGGCGAGGGGGCCGGAGACCGTGATCGCATCGTAATCGACGCCGCGCGTTCCGGTGGCCGGGAGCTGGAGGGTGACGGACGAGGTAGCGGCGACGGTGGCGGAAGCCATGGTGATGAGACCGCTGCTGGAACCACCGGGAGTCACACTGCCTGCGAGGGTGGCCGCGCCGACAGCACCGCTGCCGGTGAGGATGCCTCCGTTACTGACACTGACGGCGTTGATGGTGGTCTGGCCGTTGAGGTTGAGCGTGCCGGTGTTGTTGACGGTGGCGGCGCTGGTGCCGAGGGCGGAGGCACTGCCGAGGGTGAGCGTGCCGGCGTTGACCGTGGTGGCTCCCGTGTAGGTGCTGACGCCACTGAGGGTTAGCGTGCCGCTGCCGATCTTTGTGATGGAAAGGCTGGCGCCGGTATTTTGGATCGTGCCGCTGAAGGTCGAACTGACGTTCTGGTTGCCCACGGTGAAGGTGCAAGCTGTGCCGCTGGTGTTGTCCACCACGCCGGATGAGCTTCCGTTCAGGTTGCTGGTGCTTTCGTTTTTGCCGTTGAGATCAAGCGTGCCGTCCAAACCGCTGACCCCATTGGTGGGGATGAAGAAAGGGCCATCATAAATCTGGTCGCCGCCCGCACCGGTGAGCCTGACGGTGGCACCGGAGGAAATCCCGCTGATCCCGGCCACTGCGCGCGCTGCGCCAGCAGACTTGTCCAACTGCACGACACCGCCAATGACGTTGAGGAACAGGCTGGAGTTGTCGGCAGAACCGCTGAGCGTGAGCGTGCCGGAGCTTGATTTGGTGAGGGTGAAGGCATTGCCCGCGATTCCAGCACTCAGCGTGAGAGCGCCGCTTGGCAGGTCGATGCTGGAATTGGCCGACAAGGTCACGGCACGCGCGGTGGTGGCCGCGCTGGCACCCGAGTAGGAAAGCGTGCCGCTATTGAGCCCCAGTGTGCCGCCAATGCCCAGCGCGCTGGTGCCGGAATCGGCGATGGTGTTGACGTCCAAAATGCCGCCATTGATCGTTGTGCTGCCAGTATGGATGCTGGCACCGGTGAGCAGCCATTTGCCGACGCCACTCTTGACGAGGCTGGTCGCGAAGGTCGACTGGTTGGTCAGTGGAATGCCGAAGGTGTTGTTGCCAGTGTTGCTGCCGATAAGGTTCAGGGTCCGGGTGCCGCCGGTATCAAACAAATTCAATTGGGCCACCGAGCCCGTAAAGGTGAGGGTGCCGGTGCCAGTGCCGGAGGCATCAATGGTGTTGGCGGTGCTGTTGAGCATCCGGATCATCCGGTTGGTGCTTTGCGGGGTGGACCCGGTGTATTGCAGCGTGCCTCCCTGGAAGAGCAGGCCGATGCCGCTGGTGCCCGAATTCACCGCGCCGTTAGTTTCTGATGCTTGAGGGCGACTGCCCATGGCGCTGGGCACGCCGTAATCAGAGAAGCTGCTTAGATTCAGAATCGAACCGGCACCGATTATCAAGACACCCGTGATCGTGTTGGTGTCGTTGGTAAGGTTGAGCGTGCCTGTCGTCACTGAGAGGTTTCCAGCACCGCTAATGTTACCGCTGAGAGTTTGGGTTCCGGAACTGTTGACGGCCAAGGTGCCGGCGTTGCTGATGGCTCCAGCGTAGTTGCCGCTACCGAGCTTTCCAGCGCTGCCGAGGGTCAGGGTGGTACTCGCGGCGAGGGTGGTGTCACCGGTGTAGGTGTTGACGCCCGTAAGGGTGTAGTTTCCTCCAACCGCCGTGGTCACGGCGAGCGTGTCTGTGCCTCCACCGATGATCCCGCTCAGGATGCCACCCGCTGACCCGGTGCCGCCGAGCGTCAGGATCTGGGTGCCCACCGCACCGCTGCTGATGTTGCCCGTGAGGGAGGAAGCGACATTTTCCATGCTGATGGTGGAACTGCTGGCAAGGGTAATGCTTCCCCCTACGACTGCAGTCGCATTGCCAATCCGGATGGCTCCCCGGTTTTCAGAGTTGCCTGTGCCACTGAGCGTGATGCCACCCGTGAACGTGGTGTTTCCGGACGGAACATAGAGCTGCGCGCCGCTGTCAATGATCAGGGATCCGGCAATGGTTCCCAAGGCAGTCGCGTTCCACTTGTCTCCCGTGGAGCCGGCGGCGGACAATTGGATCGTCCCGCCAAATCCGGTCACGTTGGGCATGTAGGTGTTTCTGCCTGTCGTGCCGGCGGCGAATTGCAACTGAAGCAGGCCGGTGCCGGTGAAGACATTGCCGATGAGCGGAAGGTTCGTGGTGTTCGTCGTCGAAGTGTCGTTCAAGAGGACGGAGGAGCCGGAGCCGATTGAGACCGGGCCGCTGCCGAGGCCATTGCTTGTTTGCGTAATGGTTGCGAGAACCGATCCACTGCTGGAATCGAGGGTAGTTCCACCTGAGTAGGTGTTCGCGCCAGTGAGGATCAAGGATCCCGTCCCGGCCTTTGAGAGGCTGAATCCACCCGATACCCCACCTCCGACCGTCAGGCTCGTCGCACTGGCGACAGTCCAGGTCGAGTTCGCACCAAGGGCGACTCCGGAGGTGATGGTGGCGTTTTGGTTCGCGCTGATCGCACTCGCAGCGCCGGTGCCGGAGCTGTTCAGGGTCAGGGTGTTTCCAGACCCAACGGTGACCGGCGTGGGGTCATTGAAGGTCAGGCTGTTGAACGACATGTCGGCACCCAGGACCACGTTCGACTGTTGAGACGCACCGGTGGCGGAGAAAAACACGTCACTTGCCGCGCCGGGGACAACGCCACCGGCGGGGGTGCCGGCCGAATCCGATGCCCAGTTGCTGGAGGATGCGCTGGAGACAGCCATGGTGCCGAGGGCTCCAGAGATTTGCCCGCCAAGCCAATAGGCGTTGGTCAATGGAGTGGCGACACCTGAGGTGATCTGAACAGCGGTGTCGCTCACGGCCAGCGAGTTGCTGGTGTTATTGAGGAGCAGGTAATTCGCTGCTCCCAATCCACCCGAAGGAGAGCTGATGAGGGTCAATCCCGAGCCGGAAGGGCTGTTGAGGGCATTGATGGAGATGAGCACGTTGCCGGCCGTCGTGGCCGCATTGGTGGAAACCAGCGTGTCCACAGAACCCGCATTCCAATCCAAGGTCAGACGCGCTCCATCCGCCAGGCTCAAGCTGGCGGCGGAGGTGGTCCTCGCGGTGCCGTCTGCCAGACTGAAGGTGCCGCCTGAATTCACCTGAAGTGCTCCGGTCGCAGGCATGTCCACTGCCCCGGAAAGAAGCAAGGTGCCGCCATTCACGATCGTTCCGCCGGTGTAGGTGTTGGCTGCGGAGAGGACCATTGCACCCGCACCGGATTTGCTAAGCGAGCCGATGTTTCCGTCGGTCGGATTGTCAACGACGGGGGCCGACACCGTGAGGGTGCCGCTGGTGACGCTGAAATCCGTGGTTTTGTCGCCGACGACCTTCAACATGATCCAGCCCTTGGTCGGGTCTGAAGTCGAGATCGTGGAGGTGCCTGTGGAGGTGACCGAACCGTTGAGGTTCCAGGCGCCATAGACCGGAGCATTGGGAGGAGAAGAGCTGGTGTGCCCAGTGGTCGAGGTCAGCGTGCCGCCGTTGAGCTGAACGTTGTTGAGAGCGTTGTTGGTGGCAATGCTGCCGTTGGTCACAACACCACCGCTGTTGATGATCAGGGTGGGGGCGGTGGTCGCAGTGTGGTTGGAGCCAAGAATATTGCCGGAATTGAATTGCAGGGTGCCTCCGGTGTTGACCGTGACCGCGCGCGTGTTTGACCGGCTGCCAAAGGCGCTGATGCCCGGGCTGTTGGTGGCACCCGCGCCGATGAGCGTGCCAGCACTGACAGTGATGTTGCCGGTGAAAGTGTTTGCTCCGGAAAGTGTCCAGCTGCCGAGGCCAGTTTTCGCGATGGAGAGGATACCAGCGCTGATGGACGAGGAGTCCTGAAGGATGCCTGCAATTGCGTTGCCATCGGTGTTGCTTCCGGTGAGCGTTAGCGTGCGGGCTGTGGGGTATCCGAAGGTAATGAGGGCGGCGGTTCCGGCAGCGGTGGTGTTCGCACTCAGAGTGACCGATGAGCTGCTGAGGATCTGCGTGATCACGGCTCCCGCCGGGATTCCGGTTCCGGTGGCGCGCATGCCAATTGCGAGATTGGCTGTGCTGGCAAGGGCGGTGACATTGGCCGAACCGGAAGCTGCCCACGTGCCTGTCTGTCCTGTGACATCCGGCGAAATAGTGCCGGTATTATTCAAGACCAGCGCACCCGTGCCGGAAGCGTCTAGCGAACTGGATGCGGCGATACCGAAGGTGCGATTGACCGTTGAAGCCCCTCCTCCCGTGCCGTTTACCTGAGCATAGCGGAATGTGCCACCCGCAAGGGTAAAGCCGGAGGTCCCCTGTCCGATCGGGCTGGCGGTTCCGGAGTTGGTGACTTTATTGACCACGATCGTTCCGGATCTTGTCACGAGGCTGCCGAAAAAGGTGCTATCTCCAGTGAAAGCGACAGTGCCAGTCCCGGTCTGGTCAACGCCAGCAAAGGCACCGGCATTGTGAGAAATCACACCGCTAAACTCGCCATCAATCGCAGCGAGGCCGTCATTGACCTGCAATGGGCGGGTGACGGTGGTGATACTGATGGGATTTGTGATAATCACTTTATGCGTGGAATCGGCGGCTCCGAGAAACATGTTTTTGCCGTTGAACCAAGTTTGCGTGGCATTCGCTCCACCAAAATTGACAGTGCGATCTGCTCCATAGGCAGCGAGGCCCCCGTTAGAGTTGAAGTAAATGCTATTAGCTGCAGCAATCGTCCCACTGGCAGCCTGCGGGCGCGTGAAGTTTGACGTCAGGCCAAGAATGGCATTTCCTGAGATGGTCACTCCATTCGTGCCGCCCAGAGCACCTGCACTATTTTGCACCAAAACACCGCCGGTGACTGCGATGTTTCCATTCAAGGTGTTGGTCCCGGAAAGATACAGCGTGCCGTTCCCGGATTTGGTCAAGGTGGTGGCTGCACCGGTAAGATTGGACGCAATGGTGCTGGCCGCATTGTTGACCGTGGTGGTTTGGGTGGCTGGCAGGTTGATGGTGCCTCCCGAAAGTACGATGGCCCCGGAACCGCTGGCGAACGTGATATTGCCAGCTTGCACGGTACTGCTCACGGTGATGGTGCCTGCCGCGAGGCCGGTCGCGCCGTTACCGAAGTTTACGGCGTCATTGGCAGCGTCGGTCGAGAGGGTGGTAATGCTGCCCGGAAGCGTGACTCCAGTTGTGGACGTGCTCCAACCCTGCGTGGCACTACCGGTAGTTGGCGCAGCCCATGTTCCGGCAGCCGTGCCAAATCCCGCGGTGGAGCCGTTGTTATCCCAATAATAGGTGGCAGCGAATGCGGAAGGCGTGGCGAGCCCGACGAAGATGAGGGCGGAAAGGAGGAAACGGTTTTGTTTGAGGGGCTTCATGAGAGTGTTTTGAATTTCTTGAGCGGCTTATTTAGGACTTGGGGGTCCCGCATGCCCTTGAATTCGGCAGCAGACAGCAATCTGTGGACCGTTCACTTCAGAAAATCCTCAGTGCCCATCCTAATTATGAGGATGGACAGCCAATTTGCGAGTCACAGCCCCCCCACCCCCCACGATCTTAGGTCTGACCAATTCCCACGACGCTTCCTTCCCCACTTTTTCCGTGCCACTCGGCATCCTCCGTGCATCATCAGGCCCGTGGCCTATTTGGAAATCCGGGATCTCTGCAAGCACTTCACCAAGCGCTCCGGCGGCTTGTTCTCCTCCGGCACGGAAACGATCCGCGCGGTGGACGGGGTCAGCCTGACGATTGAAAAGGGCGAGATCCTCGGGCTGGTCGGGGAGTCCGGCTGCGGAAAATCGACGCTTTCCCGGACCCTGATGCAGCTCATTCCGCCGACCTCCGGCACCTTCATCCTCGATGGCGAGGACCTTTCGCAGCTTTCCCCGCGTGAAATCCGCAAGCGACGGCTGGATTTCCAGATGGTTTTCCAAGATCCATACGCTTCGCTGAATCCCCGCATGACGGTGTTTTCGACGCTGGCCGAAGCTATTCGCCAGAGGCATCCAGGCTCGAAGGGCAAGGCGCTGACCGAGCGGGTCGAGACCCTGATGGCCACCGTCGGGCTCGATGCCCAGATGATGAAGAAATACCCGCACGAATTTTCCGGTGGGCAACGCCAGCGCATCGCGATCGCCCGCGCACTCGCACCGGAGCCGAAGCTGATCATCGCCGACGAGCCGGTTTCCGCCCTCGATGTCTCGATCCAGTCCCAGATCCTCAATCTCCTCAAGAAGCTCCAGAAGGACCTTGGCCTGACGCTGGTCTTCATTTCCCATGATCTGGGCGTGGTCCACTACCTCGCCGATCGGATCGCGGTGATGTACAAGGGGAAAATCGTCGAGTCCGGCACGGCGGACGAGGTATTCCACCATCCCCAGAACGACTACACCAAGCGCCTGCTCAAGGCGATTCCTCGACTGGCCGGTCATTCGGCCGCTTGAGTTGGAATTTTTCTCCAGGTTGCGCGTCTGATGGATACACGTATGATTCCCACCATGATCCCACCCCGCTGGCTTGCCGCACTCGTGCTTCCGCTGATGCTGGGAGCCTGCAACGCTGAAAAACCGATGAAAACCTCCGAGAAAGCCCCCGCCCAACCCGAAGGCAAGGTCGAGAAAACCGATGAGGAGTGGAAGAAACTCCTGACGCCCGACCAGTATGACACCCTCCGCAAGGCAGGAACCGAGCGTCCGTTCGGAAAGATCTACGAGGAGTTCAAGGCTCAGGGAGCCGGCACCTACTACTGCGCCGGATGTGGTGCGGAGCTGTTCACCTCGAAGGAAAAGTTCGATTCCCACTGCGGCTGGCCGAGCTTCTACGATCCTTCCAAAGCAAAGAACGTCATCACCAAGGACGACATTTCCGGCGGCATGGTCCGCACCGAGGTTCTCTGCGGAAAATGCAATGGCCACCTCGGCCACGTCTTCAAGGGCGAGGGCTTCGACACTCCGACCGACCAGCGTTATTGCATCAACGGCGTGGCGTTGAAGTTCGTGCCGCTCGGCGAGAAGGCCCCGGAGGTGAAGAAGCCTGCCGAGCCGGAGAAGAAGTAGTCGGCGACTGGCGGACCGAGCCAGACGGGAAATATCCACAAAAAAGGCGGGCCGTCGGGTCCGCCTTTTTTGATGAATGATCGTGATCGAACTCAGCCGAGCGGTCCTTGTTCCTCATCCTCACCGCCGTGGTTGAGGATGAAGTGGAGGTCTTCCAGTCCGAGGTTCGAGGCGAAGCCTTCGTCGCCGAGCACGTTGGTGACGAGCTGGGTCTTCTGGTGCTGGAGGATGCGGATCTTTTCCTCGACCGTGTCGCGGGTGAGCAAGCGATACGCGATGACCTTGTTCTTCTGGCCGATGCGGTGGGTACGGTCGATCGCCTGGTTTTCCACGGCGGGGTTCCACCATGGATCGTAGAGGATGACGTAGGACGCGGAAGTCAGGTTCAGACCGGCGCCGCCGGCCTTCAGCGAGAGCATGAAGACGGATGGATCCTTGGTGGTCTGGAAGCGCTCGATCTCGCCCTTGCGGTCCTTCGTCTGACCGGTGAGGTAGTGGAAGGGACGCGCATCGAGTTCGAGGCGGGCCTTGATGAGGTCGAGCATCGAAACGAACTGCGAGAAGACGAGGACCTTGTGGCCTTCCTCGTGAAGCTGATCGAGGA
>JANOBS010000420.1:0-25187 GCA_031411755.1 Luteolibacter sp. | reverse complement strand
CGGTCACCGGCCATCTCTACATCGACACCAACGGCAACGGCGCGCAGGACAGCGGTGAACCGGATCTCGCCAGCGTCGATGTCCTGATCACCGACAGCCTCGGCTTTACCCAGACGGTCGCCACCAATTCTTCAGGAAACTGGACCGCCGCCGTCACTCCCGGCACCACCATCGCCAACGTCCAGGAAAGCGATCCGCAGTATCCGGCCAGCTCCACACAGACCCAGGGCACCGACCCGACGACGTTCACCGCGGTCTCGGCCACCAGCACGGATGGTGGCACCGATGGCTACTTCATCCCCGGAACCATCACCGGCACCGTCCGCTCGGACATCCAGAACGACGGCACGCCTGACCTTCCGATCTCCGGAGTGACGATCTCGCTGAAGAACTCCCTCGGCACGGTCATTGCCACCACCATCACCCTCGCGGATGGCAGCTACTCGTTCATCGGCGTGCCTCCAGGCAGCTACTCGATCGTCCAGACCCAGCCGGTCGGCTACCTCAGCGTTTCCGATATCGATGGCGGAAATCCTGACATCATTGGAAACGGCTCACCCGTCACGGTGACCGCTGGCGTCACGACCTCCGGCCAGGATTTCCTGGAGCGTCCGATGGAGTGCCCGAACCGCTGGGCGGATTGGCAGAGCGAGTGGAACCTTTCTCCTAAAGATCAGCCGCTCGACAACCCCGATGGCGACATGTTCAACAATCTCATTGAATATGCCTTCTGCATCCCGCCCACTCAGGGAGTGAAGTCGCCTTTCTGCATGGCTGCCTCGCTTACGAATGCGAACAAGGTCGACGCCGTCTACGTCCGCACGGCCGGTGGAGCGCTGGATGTGACCTACGAGTTGCAATACATCGCCAACCTCACCAGCTTGCCAGGCGGCTGGACCACGGTGGCGCTGCCGCCCGCAAGCCTCTCCTACACCTACAATATCAACGGCACGGAAACCGTCCGCATCAAGGATCTCGAAGCAATCACCGGCCTGACGGGAGGCACCGGCTTTGTCCGCATCCGTGTCAGTCTGGATTCAGACGGCGATTCCACCTACGAGGCCCAGGCCACCACCGAGGTCGGAGGATGGGTCAAGAGCGCACTCGGCACGACCTGCCGCACTTACAACAACCCGTTCATCTCCTGCCCGGTGTTCTCCGGAACGGTCGACAGCGTCAGTGGAAACGCTCTCGTGCTGACCACTTCGGGTGGTGGACTCGATCTCTCCACTGTCCTCGCTCCGGGCTCGTCCTACTTCGTTGAAGTCACCTCCGGCGTGCATGAAGGCCAGCGCTTTGATGTCGCCTCCGGTGCCGTGGACAGCCTCACCCTTGCCAACGACTCCAGCCTCTCGTCTGCGGTGGCACCTTTCAACACGATGTTGGGTGCTCCGCCCTCGACGCTTGCTGGTGCGACCTTTGCCGTCCGCAAGCACTGGACGCTGGCAACGATGTTCCCGACCACTTCCTTCCTGGCAACCAACGACCAGACCACAGCGGATCAGGTCCAGGTGTATGCCTCTGGAGCCTGGATCACCTATTGGCTCTACGATAATGGAGGCTCGCCGAAGTGGGCGAAGGTCGGTGATTCAAATTACGATGATCAGGGAGCGGTGGTCATCCCACCGGGACAGGGCACCTTCATCAATGGCCGCCAATCGTCAGGAACGCTGCTGGCATTCGGCAAGGTTCGGGAAAACGACTTCGTCCGCCCGGTCTTCTTCAATACGAACCTCGTGGGTGGTGGTTACCCGCTGGCCCAGTCTCCCGCTTCGCGAGCCATGACCATCGCCAACGGCTTCGATGGCGATCGGAACTACAAGCTCGCGGACATGGTCTACCTCTGGAGGGGGGATGTGACTGCCGGAGCCACGGGCTATGACACCTACTATCTGCTCGATGGCAGCCCGAGCCAGCCCACGATGCAACGTTGGGTGAAGGTCGGAGATGCATTCATCACCCCGCGGGATGCCACCAACCTCTTCCTGGCGGACCGCAGTGTCTTCCTGGATCTGAATGAGGATCTCCCGGGATATCGGGTTGCAGCTCCTTGGGCACCCTGAGGTTTCCATTGACCATTTAATAAAGATTTCTTAAACATCCGGCATTCCGGCATCCCACGGATTCATGAAGTTCATCCTAACAAAACTGCTCTCGACTCTGGCCCTACTAGTTCTGGGTCTGTCGAATGCAGATTCTCAAACATTGAATTGGGGCAGCCCTTTCAGTGAGTCGTTCACGAGCAACCTGGCTGACAGCCAGGGCAACGCCCTGAACGACACCTACACCTTTGAAATCGGAACCTTCAACGACGGTTTCAATCCAAACGCATCCAATGCCGCTGATTGGTACATACACTGGAAGGCGTTCGATGCGGCGTCCTTTTCCGAAGGGACCTTCGATCCGGCGACCGGGTATGTCACTGCCACGGCGGACATGAATCCTTCGGGCTTCAGCACCAGTCCCGACGCCACTTCCAGCACGTTCAGCTTTTCAGGGCTCGAGGCCTTTCTCTGGGTCCGAAACTCGAACTCGCCGGGCACGAATTCGGAATGGGCACTGGTGCGGGCTGGTTCCTGGACATTTCCCACGGCAGACCCGCAATGTTGTCCTTCCGAGTTTCCAGTCAACTGGTCGGTCAGTGACCTGACTAGTGAAGTGCCCATCTACGGCGGGCAGGGTGGAATCCAAGGTGACGGGGTCCACTCCGTGAATGGCTCCTATTTCATCCAGACCTACACCTTCTCCGCGGTCCCGGAGCCCTCTGCTGTCCTGATGATGGGAATGGCCGCGCTGGCATTGGCTCGTCGTCGGAGAAGCTGAAGCCCTCAGTCGGCCATGACTCGAGCAAGGAATCACGTTCGGAGGGCCTGTCAAAACGCTGCGACTGCGTTTCTCGTCGGAGCAGTCTCCGTGCTGTTGGGTTTCTCCAGCCGGACTTCCGCTCAAACCATCAGCTGGTTCTCAGCACCTCAGGCCGTCAATTTGATGAGCAATGGAACCTCGTTGATGGACGGCGGGTTCCACTTTGAACTTGGGGTCTTCAAGGATGGCTTCGTTCCCACTTCGGTCAATACTGCGCAGTGGGCCTCCCATTGGCAGAAGGCAGACCGCTGCAGCTATCAAGCCTCAACCAAGTCGTTCGGCTCGGACTACGAGATCTTCGACAACGAGGATCCATTCACGTCTGGCGCGAACGCGTATGTGTGGGGATTCCGAGGCGGTGAAAGCAGTGGCGAATGGATCCTGTTCCGCCACACAGCGTGGAACTGGCCCCAGCTGGAGCCTCCCGGGCCCCCGGGCTTTCCCCTGCAATGGTCCGCCACCAGCGCCAATGCGGTCATCCTCGGCTCCATTCATTCCTCGGGCAGCCCTTGGCTGATGCAATCCGCTGCTGTCACCAACAGCTCACCGCCTTCCACCTCCTGGTTGCAGTGGCAGTCCGAGGAGCTCGCTGGAACCCCACTCAATGGCCCGAATGACGATGCTGATGGCGATGGAATTTCAAACCTCATCGAGTTCGTGTTCGGCACCGCCCCGAAGACTGCGAACACGCCGGTCGCCACGCCTTCGTCGATCCTGGATCTGAGTGGCCAGCGCCATCTTCAGATCAGCATCCCGCGTCGCCGTGATCATCCGGCCACGCTGGTGGTGGAGGTTTCCTCGGACCTTTCCATTTGGAACTCCGGAGCCTCCTACACGCAGGTCGTCAGCGATGGTGCGGCTGCGTTGGTGGTGCGTGATCTGACGCCCATTAGTCCCGGTTTTCCGAAGCGCTTCATGCGCATGCGAGCCATTCCACCGACCCCATGAGAGCGGGGAGAATCGCCTTCATCCTGTTCGCACTCGCCGGATTCGGCCTCAATCTGCTGCTGCTGTTCTGGAAACTAACCGATCCGGCGGATGGCATCGTCGGCTGCGGTGGTGCTGGAGGATGCAGCGAGGTGCTCGCCTCGAAATGGTCGCAGGTCTTCGGCATTCCCGTCACCGTTCCCGGAGCCCTGCTCTATGGGCTGATCCTGCTTTCGCTTCATCCACGCTTCGTTTGTTTGCTGGCTCCATCGCTGGCGATCCTCACGGGCGGCGTGGTCTGGTTTGTTTCCGTTCAGCTCTGGGTCCTCCATCACCTCTGCCCATGGTGCCTGGCCGCGCATGCCGTCGGTGTGATCGTCGTGGTTCTCGGCATCATGCACTTAAAGGCGGAGCCGTCCCTTCGGGCTGTGGGGATTGGAGTCATCGCCACGCTGCTTCTGATTGCGACGCAGGTTTTTGGTCCTTCTCCCACCACTCATCGGATCGAGGAAACAACGACGGATATGACCTCCACGCCGATCCATGCACGAGGAGATGGACGGAAGATCGAATTCAACAACGGTCGGAAAGTTTACGATCGTGATGCCCTTCCCAGCATCGGTTCTTCGAAGGCTCCGCAGGTCCTCGTCGAATACTTCGACTACCAATGCGCGTCCTGTCGGATCATGCACGGCTTCCTTGATTCATTGATCGCGAAACATCCGGATCAGGTCGCGTTGCTGGTGTTGCCGATGCCGCTCGATGGTGCCTGCAATCATCAGCTCACCCCCGCCGAATCGATCCACCCGGGAAGTTGCCAACTCGCCCGCATCGCCCTCGCGGTCTGGCGTGTGGAGCCCACAAGATTTCCTGAAATCCATCGTGCTCTGTTTGCTGATCCCGCTCCGAATGAATCCGCCGCCATGGCCCTCGTCTCGACCTTCGTTCCCCGCGAGCGACTCGATGCGGCGTTGAAGGATCCCTGGATCGATGAGCTGCTGGAAGCCGATGTGCAGGACTGGATCTCCTTCTCAAACAAAACCCACCAGCTTCCCAAGCTTCTCATCAAGGGCACACGCCTCCTCCACGGCCTGCCCTCTGGCGAGGCCGACTTCATCCGCGTGATGGAGCAGGAGCTGGGCTTGTGAGAGGTGGTCATTCCGCAATGCGGCGCGGCGGGTTGCCGTGCAATGCGCTCGATTGACGATTGGGCGCATGCTGGAAAACGGCCATCCATCGGCATCGGGCGGTTTGGAGCGTCATCTGCAAGGATGGATCCTGAACCTGAAACACCATGCCACCCATCGATCCCGTAACGCTTGCCTCTGCGAGCCCGCTTTCCGCCACCGCGCCTCCTTATGTGAACGAGGAACCGAACATTGCCATGGTCCAGCAAGGCCTTGATCTGGCAGAAGACGAGGTCCGTGAGGCCGTCACCGACGCCTATGAGGAAGGAGCCCTCCTCAGCGAGTATCCGCAGGAGTCGCTCGATGACATTGATTACGAGAACGGCGATGAAGAACCGGGCCCACCCGAGCTCACCGCCATTCATGAAGCCTTCATCCAGCCGGATGAGGAGGAATGAATGACCCGCAGGAAAGGAATTGGGGTTGTTGAGCGTTGAGGAGGCAAACGCCATGCCTTTCAGATTTCTCCCCAGCCTTCTTCTTTCCCTGCTTCTAACAGGAGGCGCAATGGCGGCCCCATCGTCTCCCGTCGTCAGTGATCTGGAGCCTGTCTGGTCCGGGCATCCGGTGGGCTTCTGTCTGCTCACCCATTCGCCCTATCAATTCGCTGCCTACTACGATGCCGAACGACGGATGACTGTGGCTCAGCGTCGACTCGACGAAACGAAGTGGACCTTCAAGCGCCTCCCATCGCAGCTCGGATGGGACTCGCACAACTACGTCACCCTCGTGCTCGATCGTGACCTCCGGCTGCACGTCGCGGGAAACATGCACAACGTGCCGCTGGTCTATTTCCGCAGCACGAAGCCGCTCGATGCCTCCTCGCTCCAACAGGTGAAATCCATGACCGGTGAGCGAGAGGCCCACGTGACCTATCCGGTGTTCCTGAGAAACAAGAGCGGGCAGCTCGTGTTCCGCTATCGGGATGGAGGCAGCGGAAATGGCGATGATCTCTACAACGTGTATGACGAGAAATCCGGCACCTGGCGAAAGCTTCTCAGTGGTCCTCTGATCAGCGGTGATGGAGAGCGCAGCGCTTATGCGATCCCTCCGAAGCAGGGCCCTGACGGACGTTTTCATCTTCTCTGGGTCTGGCGCGATACTCCGGACTGCGCGACCAACCACAGCCTGTCCTATGCCCGCAGTGACGACCTCGTCCGCTGGACGGATTCCTCAGGGAAAGAGGTCAAGCTGCCCATCACCTATCGATCCGGTGAGATCATTGATCCCGTTCCTCCCGGCGGAGGATTGATCAATATGAATCGCGAGCTCGGGTTCGACAACCAGGGCCGCCCGGTGGCCACTTATCACAAGTATGACGAGCACGGCGACCTCAACGCCTATGCCGCTCGCAAGGAAGGGGCCGCCTGGAAGATCGTGAAGGTCAGCGATTGGCGGGATCATCACGTCGAGTTCAGCGGAGGAGGTTCCATCGACATACCCGTCCGGGTGCAAGCAGTCGAAGCGATTGGAAATGGCAGGCTCACCCTTGGCTACCGCAGCGACAAGGGCTCCGGCACCTGGGTGCTCGATGAGGCGACGCTGCTTCCGATCCCCGGCGCGAAAGCACCCCCCGGTCCACCTGGCCTGCCGCGTGACTTGGCCAAGGTGAGGTCCACCTTTCCCGGCATGAAGCTGAAAGCCTGCTCCGATTCCGGGCAGGCAGCGCCCGGAGTGCGCTATCAACTCATCTGGGAAACCCTCGACACAAATCGCGACAAACCACGCGAAGGCCCACTGCCGGCAGCCTCGATGCTGCGTGTGGTCACACTGCCGTCCGTGAAATGATCAAAGGCTGAGAAAACGGTGCTCCGCCGCGTGCTGCGAGGAATGAAGCTGCTATTTGCGCTTGGCGCACGTCCCGCAGTTGTGCTCGCCTGGAACTTATCGGGATCTTGCTTTGTTCAGTTGACGCAATGAAGGTTCTAAAATAATTAATCTAACGACATTGATTATAAATCTATCAGTTTTCAGCACCCCAATCCGTCGCGTTTTCTTCAAGACGTCAGCCATGATGACGTTTCTCTTGTTGACGATTTTTTTGGTTTCTTCCTGTGCTGTTCGTCCGAAATTGAGTGCTGAAGAAATCGCTTCAGCGAAGGGTTTCAACCCTCCGAGCAGGCAAGGTTTCTTATATGTTTATCGACCGGAACGCCTTCTATACGCGAGGATAGCTCTTCGGCCGGTTATCATCAACGGGCAACATCTCGCCAGCAACAGCAACGGCACATGCATGGTGATTCCCTTGAAGCCAGGTAACTACAATGTGCAGGCGGCGATTCAGCCTTACACCGAAGAACAGAAAAAATCCGGCCTGTATCGTGAAATTCCAGTGACAATTCGTGTGGGAAAAAGTTCTTTCATCCGGCAAATTGTCGAGCCTTTCTACACCGGAGGAAAGTCACCGGAAACCATGATGATACAGACCGGAGGCACACCAATTCCGTTGATGATGTCGGGTAGCACGTTGATTGGGTTCTTTGCCGAAGCAGTGAGTGAAGAAACCGGGCGGCGGGAATGTTCATCACTGGAAGTCGTTGGAGCAGATCCCTATGATTACAGCTTGTTAGCGGTTCCTTAGACGCTGAGAAACCGGTGCTTAACCGCGTGCTGGGTTCCGAGATCGAGCAGGGTCGCGGCATCCGCGCCGAGTTCCTTTTCGATCACCTCATACTCGTTTCTCAGGTTCGTATGAATGAGGTAGGGGTTGTCGGTGTTGATGCAGTAGGGGATCTCGTTGTCGACAAGATCATGGACGAACGCAGCCACCGTGGCGTAGTCGGGGACCACACGCGTGACCAGGTTCACGGTCGGGCAGATTTCCAGGCAGATGTTGTCCTCGCGCAGCAGGGTGATCAACGCGTCACGTTGCTTGCCGGTCGCATTCCGCAGCTCGATGCCGTGGCCGATGCGGTCCGGGTGGATGGCCTCGATGACCTTCTGCATGCCCTTGGGACCCGTGGCGCTGCTTTCCCCGACGTGGTAGGTGATCTTCAGCCCGGCTTTGCGTGCGGTTTCCATCATTGCGGCGACCTCGCTCATCCACGGCTTGCTCAGTTCCAGTGAACGCGATTCCGGTCCGGCCATGTCGATGCCGACCACGCCATTCGCACCGTTGAGCGAGCCGCGGCTGCGCCACTTGATCGCGGCGTCGATGATCTGCCAGTTCGCCTCCAGCGATAGATCGCGGCCGAGCGAAAGGATGATGCCGGTGGCGACGCCGTAATGGAGGGTCGCCCGTTCCAGTCCCTGCATGACCGCGAGGATGATGGCGTCCATCGTGTGCAGGCCGTGTCGACGCCGCTTCTGTGGATTGAACCGCAGTTCCAGTGCCGTGACCTGCGCGCGGCGGTAAGCCTTCGCCACCACCTGATAGGCCGACACGCTGGCGGCGGAGGGCGAGGACTGGATTTCCTCGGTCACCTGGAAATAGCGGCCGAGGAAGTCATCGAGTGACTTCACCTGATCCGGCCGCGCGGTGAGCGAATCATGGAACGAGGTGAAATCCACGAACTCGGTCCGCAGGCCGTTGTCGCAAAGGATTTCCCAAAGCACCGAAGACGGCACCGCCCCGCCGAGGTGGATGTGCAGGTCATTCATGAGGGTTAGAGTGAGGGGTCGGGCCACGGCTTGGCAATGCCGGAGGCCGTGGCGGAATCGGAACAATCAAGAGGATCATGCCCGGGAAAAGCTCGTCGCGGGCCAGAATGGCAACAAGCATCGCGGCTCCGGATGCCGCCTTAAGCGGCGCGATTGCGCATTTGGTTCAGACAGGTCAGGGTTTTCCCTGAGTGTCATCGAGACCTCGGAACCCATCCCATGAGCAAGAGATTCGCAACCCGTTGCAGACTGGCATTGATTCTGGGCTTCCTGATTGCCATCACGATTTGGTGGCTGCGGTCTGATCCGATCGCCCACAACCCCTCATCAATGTATGCCGATAGGAGTTCGAATGGGACGACGTCCTCGTCGTCTTTGGCCAGCGGGGAAACAGATCGGCCTTCGCGACGGGTCAGAAGGCCGGACCTGCCGAAAGCGGAGGGCCACGTGATTGCAAGTTCGGCCGTTCATACCCGGATTCCTTTAGGCCACTCGATGGTAACCGGCGGATATATCACAATGGATGGGCATCATGAATTCGTCGTCGTCACGCCCACGTGGCTGGAGACGCCATCAGGAGAAAAGCAGATCATGGTAAAATCGACGGTTTTGAATGTCGATCAGGAGGCGCTGATCAGCACTGGACTCGAGAGCCTCGTCACCGGGGAGCAGAAGTCGCTGCAGAACGCGGAGGTTTGGACCCCGGAGGATGTAACGCGTACCCTGACGGACACCAAGGGGCTGAACCTGCTTACGTCTCCATCCCTTGTGGTCACTCCGGGCTCGTCAGCACAGGTGCAGATAGGAAGCGGGAAGACCTCCTTCACGCTCGACCTGGAGGCCAGCGAGGCACCTGACGGAGGCTTCGAGCTGAAGTCGGAGATCAAGCGGGTGGAATGATCAGGTCCTGACAAATCCGCGCGTCTTGTCGCGGGTTAGTCGAGTGGCTTTTCCCATCGGTCTGATCGCTGAGGATCATCCAGACGCGTCAAGCAGCTTCACTTCCGCTCGTTCCAATACACGATCAGGTTCTTCGTCGCGCGACCGGCGGCGATGATGTCCGGCTTTCCGTCGCCGTTGAGGTCCGCCACCTTGAAGTCCTCGCAGGCCATCGTGTTGTCATCGATCACCGCGTGCTGTTTCCAGGTTCTGCCATCCTGCGCGGTGGGCACGTAGAGCCGGATGCCGACCTTCTTGTCCTTCGCGTCCGGCTCGCGCCAGCCCGCGATGACCTGATCGTAGCCGAGCCCGAGGAAATCCGCTGCCGCCAGCGCGTGACCGCTTTTCAGGGACTCGTCGAGCACCACCCGCTTCGAAGACCACAGCGCGTCGCCTTCCGCTGCCGGATTCACCACCACGGAGTTGCCATGGAAGGGCTCGATGGTGGTGATGAAGCGTCGGCCATCAGGAAGTTTCCCAAGCCGCACCTCGCCCGCGCCCTTTTCCGTCATCCGGGTGGACTGCCACTGGCCCTTTTGATTGCGCAGCAGGTGCACGCCTTCCTTGCAGGCTACCAGCATCGATTCGCCCTCGTCCTCCAGCCACTTCACCGGATCGAAATTGTGCGCCAGATGGAACTGATCGTTGATCAGGAAGGTCGCCCAGGATTTCGAGGGATCAGTCTCCGGCTTGTAGCCGAGAAAGCGGATGCCTGCCCCCTCGTTCTGCACGTTACCGCAGCCATGCAGGGGCAGCACCGCGAGGAAATGCTTTCCAGCCTCATCCTTCACCCAGTGCATGCGGTGCACCGTCGGCTCGCGATGCTGGGCCTGCGTCGACCATTCCTTCGTCAGGTCCTCGGGTGCGGTTAGAGAAAAGACCGCTCCACTTTGGTTCGTGTCTCCCGGATTCCATTCCGCGCCTACCGCGACCTCGGCCTTCTGATCGTGATTGAGATCACAGGCGGCGAGGCAGACGTGATCCTGCTTTGTCAGCGCGCCAGTCATCCGGTGCTTCGTCCATTCCGGATTCCGATACCACACCGTCTCCTTCGCATCGCACAGGAGGATGTCCGGTTTGCCGTCGCCATCCACATCCGCGATCGCCAAGCCGTAGCCGATCTGGAGTTTCGCATCCAGCGTCTGCGCCCTGAACGCCGCCACCGGAGCTTCCGGAAAGGCCCGGAGCGAGGCCGTGGAGAAAAGAACCGCGAGCGGGATGAAATGACGCATCCGTCAGATACGCAGGGAGTATGGGTGGATTATCGGATGGCTGGAGATCCTGCGTGGCGGAGCCCCGTGGAAGTTTGCGAATGTTCGGCGGATTCTCAGCCGTATGGGCCAGATCCATGAGATCAACCACTGCCTCCCTTTTCTTCGCCTTGATGCTGGCGCAACCCATGGTCGCCGCGCCGCTGAAGGTCTTCATCCTTGCCGGCCAATCGAACATGGAGGGGCAGTCGGTGACGGATCTTTCGGGAAAGGATTACAACGATGGCAAGGGCACGCTGGCCTCCTTGATGGCGGACCCGGTGAAAGGCGCGACGTTCAAGCATCTCAAGGGCGCGGACGGAAAGTGGGCAGTGCGTGAGGATGTGTGGGTGCGTTATCAGCGTGAGAAGCAGCCATTGCTTTCCGGTCCGTTGACCTGCGGCTTTTCCGTCTATGGGGATTCGCATCACTTCGGGCCCGAGCTTCAGTTCGGCCATGTGGTGGGAAATGCGATCAACAACCAAGTACTGCTGATCAAGACGGCCTGGGGCGGAAAAAGCCTCGGTATCGACTTCCGGCCTCCGAGCTCCGGCGGGACCGTCAGTCCGTATTATACGATGATGATCGCGCAGATCCGTGAAGCCCTGGCCAACCTGAAGACGGATTTCCCCGCTTATGACGGCAAGGGTTACGAGTTGGCGGGATTCGTCTGGTGGCACGGGTGGAACGACTTCTGTGACGCCAAGCTGGTGCCCGAATATGAAGCCAACTTGGTCAATCTTATCCACGACGTCCGCAAGGATCTCAAGGCACCGAAGCTGCCCGTGGTCGTTGGCGAGTTCACTGGCCCGTGGAGAATGGATGGCGAGCCCCTTCCTCCAGCCGCCGCCGCGATCCGCAAGGCCCAGCAGTCCGCTGCGGCCAAGCCCGAGTTCAAGGGCAACGTCCTTTTCGTGGAAACCCGCGACTTTGTCCGCAAGCCCGAAGACTCGCCCAATCCCGCCCATGGCCATCATGAGTTCGGTAACGCGGACACCTATTTCCTTGTTGGCGACGCGCTGGCGAAGGGCATCTTGAAACTCCAATCGAACTGAAGCACCCTATGAAATTTGGAACGCTCCTTTCTCTAACGGCCCTCGCGGCCTCATGCACCCTGCTCCAGGCGAAGGAGCCCCCGAAAACTCCGCCCGACCTCACGAAGGACCTCGGCGATGTGGATCGCAAGGCGACCTACAACCTCGGCTCCACCGGTCTGCGCGGCTGGATCTACACCCGGCCGGCCGACCATCTGGACAGCCTTCAGGGTCGGACCACGCTGGCCAGCCGACAGATCCTCGTCACCCATGTCGGAGTGAAATCACCGGCGGACGGCATGGTTCAGGTCGATGATGTGATCGTCGGAGTTGCGGGAAAACCCTTCACCGACGACGCCCGCAAGAGCATCGCCTACGCGATCCAGAATGCGGAGAAGGAATCCAGCAAGGGACTGCTCAAGTTCTCGCTCATACGTGCCGGCCAGCCACTGGAAGTCGAGCTCAAGCTTCCCGTCATCGGCACCTACAGCGCGACCGCGCCATGGAACTGTCCGAAGTCGAAGCGGATCTTCGAGGACGCCTGCAAGGCGCTCGAAAAGGAGCCGCTCAGGGAGGACTGGGCCGGAGCCGTCAATGGTTTAGCCCTGCTCGCGACGGGAAACCCGGACTACCTCCCAAAAGTTCAGGAGTTTGCCAGAAAGCTCGCCCCTGCCTCCCTGGATCTCAGTCAGAAAACCAACGGCGCGACCTGGGACCTTGGCTACCGGAACCTCTTTCTCTGCGAGTATTTCCTGCTCACCGGCGACAAGGAAGTCCTGCACGGCATCCGCGAGTATACCCTCTCAATGGCACGGGGCCAGGGGATGTATGGCACCTTCGGACATGGCTTCTCAGCCAAGACCGCCGACGGGAAGAATCACGGCTCGGTTCCGCCCTACGGGCCGGTCAACATGGCCGGACTGCCCGCGAATTTCTCGATCGTCCTCGCGAAAAAGTGCGGGATCACGGATCCGGAAGTCGATCAGGCCATCGTCCGTGCGGCTGGATTTTTCGGATACTTCACCGACAAGGGAGCGGTGCCCTATGGCGAGCACGAGCCGTGGCCATTCCACGAGAACAACGGCAAGAACTCGATCACGGCCCTAATGTTCTCATCCATCGGCAACAAGCCAGTGGAGACAAAGTTTTTCTCGCAGATGGCGGTCGCTGGCTTCTGCAGCCGTGAGTGCGGCCACACGGGCCAAGGCTTCAGCTACCTGTGGAGCGCGCTCGGAGCCAATGCCGGAGGCCCAGCGGCGGCGTCGGCGTTCTTCCGCGAGGCCTCGTGGCATCTCGATCTTGTGAGGCGTTGCGATGGCTCGTTCACCTACGACGGTGGCGAGCAGTATGGTCCGGGAAAGACCGATGATGACACCTACTATGGAAAGAGTAGTTACAACGGACTCAGCCCCAACGCGACCTACGTGCTGACATACTCGCTGCCGCTGAAGAAGCTGATCATCACTGGCCGTGAGCAGGATTCCAAGGTCTGGTTGAACCGCGACCAAGTGGCGGCCGCGATCGCGGCCGGGCGCTTCGATCTCGATCGCAAGAAGATGTCCGCAGACGAGCTGATCGAAGGCTTCGCTGCCTGGTCACCTGTGGTTCGGAGTTGGGCGGCAACGGAGCTTGCGACCCGCCCGGAGTGCAAGGCGATGGCTCCACGGCTCATCGAACTGGCGGGAGGAAGTGATATCCATCTCATCCAGGGTGCCTGTGAAACTCTCGGTCTCATCAAGTCGCCGGAAGCCCTCCCGGTGCTGGTGAAGCAACTCTCGCATCCGGACCGCTGGGTCCGCTACAAGGCCGCGCAGGCCATCAAGGGGATGGGCGGTGCCGCTCAACCCGCTCTCGACGATATCCTCAAGGCCCTCGTTTCCACCGCCGAGCCAATGTGGCCGATCAACTGGGCCGACCCTGTCCAGATCGCGCATGGCCAACTCGCCGCCGCCGTGTTCTCAGGTCCGTTGAAGGAGTCGCTCAAGGACGCGGACCCGCGCCTGCTTTACCCGGCGGTGCGGATGGTTTCCCGGAATCCCGACGGCATGGCGCGGGCCACCTTGAAGGAGTTTTTCGATCGCCGGATCAGTGCTGAGGATGTGGTGGCTCTCGCCCCTGACATCCTCGCCGCCGTCAAAACCCCGAGCCCGGCTGACACGATGTTCGGCAACGAGATCCGCATGGGGGGCTTCAAGGCGCTGACGAAGTATCGCTTCAAGGAAGGCATCGAAGCCGGAGTCAATTTCGCCAAGACCCAGGGCGGCCACGGCAGTGAAAGCCGGACTGGCGAGATCATGAAGGAAATCGCCGGTTACGGCGCGGCGGCGAAGCCCTTCATCCCCGCGCTGCAGGAACTCATCGAGATGTTCAACGACCAGGTGAAGGAGCGTGTGTATCCCGGCGGTGAGCTCAATCAGCGCCGCGTCGGCGCCGTCGAGGACGCCATCAAGTCGATCAGCGCCGCCACCACCCAGCCGGAGATGAAGAGCATCAGCTCGGCTGGCCGCTGATTGAACGAAGGTTCAGAGCCCGATACTGGCAAAACCATAAGTCGTCAGCCCTGATGAGGCGGCCGGCTTAGCGGCGCTGCATCGGCTGCATGATTTGCTGACGTATTCCGTCGGACAGGCCGCTGCTTTCCAGCCAGGCGGTCGCGCCTTCAGGGTTCTGTCGGTAGAAAATCTGGCCGACTTGTGTCACCGACTTTTCGCGAAGCGCCGGGTCGCCGATGTCCTGAGCCCAGGCGATGGCGACCTGTGGGTTCTGCCAGGCGTAGCCGGTGGCGAAGCCATTGATCGAGGAATCGCGTTGAGATGATTGCGGCATCGATTTCAGGTATTCCTGCGCCTCGCCCGGATTGCGGTCCTCCCAATCGTCAAAGGAGGTGCGCAACGCTGCGGTTTGGCCATTGCTGGCGGGCAGGTCTTCCAGCCAACTGACAGCCGCTAACGGGTCGGTCCGAGCCCAGCGTCCGCCGATTTCCTCCACCGCCTTGGTGGCGTAAGGTTCTCCAGCAACACCCTGCACCCAGCGCGCGGCGGCTTCCGGATCCTTGCGCGCATAAGCATCGGCCACCTTGCTCATTGCGGTCGCTTTCATGGGGCCGTCGGGCAGCGAATCCGACCACTTGGCCGCGGCTTCCGGGCTCTCGGCGCGAACCGTCTGTGAGGCGACGATTTCCATCAGCTTCGCGGATTGGTCGTTCTGTCCGAGCCCAAGCACGAAGGCGGTGGCGGCACCGAGATTGCCATCGGCCAGACCGCTGACCAGGCTGGCGATGATCTCATTGCGCTGCCCTTGTAAACTCTCGGGCAGGTGATCGAGCATGGCGAGGGCTTCGGCGGGATTTGCGGCGGCCCAACCGGTCATGGTGTCATTGAGATCTGGCTCCGGGCTGGCGGCAGCATGGTCGAACGCGGCTTTTCCGTCGAGGGCTCCCCAGGCGTAGTGGAAGTCGCGCCACTGATCGGGGTCAGCTCCCAAGGCGACCAATTGCTCGCGCATGGCTGCCGCGTTCTCGGGCGTCATCGCCTCGAGGAGCTTGGCAAAGGCGAGGCGGCGGGTGATCTGGTTCGGGTCACGCAGTGCCTGATCGAAGAGGGCGTCCAGATTGCCATCGGCGGAGGCGATCCCCCCGAACAAGCGGGAGATGGCGCTGCTCTCGCGCTGGGCCGCAGGGCGATCGCCCCGGCGGGACGATTGGCCGTCTGAACCGGCCTCTGAGGCGCGCGCGGTGAGCCGGGATTTTCCGACCGTCGCCGGATCGTTCGAGGAAACGGAGGGCGTTGATTTTTTCGAACCCAATGCGAAAGCCGCCATCACGGCGATTGCCCAAACTCCGTGGATCATCAGTGACTTTTTCATAAAACGCGGACACTAGGAGCGATCTGATTCCGCGCAAGCTCCAACGTGGAGCCGGCTCAGTCCAGGAGATAAAACATGAAAAAGCCGCCAGGTGCGGTCCTGGCGGGTTTTGGGAAAACGTGCGACGCCGTTCAGATCGCAGCGAGGATGCCGTTCAGCGTTTCGCTGGGGCGTAGGGCAGCGTTGGCCTTGGCGTCGTCCGGGAGGTAGTAGCCGCCGATGTCGACGGGCTTGCCTTGGACGGCGAGGAGTTCGGCGACGATGGTTTCCTCGTTGCTTGTTAGAGCTTCGGCGACGGGGGTGAAGATGGCCTTCAGCTCGGCGTCGTTGGTCTGTGCGGCGAGGGCCTGGGCCCAGTAGAGGGCGAGGTAGAAGTGGGAGCCACGGTTGTCGATGGTGCCGAGCTTGCGGCCGGGCGAGCGGTCGAACTCAAGGAACTTGCCGGTGGCGGTGTCGAGGGTGTCGGCGAGGACCTTGGCTTTCGGGAGGCTGAAGGTTTCGGCGATGTGTTCGAAGGATGGTGCCAGTGCGAAGAACTCGCCGAGGGAGTCCCAACGGAGGTAGTTTTCCTCGGTGAACTGCTCGACGTGTTTCGGGGCGGAACCACCGGCCCCTGTTTCGAAAAGGCCGCCGCCGTTCATGAGGGGAACGATGGAGAGCATCTTGGCGGAAGTGCCGACTTCGAGGATCGGGAAGAGGTCGGTGTTGTAGTCGCGAAGGACGTTGCCGGTGACGGAAATGGTGTCCTTGCCTTCAACGATGCGCTCCAGCGAGAAGGTGCAGGCCTCGGCCGGTGGAAGGATGCGGAGGTCGAGTCCGGTGGTGTCGTGGTCCTTGAGGTAGGTTTCGACCTTGGCGATGATCTGGGCGTCGTGGGCGCGGTTCTTGTCGAGCCAGAAGACGGCAGGATCGCCGGACGCGCGGGCGCGTTTGACGGCAAGTTTCACCCAGTCCTGGATGGGGGCGTCCTTGGTCTGGCAGGCGCGCCAGATGTCACCGGCTTCGACGTCATGGGAGAGCAGGACGTTTCCTGAAGCATCTACGACGCGCACCGTACCTTTGGCGGGGACCTCGAAGGTCTTGTTGTGCGAGCCGTATTCCTCGGCGGCCTGGGCCATGAGACCAACGTTCGGTACGGAGCCCATGGTCTTGGGATCGAGCGCGCCGTTCTTTTTGCAGAAGTCGATCGTGGCCTGATAGATGCCGGAGTAACAGGAGTCGGGAATGACGGCGAGGGTGTCGCCGGTCTTGCCCTGGGCGTCCCAGACTTTTCCTCCGGCGCGGATCATGGCGGGCATGGAGGCATCGACGATGACATCGGAGGGGACGTGGAGGTTGGTGATGCCCTTGTCGGAGTTGACCATCGAGAGGGCGGGGCCGTTGGCGTAGGCGGCCTGGATGTCGGCTTCGATCTCGGCCTTCTTGTCGGCGGGGAGTTTGTCCAACTTTGCGACGAGGTCGCCGAAGCCGTTGCGGAAATCGACGCCGAGTTCCTTGAGGGTGTCGGCGTGCTTGGCGATGAGGTCCTTGAAGAAGACTTCGACGGCGTGGCCGAAGATGATGGGGTCGCTGACCTTCATCATGGTGGCCTTCATGTGGAGCGAGAGCAGAACGTCGTCGGCCTTCGCCTTGGCGATCTGCTTGCCGAGGAACTCGACGAGCGCGGCCTTGCTCATGAAGGTGGCGTCAAGGATTTCACCGGCCTTGAGTGGGGTGGATTCCTTGAGGACCTTGGTGCTGCCGTCGGCGCCGACGAACTCGATCTTCACATCGGTGGCGGCGGGGACGCAGACGGATTTTTCGTTGGAGAAGAAATCGCCGTGACCGTCCATCGATCCGACGGTGGTTTTCGAATCAGCGGACCATTTGCCCATCGAGTGCGGGTGGGCCTTGGCGTAGTCCTTGACGGCCTTCGGAGCGCGGCGGTCGGAGTTGCCTTCGCGGAGGACGGGATTCACGGCGCTGCCCATCACTTTCGCGTAGCGGGCCTTGATGTCTTTCTCGGCGTCGGTGGTGGCGGTTTCCGGGAGATTCGGAAGCGCGTAGCCCTTCGACTGGAGCTCGGCGATGGCGGCCTTGAGCTGAGGTACCGAGGCGGAGACGTTGGGAAGCTTGATGATGTTCGCCTCGGGCTGGAGGGTCCAGGCACCGAGTTCGGAGAGGGCGTCGGGGATCTGCTGGTCAGCGGTCAGGATATCCGGAAACTGGGAAATGATGCGGCCGGCGAGCGAAATGTCGCGGGTTTCCACGGTGATGCCGGAGTGCTTGGTGAAGGCCTGGACGATCGGCAGAAAGGAATAGGTCGCGAGCGCTGGGGCTTCGTCGGTCTTGGTGTAGATGATGGTGGGAACTCCGGACATGGACGTGGGGGTCGGTTGAAACCGGCCTTCGACTAGGGATTTCCGGCCTCGGGGTCAATCCCCGGACTGCGAATGCGTGGATTCCTCTCCACGAGGCACCGTCTCAGTCCTCCTCATCTTCCGGCGTCTCGCCCGGGTGAAACTGAGAGATGATCTTGTCGATGGCTTCGATGATCCCCCAAGTTCCCCGCTTGCGCTGGTATTTCCGCCAAAGGATGTCGCGGAGTTCGCGCCAGAGCTCGACGGGGACCGGGTGGACGATTTCCCAATCGGGATCGGTCTTCAGGGTCGTTAGAAAGGTCCAGCGACCGCCCTGATAGTTGGCGCGGAAGTATCGGAGACCTTCTTCGGTGCGTTCGCGCCATTCGTGACTTTCCATGGCCGGACTGTGGGCAGCGTGAATCAGGAGTCCAAGCCGGAACTTGGCACTTGGAACTTGGAAGCTCCCTCTGTCAGCATCCGCCGCGTGCGCCGCGCCCTGCAAAATGATGTGCTGAAAATCCTCGCCTATGTCGTGGCGGCGATGCTGCTCGGGGCGCTTCTGGCTCCCTGGCTGTATACCGCTGGCAAGGCTTTGGCGGAAGTAACCCAGGGTGCTGATTTGGCCCAGCGGAAAGAGACGAACGGGTTCATCGAGTGGCTGGCGGCGGCATGCCGGAATGCGGAATTCCCTAGGTTTTTCAATCGTGCGCTGATGATTTCGGCCCTGGTGCTGCTGATTCCGCTGATCCAGTGGCTGAGGATGGAGCGGGGGAAGCTGGTTTACCGTGATACTCCGTGGTCGCTGCGGCTCCCGGAGGCGGCCATCGCGACAAATGAGGGCCAGCCGCTGAAGCGCAACCATCGAGGTCCCGGGCAACTTTTCCTCGGTTTTCTGATCGCTGCCTCCGGCCTGCTTCTGCTGGGTCTGGCACTGGTGCATGCGAATGCGTTTGTTTGGAGAAACGGCTCTCCTTCGAATGGCGTGGTGCTGCCTGCGGTCAATGGCTGGAAGGTAGTCCGCTCGGCGGTAGGGCCGGCGGTGGTGGTTTCGATCATCGAGGAAATCGTTTTCCGTGGTGTACTGCTGGGACTGTTCTTGAGGGCGATGCGGCATTGGCCGGCGATCGTCTGCGTATCATTGCTCTTCGCAATCGTTCATTTCCTGCAACCTCCCGTCGGCGTGGTGGTGCCGGACCCCGAGTCACCGACTGCCGGTCTGTGGCTGATCGCGCAAATCTTCGCACGGTTCACCCAACCACTCGACCTGATCTCAGGATTCGCGACCCTGACGGCGGTCGGGATGGTGCTCGCCTACGCACGTTGTCGCACGGCTTCCCTGTGGCTTCCGATCGGGCTTCACTCGGGCTGGATCTTTGGAATCACAGTTTTCAAGGCGATCACCTGGGTGGCTCCGGGCGTCAGTCCGGCGGCGAAGTTTCTGGCCGGTCCAACCTTGCGTGAGGGTCTTGCGCCGTTGGTGGTGGTGCTTTTGACCGGTGTGGCGGTTCATGGATTCACGAAAAACCCTGGCTGTGGAACCCGCTCCGCCCAGTGATGTGTTCAGGCGCAGTGGATTCAGCCGGGTGCTGGATCTGATCTATCCGCCCTCGTGCGCGCTGTGCAGCGAAGGGCTGCGCGATGGTCGGTCGCTGTGCTTGCCCTGCCGTGAAAATTTGCCCCGACTGACGGCTCCGTTCTGCTCGGTTTGCGGAGAAGGTTTTGATGGTCAGATCGAGGGAGCGTTCGAGTGCCCGAACTGCCGGGACCTTAGTTTCGCCTTTGAGTTCGCTCGACCGGCGCTGTTTTATGATGAGCGGAGCATGGGCCTGATCCATCGGCTGAAATACAGTCGCGAGGTCCATGTGGCGCGTGAACTCGGTTCGCTGGCAGCGGAGGCCTTCGAAGATCCGCGATTGGCCGAGGCGAGGGCGGGAAACTGGCCACTCATCCCTGTGCCGCTGCATCGCAGTCGGTTCCAGCACCGACATTTCAATCAGTCCGCCGAAATCGCCCGGGTGCTGGCGATGGCCACCGGGCTGCCCATGCTGAAGGCGCTGAAACGCATCCG
Source organism: Luteolibacter sp. (assembly GCA_031411755.1). Classification (GTDB taxonomy): domain Bacteria; phylum Verrucomicrobiota; class Verrucomicrobiia; order Verrucomicrobiales; family Akkermansiaceae; genus Luteolibacter. The sequence continues at coordinate 5,111 of JANOBS010000420.1, read as the reverse complement.
CCGCACCGAGACCCAGACCCGCCTGAGTCGGACTCAGCGGTTGGCGAACTTGCGCGGGGCTTTCGCCATGACCGGGCCCGGCCTGAAATTCTCCGCAGCCAAGCCCGCCGGGGCGGTGATCATTGACGACGTCTTTACCACAGGATCCACGGTCCACGAATGCGCCCGTGTTCTCCGCCGTGCCGGGGTTCAAAAGGTGGTTGTCGTGACCGTCATGCGCGGCTAGCGTCCGCGTCACGGCCTCGTCCGCCTTCGAATTTCCACCACCATGGGCATTTTCAACAAACCCCGCCTCCGCAGCCGCGAAAAGCGCGATGACATGCCGGAAGGCCTCTGGGCCAAGTGCCCGGAATGCGGCGCGATGCTCCACACGCTGGAGCTGAAGCAGCACCTCCAGACCTGCCACCATTGCGGAAATCATTTCCTCATGGACTCGTCGGAGCGGATCACCCTGCTCGCCGACCCGGGAAGCTTCGTGGAAACCGACGCCGGCCTGATTTCGGCAAACCCGTTAGGTTTCGCGGGCTACGAATCAAAGACCGCAGCGCTGCGTGAAAAGACCGGTCTCAACGATGCCGTCGTCACCGGACGCATCACCGTCGGTGGGAAGCCCGCGATGATCGCGGTGATGGATTTCAAGTACTTCGCCGGCTCGATGGGCTCGGTGGTCGGGGAAAAGATCACCCGCGCCGTCGAAACCGCCGTCGCTGAAAAGCGCGGCATGATCATCGTCTCCGCCTCCTCCGGTGCCCGCATGCAGGAGGGGATGCTGTCGCTGATGCAAATGGCCAAGACCTGCGGCGCCCTCGCCCGACTGTCCGAGGCGAAGCTGCCCTACATTTCCGTCCTGACCCACCCGACCACCGGCGGCGTCACCGCGTCGTTCGCGACCATCGGCGACATCAACCTCGCCGAGCCGAAGTGCATGATCGGCTTCGCCGGTCCGCGCGTTGTGAAGGAAACGACCCACCAGAACCTGCCGCCCGGTTTCCAGACGGCGGAGTTCATGCTCGATCACGGCCTCATCGACGCCATCGTCCCACGCCAGAAGCTGCGGGACAAGCTGGTCGACCTGCTGGCCTACATGATGCCGGACTGACGTTCCCGCGCGATGACCTACCGCGACGCGATCGACTGGTTGTTCTCCACCCAGATGTTCGGCATCAAGCTGGGCCTCGATGGGCCACGGCATTTGCTCAAGGAGTCGCTGGCCTATCCGTCTAACAGGACGAAGGTCATTCACGTCGCGGGCACCAACGGCAAGGGCAGCACCTGCGCGATGATCGACAGCGTGGCCCGAGCCGGTGGCATGCGCACCGGGCTTTTCACCTCGCCGCACCTCATCGACTACCGCGAGCGGATCAAGGTTTCCGGCGTGGAGATCCCCGAGGAGGACTGCGCGGAGCTGCTCACCGACCTGCGCGGAATCTGCGAGCGCATGGAAACGCATCCGACCTTTTTTGAAATCACTTTGGCCCTGGCGATGCGCTGGTTCCGGATGAGGGAATGCGAACTGATCATTCTTGAAACCGGCATGGGCGGGCGCATGGATGCCACTACGGCGGTGCCTGCGGATGTTTGCGTCATCACGCCGATAGGGCTCGACCACATGCAGTGGCTCGGTGATTCCCTCGAACTGATCGCGGCGGAAAAGGCAGGCATTTTCCTCGAAGGCGTGCCGGTGGTTTGCTCCATGCAGGAACCCGCCGCGAAGTTCGTCCTTCAAAAAGAAGCGAATGAACGACGCAGTCCGATCGAGTTCATCGAAGACGCGTTAACCGGCTATCCACTCGCCTTGCAAGGTCCGCACCAGGCGAGGAACGCCGCGCTTGCCGTCGCGGCCCTGCACCGGCTCGGCATGCGTCTCGATTATGACATTGTTCGTTACGGGCTCTCGAAGGTGAGTTGGCCGGGACGCTTCGAGCGATTCCCTGCAACTGACCGACCGGAGATCATCCTCGATGGTGCGCACAATCCCCACGCTGCCGAAGTTCTCGCGGAAACGTGGCGGCAGCAGTTCGGAGAAACGAAGGCCACGCTTTTATTCAGCGCCGTCTCCTCGAAGGACATTAGCGGCATCCTCGCGGTATTGGCCCCGTTAGCCGAGCGGATCCATCTTTGTCCGGTCGATACCCCACGAGCGGTAAGTGCTTCGGATCTTGCCGCTTCGTTGCCCGAGAACACGCCGCCGCACCGGACCTTCGTCACGTTTCAAGAAGCGCTCGACGCGTCACTGCCACACGCCGAGCCGATTCTCATCGCGGGGTCGCTCTACCTCGTCGGCGAGGCGAAGGCTTTGCTTGAAGGACGGACCTTCCAGTCGTGCACTCAGTGAAAATGTAGGTCGCACTGGAGCGGAATTCACGATAGTATACCAGCCATGAAACTGGACGAAGTTCAGAAGAACGCCTTGGCTCTGCCGGATTCCGATCGAGCAAGCCTCGCCTCAGAGCTGCTCTGTTCGCTGCCTGCAGTTCTTCAGGAAGAGGACGACGGGGTCTCTGAGGCGCGCAGACGTTCCAGGGAACTCGATGAGAATCCTTCAGTAGGATGCTCATGGGCCGAAATTCGAAGCGCCTTGGGTCGCTGAGCCTCCTTAAGCCCAGTGCCTTGAAGGATTGGGGCTTCAGCGCATCACAAATCCATATCCTGAAAGGATTATAGCCAATAGCCCGGGGTCGAGGAGCTATCGCGACGACCACCCCGGGTTGGATGATCTCTTGGATTTGCACCCTGAAAGGCGTGCCAGAAGCGTCGAAAATCATTGGCCATCGGATGCTGCTGCAACCCGCTGCCGGGGTCGAATTTCGTTTGGATCACCACCCCGGGTAGTCGCTATCGCTCGACCCGGGGCTAATCGCTCCGATCCCTGCCGGGATCAAGAATCGAGCTGATGTCACCCGATCCTTAACGGAATTGCCCTCAACCCACAACTTCCGGGAGCTTTTCCATCGTGCCATCGCGGCGGGCTTTTCGACCGTAAACGAGTTCGAAAATCGGGGTGGCCATGAGGGTGGTCACGATGGCCATCAGGACGAGCATCGAGAAGAGGTCCGTGCCGATGACACCTTTCTGTAGGCCGATGTTGATGATGATCAGCTCCATCAGTCCGCGGGCATTCATGAGCGTTCCGACGGCCATGGCGGTGGCGTTGTCCTCACCGTTGAGGCGCGCGGCAGCCCAGCAGGCGACGCCTTTCCCGAGGATGGAGGCAAGCAGGATGGCGATGGCGGGAAGTAGGACGGTCGGTTCGAGGAGGACGTTGAGCTGGGTTTTCAGGCCGGAGAAGGTGAAGAACATCGGGAGAAGGAACACGATGGTGAAAGGTTCGATCTTCTTCCGGATCTCGGTGGCGAAGAGGCCCCGCGGCATGGCGATGCCGAGGATGAAGCCGCCGAAGACGGCGTGAATGCCGATGAAGTCGGTGTACCAGGCGCCGAGGCAGAAAAGGGCGAGGACGATGGCCATCATCGCGGGGGAAACCGTGCCCTGCTTTTGAGCGCTGGTGCCAAAGCGCGCGAGGAGCCTGCGGCCGACAGTGAGGGCGAGGGTGGCGTAGAGAACGGCACCGCCGATGGCGAGGGTGGCGGGATCGATGGTCAGGCCGAAAAGATTGAGAGGCTGGCTGGCTCCGAAGGTGGCGAGCACGATGGCAAGGACGCACCAGGCGGCGGCATCGTCGATGGCACCGGCGGCCAGTGCGAGGGTGCCGAGCGGGGTGCCGGAGAGTCCGCGTTCGGAAATGATCCGCGCCAGCATCGGGAAGGCGGTGATCGCGATGGCGGCGCCAAGGAAAAGGGAGGCCTGATAGGGCTGAACGGTCGGGGCGAAAAGGCCGGGGACCTTGACGAGCCAGGGGGTCAGCAGGGCGGCCAGAGCGAAGGGCACCAGCATCCCGGCGATGGAAACGCAGGCGGCGGAGCGGGCGCGGCTCTTGAAGTGGTCGACGTTGAACTCAAGGCCGACGAGGAACATGTAGAGGCCGACTCCGAGCTGCGCGCCGACTTCCAGGATGGTGCGGGATTCCTTGGTGAAGAGGACCTTGGCGGAGTCCGGCCAGACGAGGCCAAGGAGGGAGGGGCCGAGGAGTACGCCCGCGATCATTTCCCCGACGACTTGGGGCTGGCCGATCTTTTTGGCCAGGATGCCGACAAGTCGGCAAACGAGCAGGATGATCGCCATTTGGAGGAAGAAGAGAGTGGGCGGGGCTTGCATGATTGAACGGAAAAGGAAATACAGTCATAACCAAATCCTATACAAGCGAATTTAGGGTCGCATTTAGCCCGGAAGCCAACAGCATCCGGAGCCAATGAGTGAGCCCTTGGAAATCCGTCACCTGCGCTACTTTCTGGCGGTGGTGGAGGCCGGGAGTTTCAGCCGGGCGGCGGATCGGCTTGGCATTTCCCAGCCCAGCGTGTCGCAGCAGATGCGGGATCTGGAGGCGGAACTGCGGGTCTCCCTTTTCCAACGTCGCGGCAAGCGGATCCTGCCGACGGCGGCGGGGCTGGTGTTCCAAGAGCACGCGGTGACGATTTTACGGCAGGTGGAAAGTCTGCTTCAGGATCTCACCGTGGAGCCGGATCAGGTCCGGGGCTCCCTGCACATCGGGGTGGTGCCGATCCTGAATGTGGCGCTGATGCCGCATTTGCTCGGGCGTTTCGCGGCGGAGCATCCTGGGGTGAGCCTGGTGGTCGAGGAAATTTCCTCGACGGAAATCGAGACGGCACTGGAGGAGGGTCGGATGGATGTGGGGCTCGGATTTCTCACCCGACACTCGCCGAATCTTCACTACGAGCGGCTTTGCGAGGATGCGTTCGCGCTGGTTGTCGCCGACGATCATCCGTGGGCGGATCGGAAGGTGGTCCAGGTTGCTGATCTGCATGGTCAGCGCCTTTTGCAGTTGCCAGCCAGCTTCGTGATGAGGCGGATGGCGGACGAACTCTGTCGGAAACACCAGGCCCGTCCGAGGATCGTGGCGGAAATCAATGCGATCGAGACCCTGTTGCGCTCGCTCCAGTCGATGGAGGCCGGAGCGCTGATGCCGCATTTGCTCGGGCGTTTCGCGGCGGAGCATCCGGGGGTGAGCCTGGTGGTGGAGGAAATTTCCTCGA
>JANOBS010000419.1:0-4599 GCA_031411755.1 Luteolibacter sp. | reverse complement strand
CGCCAATGCCATGCGCCTCCTTGATCTCCATCCGGACATCCAGATGCTCGTCTCCCAGGCCCATCTTTCCGTCGGCCATGCCAAGGCGCTCCTCTCGATCAAGGACCGCGACGCCCAGCTCCTCGCCTCCGACCGGGTTGTTAGAGGAAAGCTCACCGTCCGCGCCACCGAGAAGCTGGCCCAGAGTTTCCTCAACGATCCCGCAGGAGCCGTGGGCGACGCGAAAAAGCCGTCGAATACGCCGGCCGCCTCCCGCGAGACCGACACCCACATCCGCGCGATCGAAAACCGTCTGCGCGAACTCTTCGCCACCCACGTCTCGATCCAGCACAGCGCCAAGAAGGGCAAGATCGAGCTGGAATACTACGGCAACGACGACCTCCAGCGGATTCTTGAGTTACTGGGAGCGGACGAGGCTTGAGCATGGTGGCTCCTTGGACTGCGGTGGGAAACGCAGTGCCACACCGCCTTGGGATGCGGCCTAGATGAAAGTCCTTCTTCCAGGTCGCCAATCGTCACCAACATTCGACGCTCATGGAGTTCGGGAGCTTGAGACGATCTAAAACTCTTCAGTAACCCGTGAATCGGATTCGCATCTGAAGGCGGCGTGGCGTTTCACTTCCCGCCGCAGTCCAAGGGCTCATGCAAAAACCGCCGCCCTTTCGAGCGGCGGTCTTTTCGAATCGGGTTCAGCGGATGCCGGGAGCGACCTCTGCTGGCTCAGGCAAAACCTTTACGGTCCCAGCCAGCTTCTTCAGCAACCCCACAAACTCCGCCCGGTCTTCCGTCGCGTCATTCGCGAGACCTGGAGTGGCCAGGGCGATGACCTTGTCCCAGCCGAAGTCCCGCACCTCGTCCATGTTGCGGAGCTTCATGCCGAAGAGCGCGACGGCGGTGGCGAATTGGAAATCGGGCTCGGTCTTGTCGAGCGCCTGCACCTCGCCTGTTAGAGGAAACTCGATCTTGCTGCTCTCATCGCCCTCGGGGTGCTTATGGCGCAGTTTCACCGTGAGCCATTCCGCAGAAGCGGCGGTTATTCCAGGTATGGCCTGGTATTTCAAGGCATCCGTCCCTGCACCTTCGCCGGGGCCGGTGAGTTCATAAAACGCGGTGACGGTGTGGCCCGCGCCGATGTCTCCAGCGTCGACCTTGTCGTTGTTGAAATCCTCGTTTTTCAGTACGCGGTTGGCATAGCCGATCAGGCGATAGCTGCCGACCTTCGCGGGGTTGAACTCGACCTGGATCTTCACGTCCTTGGCGATTGTCACCAGTGTGCCGCTGAGGTTCTGGAGGAAGACCTTCCGGCCCTCGCGCTCGGAGTCGATGTAGAAGTAGTTGCCGTTTCCGTCGTGGGTGATGGCGTCCATCATCGAGTCGTTGAGATTGCCGGTGCCGAAGCCGACGACCGTCAGATAAATGCCGCTCTTCGCACGGTCCTTCACCAGTTCCACCAGTGAGGACTGACCAGTGACACCGACATTGAAGTCGCCATCGGTGGCGAGGATCACGCGGTTCACGCCGCCTTCGATCTTCTCCTTCATCGCGAGTTCATAAGCGCGCTTGATGCCGGCACCGCCGTTGGTCGAGCCACCGGCTTCCAGTTTTTCAAGTGACTTCAGGACAGTCGCCTTTCCGGCAGCATCGAGCCGGGTGGACGGCAGGGCGACGCCTTCCGTGCCGGCATAGACGACGATGGCGACGCGATCCCGTTCATCGAGCTGCTCGACCATGGTGGCCATCGACTGCTTCAGGAGCGGAAGTTTGTCGGAGCTCTGCATCGATCCGGACACGTCGATCAAGAACACCAGGTTCGAAGCCGGGCGCTTGTTCGCCTCGATCTCGCGGCCCTTGATCGCCACGCGGACGAGCTGATGGGAAGGCTCCCAGGGACAGGCGGCAAGCGTCGCACTGACCGCGAAGGGTCCGTCTCCTTTAGGCTGAGCGTAGTTGTAGCTGAAGGCATTGATGCACTCCTCGATGCGCACGGCGTCCTTCGGAATCTGGCGACCTTCGACGATCATGCGGCGGACATTGCTGTAGGAAGCGGTGTCGACATCGATGGAGAAGGTCGAAAGCGGATCCTTGTTGGGGGATTTCCATTGCTGGTCGATGAAGGTGCCGTAGCGATCGCTGGAGATGGATTCGCGGGTTTCCATGTCGCGGGTGGCAATTCTGGGGGCGTTGACGTCATACGTGAAAGTGGCGGCGGCTTTGGCAGCGTCGGCACTGGCGAAGTCCTTGTTCTTTTCAGCTTTTCCGATGCCACCTCCAGAACCGGAGCCAAAGCCGAAGCCCTTTCCGGCACCGGCACCTCCCAGAGCGCCATCGCCAGTTCTGAGCCCATTTGACGCGAGTGAGGATTCATCTGTAGGCGTCAGGCTCGGCATCGGCGCGATCGCTTCCGGCTCAGACAAGGGAATCGCAGGCTTCTGCTTTCCATCGTTGGCCGCAATGGCCTCGGCCTCGTTCCGATACAGGCTGCCTTCCCCGGTGGGAATGATTCCCTTGGTCCTGACGATGGTCGTCACAGCCTTGCGCTTCTCTTCGACGATGTCCTGCTGCTCGCGGATCGACTCGCGGAGTTTGCTTGCCTCTTCTGCCGACAAGCCTGGCCTGCTACTCTCTGTCAGCACGGCGAGCGCCCGGTTGGGCGTCCGATTTTGCAGGTGGATGAAAAACGTGGTGCCCGCCGCCAGACCGATCCCGGCTGCGATGGCGAACCTTCCATAGCGGCGTGGCGCGGGACGTTTCACCGCTTTCGGCGAACCGGCATCCACAGCCGCTTCGAGTTGTTTGAGAAAGGCCTCGTCGGGGCCGTGAGATTGCTCGCGGAGCAGTTCATCGAGCAGCTTGTCTTCGGGAGAGTTGGGGAAATTGGAGTTCATGGTCGTGAAAAAAGTTGGAGTTCAGTTGGAGGATTCGAGGCACTGGCGCAGGGCGGCGCGGGCGCGTTCAAGGCGTTTGCGGAAGGTCGCAGGAGGAAGGTCGAGCGAGGCGGCGGCCCCTTCGCCATCGCGATCCTCGTCGTAGTAGGCGTGGACCGCTTGGGAGAGGGTGTCGGGAAGTTTCGAACGGCAGTTCGCCAGTCGATCCAGCAGACCGGCCTCGCCATCACTAGCGCTCCAGGTGCGGACGGCGTCTTCGAGGCCCGCCAGTTCGGCATCGCTGAACGGCACCTCGCGGCGATGTTTTCGGCAGTCTTCCCGCCACTTGTTGCGGACGATGCCGCGCAGCCAGGAGCCGAAGTCGCGGGTGACGTCGAATTTTCCAATCGTCTGCCAGGCGGCGACGAATGCGTCCTGGACCAGCTCGCGAGCCCGTTCCGGATGACCGGCCAGCACCCGTGCATAGGCGAGCAGCGGCTGATGGTGGTCACGGATCAGTTCGGAGAATCTGGAGCGGTCCATGTCAGGAGGTGGTGGGTAGAGGGCGAGTGCGTTCATGGCCTTTTCACCTTCTATTGATTCGAGGATGCCCGGATGTGACATCGGGATGGAATTTTTTTCGGAGGGCAGCCTTGGTGGCGGGTTGCCGCAGCGTCAAAGTTCTCCCAACTTCTCGTCATGCGCCGTTCCGACGAAGGATGTGAACTGCATTCAAGTGGCATCGCCAGCTCCACACGCCAGGAGCTGCGGGAGAGCCTGTTCCAATCTGGAAAAGCCGGAACCCGCTGCCTCTTGGATCAGCCGCTGGTGCGTGATGTGGCCTGCGGACTGAGGCAGGAACTCGTGGAAAGGGGCCATCTTCCTTCAGGCTCGGTGGCGGTCCAGGCGATCGCTTTCAACAAGACCCCGGAGACCAACTGGAAGGTCACCTGGCATCAGGATCTGATGTTCCCCTTCGCAAGGCCCGTGACCACCGTCGGCTTCGACCTTTCCTGCATGAAGGAGGGAATCGCCTACGCCCGACCGCCGTTGGAAATCCTTGAGAAGCTCCTCGCGGTGCGGCTGCATCTTGATGACTGCGATGAAACCAATGGTCCGCTGAGAATCTCGCCCGGCACTCATCGGCTGGGCGTCATCGGTGTCGCGACGATCCCTGATCTCATCTCCACTCATGGGCAGGAGCTTTGCCTGGCGGACGAGGGCGTCGCCCTGCTGATGCGGCCTCTCCTCCTTCACGCCTCATACCGCGCCACAGCCCCGAAGCACCGTCGCGTGCTGCACCTGGTCTTCGCTCCAGGTGAGCCGATGACGGAGGAATGGCATCGCCGGGTTTGATGGCTGACATGTACCACAAACTCCCTCCTTTTCTAAACGTCCTCTTTCGTGTATCAGAAGCTCCATGAGTCTGACTGAAATCATTGAGGAGCTACCAAAACTGACTCCCGCCGAATTGGCAGCGGTGGAGGCCAAGCTGCGTGAGATTCATCGGGCGCCCGTGCCACCGTCGACTGAGTGGGGCTCAGCATTGCTCGAAATCGCAGGCACCGCCGAGGGCTTGCCGGCGGACTTTGCGGAAAACCACGATCACTACCTTCATGGTGCTCCGAAAAGATGAAGCCTGTTTTCGCTGACACCGCCTATTTCATCGCGCTGCTCAACCCCGCGGATCATTTCCATTCGATCGCAGTTGAACTGGCAAAGCAAACCACTGCTC
>JANOBS010000418.1:0-1195 GCA_031411755.1 Luteolibacter sp. | reverse complement strand
ACGGGGCCTTCACCGGTTCAATGCTGCCGCACTCGGTGCAGATGAGGTAGTCCTGATGGCGGCCGGGAATGAGCAGCGTGAAGTAGGCCGCGCGTTCGTGCAGGCCGAGACGGCGGACGAAGCCCTTTTCGGTTAGACGCTGGAGAAGACGGAAGACCGTGGCCTTGTCGCACTGGGTGGTCAGGCGTTCGGAGGTGGCGAGTTCGGAGAGGGTCATCGGCCGCGCGCTTTCCAGCAGCGTCGAAATCAGCTCCTCCAACGCCTTCGTCCGACGCAGCCCGACTTCGCGACAACGATCAATCATGTCCTTAACGCTCACGGCCTGCGGGGCCGGATGATGGTGGTGATGCTCGGACATGATCGCTGTTAGAAAAGGCTGCCCTGTGGTTCGTCGGGGCGTGGCGGTGGCGGAGGTGCACCGATTTTCGCATAGGCAGCCGGCATGGCAAGGCGGCCACGCGGTGTGCGCTGGAGGAAGCCCTGCATGATCAGGAAGGGTTCGTGGACTTCCTCGACGGTCGCGGGATCCTCGCCGCAGGCGACTGCCATGGAGTTGAGGCCAACCGGACCGCCGTTGAACTTGTAGATGATCGCTTCCAGCAGGCGCTTGTCCATTTCATCGAGGCCATCGGAGTCGATCTCGATCATGGTCAGCGCGGCATCGGCCACCGGGCCGGAGATGATGCCATTGCCCTTCACCTGAGCGTAGTCGCGCACCCAGCGCAGCAGGGCGTTGGCCACACGCGGCGTGCCACGGGCGCGGGAGCCGATTTCACGGGAGCCCTCGCGGTCGATCTCGATGTCGAGCAGCCCGGCGGAGCGTTCGATGATCAGGGCGAGATCGTCGATGCTGTAGTAGTCGAGCCGGTTGACGAGGCCGAAGCGGGAGCGCAGCGGGGCTGTCAGGTTGCCGGAGCGGGTGGTGGCGCCGACGAGGGTGAACTTGGGCAGGTTGAGCTGGATCGAGCGGGCGGACGGGCCGGAGTCGATGATGATGTCGAGCCGGAAGTCCTCCATGGCTGGGTAGAGGTATTCCTCGATAGCAGGGTGCAGGCGGTGGATTTCGTCGATGAAGAGGACATCGCCTTTTTGCAAATTCGTCAGCACTCCGGCGAGGTCGCCCGCCTTTTCGATCTGCGGGCCGGAGGTGGTGTGGAGCTGGGTCCCGGCGGCACGGGCCACGAGGTTGGCGAGG
>JANOBS010000417.1:0-2385 GCA_031411755.1 Luteolibacter sp. | reverse complement strand
GGGTTTTCATCGGCATCATTGCTGGCGATGTGAATGGCGGCGGTTCGTGAACCTGTGGCACCTGGGCTGAAGGTGACCGTGAACGTGGTGCTGGTGCCGGCAGCGAGAGTGGTGGCACCGAGGCTGCCCACGGTGAAGTCCGCGCTGTTGGCACCATCCTTCGAAATGGAAAGACCGGTTAGATTGGCCGTGCCGACATTTTTGACGGTGAAGGTGAGTGGAGAGGATGAACCACCCATGACCACCGAGCCGCAACTGATGCTGGCAGTTCCATCGATGAGGTCGGTGCCAACGGGCTGCTCCACGGCAATTTCGGGATCGTTGGAGACGGTGAAGCTTCCCGTGATGGTGTATTGGCCAAGCGATCCATACACGGTGTAGCCGGAGGGAGGGTTGACCAAAGGGGTTCCGGCCGCGGAGGGTTTGATGACGAGGTAATAGGTGCCTGCCGCCACGGTCGTCGAAATGGATGCGGTCGCAGTGGCCGCAGGGTTGTTGGAGGCGACGAGCACCTGGTTGCTGTCATAGAGCTCCATCAGGACATCAAGATTGCCGCCCCAGGTGTCGGCATCAGAGCGGAAGGGATTCGCCGAGAAGGAAATCGGCCCTGCTGCGGCCGTGAATTTGAAGTAATCAGGATCATTGGTGGTTTCCACGATGCCCGACTGGTTGACGGGGCTGCTGATCCAGGTCGTGGCAGTGGCGGACGTGTCCCCATGGTCGTCCGACCTGTAGGGGATTCTGGCGCTCATGATCGCCAGGTCATCCGCGTTTGCCTGGTTGGGATTACTGTAGTCGTAGTATTCTCCCTTGGACCACTGCGAGATGTTCTGATTGTATCCAGTGCCCATGATGGGACCCCATGATGGAGCGGATGCTGTGGCCGCATGACCGCCGTAGTAACCCAATGTCGAGGTGCCATCGTGGGACAGTCCCATGTTGTGGCCCATTTCATGAGCGGCGGCTTCGGCGATGATGGCCTCGTTGCCGCCGCCATTGGTGCTGGTCACCCAGGCAGGCTGATAGGTTGGGGAGTAGGTGGAATTGCCGAATACCCCGACATAGGCGATCCCGCCCGAGCCATTGTGGGGTAGCGCGACCCCGTTGTTGTCCGTTGTATCACAGATCAGCAGCCAGCCGACGTTGTCTTTGTTGCCGGTGTAGTTGTCCGGGTCGTAGGTGACATCGGTGGTCACATCGACGTCGAAGGGCGCGTAGTCCTCCGCCACCCGCTGCCAGACGCGCCTCATCCAGGTCTGCTCGGAATCGCTGAAGGTCGTGATGTCCGCATCCTGGGTCCAGACCTTGACATTGTAAGAACTGACACCGCTAGAGCTGTTCCATGCGGTTCCGGTCACGATTCCACCGTTGAAATCGAGGTAGATGTGACGGGTTGCACCAGGTTTGGAGCTGTAGGCGGGAGGAGAGCTGACTGTGACAGCGGCTTTCTCGACAGGAGGATTGATGGTCCCGGAAGTGGTATCGGTGATGCTCTCTGGCGTGATGGAGCCGCCGTTTGTCGATTCAGCGTTGGCGGGGCCGTGAGGATGACCTTCGTAATTGCCGTGATCATCCGGACAGACGATGTAAATGCCGCCGCCGTTGTCGACGCGGAGGTGTTCCGCCGCGTCGAATTCCGCGAAGCTGAACTCGTGAAGCCACTTGAGTGCCTTACCCCTAGCTTGGGGATCGAGCGATTGAAGACCGGCCTTCAGCTTTCCCGCAGGCAGTTCCTCGACCTGGAAGGGATGACCTTTTCCGTACACGCGGGGTGCCGTGCCCTGGGCATTCACCAGCAACGTTGAAAAAACGAAACAGGCCATCAGGAGGATGGCGGAAGACGGGTGAGAGTGCTTCATGGGGACAAGCTTTCAGGAAAGCTGAAGGATTTTTTAAAAATTCCCTAAAATCAAGCAGCAAGTGGTAACGACAGGGTAATTACTCAATGGAGATCACGCAACCTGCGTTCGCCTGAAACCCCACTACTTCAATGCGGAAAGGTAGTCGCTTTTCAGCTTGTCTGCCTCGCGTAGAATTTCGTCGATTGACGGCGAGATGGTTTCAATCCCTTCACGGGCGACGGCGAGCTCGGCTTCAGCTTTCGAGAGGCTGGCAGCCAGTTTCTCCACCGCGAGATTCAAGGTCTCAAGGCCCGCCTGAATCCCTTTCAACTGCCCCCCGTCAATCCCTTCCCGACGCTTGGATTCGAGCTGGGCGGCTAACTCATCGCGCTCCCTGCGCTTCTCGCGCAAGGCTTTCATGGGGCTTTCGATTGCCTTCGCCATAACGCGGAAGGAGGAAAGATGCTCCTCGTTTTCCTCCAACAGCTTGCGCGAGGTTTCGCGCGCTTCGAGCGCACGGGTGTTGATCGCGGCGGCCAGCCAG
>JANOBS010000416.1:0-3160 GCA_031411755.1 Luteolibacter sp. | reverse complement strand
TGGAAACGGCCAAGCTACGGATGGCGGCGAAGGATTTTGCAGCAGCGGAAAAGGACGCGCTGACGGTTCCCGAGGGCGATCCCCAGCGGCTGGAGGCCTTGAAAGTCGCAGGCCTTGCCTGCCTGCGAGCTGAGCGGATCGACGAGGCGCTGGCCCACTGGACCAAGGCGGTGGCCGCGGCACCGGGCGACATCGGGCTGCTGGAGGATCTCACCGAGCTGACCCGTCGCGAGGGGCGCATCGAACTGGCCTTGGATTATTGTGAAAAATGGAGGGAAGCCACGACCGACGCTTACGGCAAGGTGATGGCGACCCTGAGGCGCTCCGAGTTGCTTCTGGGTTCGCAGCGTTTTGACGAGGCGATGACCGGACTGGTGGCGGTTCTGGAAGTTTCCGCCGAGGATTCATGGCTGGAGCGTGAGTCATTGGCACGGGCGGAACAGGCCCATCGCCAGCGGGGGGATTCGACTGGTTGGGCGAAATGGATTGGCGGACAGGCCGAGGCGAATCCGTCGCGGTTGAGTTTTCGTCGCATGAGTGCGCAGGCCTTGGCGGCGGCGGGAAAAGCGGATGAGGCGCTCGAAGTCTTAACCGAGGTCATGAAGCGCTCGCCGGGTGACACGGCCGTGCGTTGGCAACGGATTGCCTTGCTCGAACAGTCGATGAAACTGTCGCAGGCCTACGACGAATGTGCGGAACTCGCGGCCAAGGAAAAGACCGAAGCTGCCGGACTGCGGCTGGCCGAGCTTGCGTTTCGTCTTGAGAAAAAGGACGAGCTGAAGCGGGCGCTGGACGGCGTGCTGGCAGCGGCGGAACCCGGAAAACGAGTGGGATTGGCGGGTCTTTACGCCCGCTATGGACTGCCGGAAAGTTCAGAGCGGATCTGGCGCGAAGAGGCGGCTGGCGAACAAGGCGCACTGGCGCTGCGACTTTTGGCAAAGCATTTGCAGACGGCCGGTCGTGACAAGGAGGCGATCGAGGCCTGGAAACAACTCGGTGCGCGGCCAGTGGCGCTGGACCGGATGGAGTCGGCGCAGATGCTCGCTGCAGCAGGCGAACGTGCGGCGGCGCGTGAGATCCTGATGGGGGCTCGTGAGAAATTTTCAGCGGAGCCGGAATATGAGGCCGCACTGGCGGACCTCGCAATGAACGAGGAAAAGGCCGACGAGGCGCGGGCGATTTACCTGAAGCTGGCAAGAGCCGCGAAGCGTCCGGACGAACTGACGGCTGCAGCAAAAGGTTGGCTTCGCACCTCGGCCACCACCCCCGATCCGATCAAGGACCTCGGTGATGAAACGGCGGACCGCTGCCTGCGCGCGGCGTGGCTGGCATCGGCGGGAAAGCCACTTCCTGCGATTCGCGAGGGCGATGAACTCGAGCGCCCGGTCCGGCAGGCCCTGCTACGCGAGATGGGTCGCTGGGCGGATGTCGTGTCGATGATGGAGGCGCGGCCCGGTGATCGCGGCCCGCTTTTTCTCAGCGAACTGGCCGAGGCCAAGCTGGCGGCGGGCGATCTAACAGGTGCGCTGACCGTGACCCAAATCTGGCGCACGCGGGTGCCCGACCAGACGACCCCGTGGTTGTTCGAGGCAGGCATTTTGGAAAAACTCGGCAAGCTGCCTGAGTCCACACTCCTTCTGCGACGGGCGGCGGCGCGATTCGAGGATAACGAGGAAATCGCGCGGCGTTTGTTCGCCACGCTTCAGCAGTCCCTCGATCCTCGGGAGTCGCTGGAGTTTGCATGGAAGCGTCACGATCGCTCGCAGGACGAATCCGTGCGCTCCGGCTGGCTGCGGCAGATTCTGGACGTCTCGAAGCAACGCGAGCAGCTTGACGAGTTGCAGGCCCGCTTCGAGGAACGGGCTCGCCGCGATCCGGCCTCGCCGGGGCCCTTGATGGCGCTGGCGGAACTGGCGAAGGCACGTGGCGACTCGCGGGCGGAGCTGGATTTTCTCCGTCGTGCCGCGACGAACGCCCCGCGCGATGCGGCGGTCATTTCCGCCCTCGCTACGCTGGAGGAGCGCTCGGGTGAAACGGCGCGTGCGCTGGAACGCCACGCCACTCTGGCACGACTCGCGCCCGGTCCGGATTCGGCGAGGAATTTGGCACAGGCGAAGATTCGTCTCGGCGATATCGAGGGTGGCATGCGCGACATGCAGGCGCTGGCTGGAGAAAAAGGCATCGACCTCCGCGCGCTGGAGCAGAGCGCCGGGGATCTTGCATCGCGCGGTTACGTCGAGGAGGCCATCCGCCTCATCTCGGCGGTGGAGCCATCGCAACGCACCGCGCGGTTGGAATTCGTGCGGGGAATTCTGCTCGATGCCGATGGTCGGGAGTTGGAGGCGGTGGATGCTTTCATCCGTGTGATGGCCGAGCCTGATGATCCAGCGGAAGCGCCGCAGAGGGCGGGCTATGGCTCAAACCGTCAGCAGATCTCACAATTCCTCCAAGGCAACAGCGGGCGGGAGGAGTCGATTCCAGGCGTTTTTTCCGGGCTTCAAGTGCCGAGATCCCAAGTCGAGGCGCAGATCGCCGTCAAAGCACTACTGTCCCGACTGGCGATGGAACGCGGTGGTGAAATCTGGACGAAGATTTCCAAAGCCGTGCCGCAACTGGCGGTCGCGACTCCGGAGCAATGGCACGAAGCGATGGCGTTTTCTCAGGCCCGGCAACAGTCCGGGAATGTCCGTTGGTGGGAATTCATCCGCAGCAAGCCCGGCAATCCTCTCGGCGTGATGTTGCTCGTCGAGACCGGCCAGATTAACCAAGGAGCTCCGGACGAGGTCGAGGCCCTGCTGAAAACGCCACTCCCAGCGCTTGTTCAGATGCAGTTGCGCTGGGGCAGGGGAGAGTGGCGCGCGGACAATCCGGAGTTTCTTGAATCGATCAAGCCAGGCGACTGGCAGGATAAGCAGGTGGGCAGCCGGGCGCTAAGCATGGCATTTCTAATGTCCTCACTGGCTTTTCAGGAGGGCAGCCAGCAAAAGGTCAGCATTGCCGATTGTTCGCGGGTGATGGCGGTCTTGGACAAGGTTGGCTTCAGCAAGCCGTGTTCCGCCGCGTTCACGGTCAGAAGATTTGTCACAAGCGAAAACATTTGCGTCGAGGCTTGGCTAATAGTACGGGACATTTCGGCAAGGGGCGCGGTATTGATTGGAGC
>JANOBS010000415.1:0-4571 GCA_031411755.1 Luteolibacter sp. | reverse complement strand
TTGTTGGCGATGATGCCCTGATAGATTCCGCCGGTGCCGTTGCCTGTGCCGATGGTCAGGGTGCGCGCGTTGCTGGCGTTGTTGGCGATGGTGCCGCCCGAGCCGGTTAGATTGCCGATGGAAACGTTCTGGTCGTTGAGGTTGAGCAGGCCGCCGGTGACCGTCAGTGATCCGCTGGTGGAACCGAGTGCCGCCGCGTTGTTGAGTTGCAAGACGCCGGCCTGGACCGTGGTGCCTCCGTTGTAGGTGTTGGCCGCCGAGAGAATGATCAGGCCGGAGCCTGTCTTGATGAGGCCGGCGGGATTCACCGTATCGGTATTGCGGATCACGCCGGAGATGGTGGCGGTGACACCCGACGCGGTGGCGTTCGAGCGGATGGTGCGGGTGGCGCCTTTGAGATCGATTTTGTTCTGGAAGGTGAGGGCGGAGTTCGCCTGGGCGGATGAGGCCTGGAGGAGGAGGGCGCTCGGATTGAAGGTTGCGGTTCCCCATACCACTTCGTTGGCCGCGTTGTTTCCAAAGATCACGCTGAGGCCCGTGGCTCCATTGCAACTGAAACCGCTTTCGCCGCCGGTGAGCTGCATCTGTCCGGTGCCGGAGCCGAGACTGCGGATGAAGTTCGTGGCCCAGTAGCTTTCGATGACGCCGCCATTCAGGGTGAGGTTGCCCGTGCCGAGGTTGAAGTTGGAGACCATGGTGACTCCGGCGTTGAGCGTGGTGGTTCCCGAATAGGTGTGGGCAGGGATGGTTCCTCCGGCGCCAAGGATGAGGCGTCCCGCGCCGTTCATGGTCAGCCCGCCGTTTCCTGCGATGACGTTGGCAGTGGCACTCATGGTCACGTTTCCGGGAACGGCGATGGTGAGGGTGTGCCCGTTGTTGGTGATGCCGCCGTTGAAGGTGAGTGCACCCGTGGAGGTGCCGCCCCAGGTTTGCGGGCCGCCGAGAATGAGCGGAGTGGTGATGGTGACGGCTCCAGAGGGGGAGCTGTTGGTGAAACCGTTGTTGACGGTAAGCACGCCGCCTCCGGAGATCGAGTAGGTGCCGGAGAAGGAGTTGAAGGTGAGCGAGCCGGCAGTGGTATTGGCTCCGAGCGTGACGGTGCCGCCGGTACCGCTGTTGCCGAAAGTGGCCGACGAGCCGGAGATCCAGGTGGAGTTCACGCCGTTGTCGCGCCATTGGTTGGCATTCAGCCAGGTGCCCGCACCGTCCGTCTGGTTGGCACTGGAACCGTTGGCGTCCCATGAGACGTTGGCGCCGATCTTGACGATGGTGGTGACGGTGGTGTTGTTGCCGAGGGAGTCGGTGACCTTGAGCTTGATGGTGTTTTGACCGAGCACCATGCCGTAGGTTCCCATGAGAACCGTATCGCTCATGACTGCGGGAGTGGCTCCGGTGACTTCGCCGAAGACATTGTCGCGGTTGAGATCCCACGCGTAGCCGACGGGGGCGATCGTCGCGCCGGTGGATGGGATCGCACTGCCATTGAGTGAGAGCGAGCTACCGGTCGGGACGACGTATGGCCCTCCGGTGTTGACGATGGGGCTGGCAAGGACGGTGGCGAAAGCCCAGGTGGTGTCGTCGCTGATGCCAATGAAGGGATTGTTCGAGACATCCGCCACCGCGCCGCTGGAGATTTGGACGGCGTAGTTTTTCTCGTAGAGCAGATCTGTGGGCGGATTGAGGGTGACTGAACTTCCGGAAATGGTGACGGCGGGATCGTTGATGTCGAAGACGACTTCAGTGGTGTCGCTCAGGTTCTTGAGTGTGATGGAACCGGTGCCTTTGAGCACCGGTTCGTCGAAGGTGACGACGAGGTTGTTGGCGAGGTTGGAAACGGTCGAGCCGTCAGCAGGAGACAGGGTGCCGACCTGGGGTGGCGTTACGTCCGGCAGGTTGCCGGTGTTGGCGGTGGCGGTGGCTGAGAAGGTGGTGGCGTTCTGGTTGGTGCTCTTGTCGCGTGCACGGACGCGGTAGGTGTATGCGGTGGCCGCCTGAAGATTGGCCTCGGTGTAAACAGGGCTGTCCTGCCAGCCGCTATTCGTGCTGTTGGTGGTGTTTTCAAAATAATACTCCACGCCATTGATGTCGCTGGCGGATCTGGCGGTCATGGTGATGGTTTCCAGGTCCAGGGTGGAGGGCGGCGCGGTGAAAGTCATCGGCGAAGGTGACGGTGGCGCGATGTCGCCGGACGCGGTGGGAGTGACGTTGAAGGCCCCTGACAAATCGGTTTCACTGAGGGCACCATCGCGGGCTTTGACCTTGTAAGTGTAGGTGAGGCCCGGAGTCAGGCCGCTGTCCTGATAGGTAGGGCTGGTCTGCCAGCCGCTGTCGGTGCCGCCGGAGTTACCGGAGGTTTCATCGAAGTAATACTGGATGGGCCCGGTGCCTGCGGTGGCGTTGATGGCGACCATGCCAACGGTCGTGGAATTCACCACGGTCGGCGGAGTGGAGAAGGTCATCGGATTCGGAGTGATGGCTCCGGGGTAGTAGAGCGCGACGAGTTCATCGATGCGGTTGCGGATATCGAGGGAGGAGTTTTCGTTGTAAATCTCGCCGGGGTTGGTGGCCTCGCTGCGTTGTTGGTCTCCCGGGCCGTAGAGGGCGGTGGTGTCCCACTGGCGGGCGTGCTCGCGCTCCTCCCAAGCACCGTTGATGGTGGGCTGCCGTCCCCACCATGAGGTGGCGAAGGTGCGGAAGGCGGCGTTGTTCGCGGGAACGAGCGTCTTGTAACGCAGGAGCTGGAGACGGATGTCGTTGGAGGCCGGGATGTTCGCGGCGGCGATGGCGGTGGCGAGCGTGGATGGGTTCTGCGGGTGAATGCCCCAGAAGTGGAACAGCGGCCGGACGTCCGCGCCGACGGCCTTGCTGAGGCGCAGCAGGTAGTCGTCGGTGCCATTCGCGTACGGGATGTTGTTGGCGTCGTCTTCCTGGAAGGAGCGCCAGTAGGTGTCGAGCTTGTCCCAGCCGAAGAGGCGGGCGACGTCCATGAACTTGGCGTGGCCCTTGTGCTGATAGGCTTTCTCCGCCTCGGCCATCGGGACCTCGCGCGGCGAGAAGTTGAACACGCACATCCATGCGATGGCGGTGGTGTCCACGGTAATGAATGAATTGCCGCCGCCGAACGAGCCGTTCTGGGCTTCATCGAAAGTTCTGCCAAACGCGCGGCTGAGCATCGCGGGCTGAAGCAGGTTGACGTTGGACTCGCTCTCGCCTCCGAATTTCGGGAATCCGAAAGCGTGCCCCTGCTCGTGAAACTCGATGTTAGAAGCGGTGAGCGTGGTATTGGGACCACGGACGAGGTAGTTTCCTGCGTAGCCGACGGGACTGACCTCCGAGTTCACGTTGGAGGTGACGTTGACCGCCGGGTAACCGGGGGCGTGGACGGAAGAGCGCAGGATGACGTCCGACTGACAATACATCGTTTCCTTGCCGCGGTTGCGGGGGAAGCCCATCAGGTCGTTGATGGCGTCCATGGCCTTGTCCCAATCGACCATGAGCTGGGTCGCCTGTGCGCCGGTCATGTTGTAGATCCACTTGCGCGGCACCTGCGTCATGAACTTGTCCGACTGGAAATCCGCCCATGGCGCGGGGTTGGCCCTCTCGGTGTCCCACTCGGTCGCAGTGGTTTGGTGGAAGCTCTTCGCTGAGAAATAGGGCGAGCGCACCGCGCCGGTGACGGTGACGTTCACGACTCCGGCGCTGGCCAGGTAGGGGACTTCGATATAGATGCCGCCGCCGTAGGGGCTGGCGACCTTGATGATGGTGGTGGGCGTGATGTTGGGGCCGGTGATGTTGTAAAGGCGGGTTGCCCGCTCCAAGCGATTGACCGGAGCACGACCTGAGAGGTCCCACGCATGCGCGCCGACGCGTACCTTGTAGCCCGCGTTGACGAGTGCTGATGGCACGGTAACGGTTGCGACGGTGCCGGGCGCGAGGTAGGTGCCGGTCGGCTTGCGGGCTGCGGTGGTCCACATCTGGGTTTCGCGACCGAAGGTCTTCGGGAAACTTCCGTTGATTGCGACGGTACGTGCGGCGAGCGGGTTGGCAGGTGGTGAGCAGGCACCGGGGAAACTCGCATGGCTACCGAACTTGTAATTGGTGAGCGTGGATTCGTACTTCGCGAGGTTTTCCGCAGTGTAGATCAAGTCCATGGCATACTGCATCACGGTGTAAACCACCCAGTGGTAGTTTTCCGCGCTGACCGATGTCGTGCTGGTGGGAGTCGTGTTGTTGCGACTGAAGCCCGTGACCGTACTGCCGGTTACGAACAAGGGGCCCTTCTTGGTGTCGTAGGTGGTGATGAGATCGAACACGGCGCTAATCGTGGCGGTGCTCTCCGCAAAACGCTGACGCTGGTCGTCGATGATGGTTTTTTGGGCGGAGATCTGAGGACCAGTGAGGAGGGTGGTGCCGTTGATGTGGGCCTTGAGCGCGGCGATGGCGACCAGCAGCGGATCGCCGGAGATCGTGGTGAAATTCCAGGTGGTGTCGTCGCTGATCGCGGCGATCGGCGCGCCCCCGTCGCCGAGGAACATGCCTGCGTCGATCCAGATGGCGTAGTTCTTGCCCCA
>JANOBS010000414.1:0-8036 GCA_031411755.1 Luteolibacter sp. | reverse complement strand
AAGTTTGGCACCTCGATGTCGGCTCGTCGCATCCTGGGGCTGGAGAAGGTCCCAAGGGTCCGGCTGTTCGCCGGTTAAAGCGGCACGCGAGCTGGGTTCAGAACGTCGCGAGACAGTTCGGTCCTCTATCCTCTGTGGGCGTAGGAAAATTGAGGGGTTCGATTCCTAGTACGAGAGGACCGGAATCGACGCACCTCTGGTGCACCAGTTGTCGTGTCAACGGCATGGCTGGGTAGCTAAGTGCGGACGAGATAAGCGCTGAAAGCATCTAAGCGCCAAGCTCTTCCCAAGATGAATTTTCCCTGAAGGATCGTGGTAGACCACCACGTTGATAGGCTGGAAGTGCAAGTGTGGTAACATATTCAGCTTACCAGTACTAATCATCCGTTCGGCTTGATTCTTTCGAAGTCATTGCCAAAAAAGAAGGGAGATCGCAAGGAACAAGAGCTCGTAAGAGGCTCCGAGTGAATTGATCATGAAGGAAAAAGACGTTTTCTCCGTGTGGATGTCAGAGAGCGGTAGCTCGATGAAGCGGTTGCAGGCTGGCCCACAAGCGAGCATGCAACCGGTCCAAACTGAGGCCCCCAGAGCCCCAGTCCTGACCCGTCCGGCAGCAATGCCGGCATCCAGGATTGCCCTCTGGTGACCACAGCGCGGTGGAACCACCCGGTCCCATTCCGAACCCGGAAGTGAAACGCTGCAGCGCCAATGGTAGTGGGACGATAGGTCCTGTGAGAGTAGGTCGTCGCCAGGTATATGCCCGGCTCCCTTAACAGGGAGTCGGGCTCTTTTTTTGCCAGGATCACACAAAGCCATCGGAGACTCAATCCGTTGACTTCCCAACTTGCCCGGAGGCAAGCTTGCGGCCACGCTTTTATGCAATGAACGTTCTCATCACTGCTGGACCGACGCGGGAGCCGATTGACCCAGTCCGGTTCCTCTCAAATCGTTCTTCGGGAAAAATGGGATACGCCTTGGCACATGCCTTTGTGGAGGCCGGACATCGGGTAATTCTGATCTCAGGCCCGACTTCCCAACCTTTGCCGGCAGGTGTGGATTTCATCCACGTTGAGACGGCGGCGGAGATGTTTTCGGCTGTCGCCCACTGGATTAAATGCGCGGAGGTCGCGGTTTTCGCGGCAGCGGTGGCGGATTTCTCTCCTTCCATGGTTGCGACTCAAAAAATAAAGAAGAGCAGTGAGTTTCTCACTTTGGAACTGATCCGTACTAAGGACATCCTCGGCTCCGTACGTTCGGAATTCGGGTTCAAGGGAATCCTGGTGGGCTTCGCAGCGGAGACGGAAAACCTTGAGGAAAATGCACGCAGTAAGCTGGTGAAGAAGGGCTGTGATCTAGTGGTGGCGAATGACGTCTCGACGCCTGGTCTGGGGTTCGATTCCGATCGCAACGCGGTGATCCTGGTGTTTCCGGACCGGACTGAGGCCTTGCCCTCCGCCGAGAAGATCCACTTGGCCGATCAACTGGTGGAAGAAATCCTACTGCTGTCTGCTTCGCGTTGAAACGTTTGCGGATTGCGCATTTCCAATCAGGAAAGAAGATCACCCCGCAACGGCTTCCAACCTGCTGCATCTAGAAACATTTCCCAATGATGACTGATCTCGAACTTGCCACCTATGCAGCCCTTGAGGCTGGGAAACTTCTCCGCGAGCACTTCGGTAAGGAGGCAGTGGTCGATGAGGCGTCCCATCACGACATCAAGCTGGCTTTGGACAAGCAGTCCCAGGATCTGATCACACAACTGCTTCTCTCGGCCCGTCCTAAAGATGCGCTTTATGGTGAGGAGGGACTCGCCGGAAACCAATCAGCCCCGCGGCAGTGGATCGTTGATCCAATCGATGGAACGGTGAATTTCTACTACGGCATTCCTCACTTCTGCGTGTCAATCGCCCTGCGGGTGGAGGGTGAGATCACCGTTGGAGTGATTCACGATCCGATGGTCGGCGAGACGTGGACCGTGGAAGCCGGAAAGACTCCCCAGCTCAATGGCAAACCCATCAAGACGAGCTCCCGTGATTTGCTCGAGGAAGCGGTCCTGTTCGTCGGTTGTGGAAAAGACGGTGAGGCTCTTACAGTTGGGCTTGAACGTTTCAGAAAAGCTTCTTTGCGTGCCCGGAAAATGCGGATGATGGGTTCGGCAGCGCTAGGGATGGCCTACATCGCCTGCGGTCGGCTTGACGGCTACATTGAATCACGCATCTCCCTTTGGGATATCGCCGCAGGCAAGCTGCTGGTCGAGTCGGCAGGAGGGCAGGTGGATCTTCAGCCGGTCGCAGGGAAGCCGGATGTGTGGGCCATTGTCGCATCGAATGGACGCATTCCAATCGGGGAGATCCTTTAATCCAATCTGCCAATTCCACGCCCCATACGACTCATGATCGGCATAGGTTACGATGTTCATCGATTCAAGGAAGGGCGCCCGCTCATACTGGGTGGCGTCTTGATTCCCCATAGCCACGGACTTGATGGTCATTCCGATGCGGATGTCCTTTGCCATGCGCTGGCGGATGCGGTGCTCGGGGCACTTGGTCATCCCGACATCGGTTTCTATTTTCCTCCGGGAGATCCTTCCTGCGAAGGAATATCATCACTAAAAATCCTGGAAAAATGTCGTCAACTGGCCGATGAAGCCGGGGTCTCTATCGTCAATGTGGATGCAACCCTCGTTGCGGAAGCCCCCAAGGTCCTGCCCCATCGCGAGGCCATGCGCACGAACATAGGGATGGCGCTGGGAATTCCTCCGGAACGCGTTGGGATCAAGGCCACAACCAATGAAACAATGGGCTTTGTCGGCAGGCGCGAAGGAATTGCTGCGATGGCGGTAGCTCAGGTGTCTTGACCCTTGGGATCAGCTGTCTTAAGCTTTGAGCTGTGCTTGGTTCTTCTGTCCAGAAGCCCTATTTCGAAGCTTGGCTCAAGCGAACCCGTAGGCAGCTTGCCCCAAGTGGGCGTCTGTCCGAAATCGCTTGGATTTTGTCCCGTGAGGACGGCAGGGGTCACGAAGAGTGGCGAATGAAATTAAGGGGGCTTCTGGAGGATGGTGAGATCCCATCGCTCGATCTATTGATGAAAATCGATTCCTTGCTGGCGGGATCGAAGCCGCAAGATGATCCAAGAGAGATTCAGCCCGGGTTCTTCTGACGATATTCCCCAGGACATCCGAGCACTGCTTATAGCCCCATTTGGAAACCAGGCTTTTCTGATCTGGCGCATCCTGAACTCATTCGCAAAGAGTCATGACAAAAATCCCGCAAGATGTGCTCATCAGTGAGATGCGATGGATTGACAAGTCGTAAACAAGGGCGGCAATTTTGCCGCACAAGATCCGGATGATCATTCATCAGATCACATGCATCGCCTACCTTCCAATACCACCATTTTCAGGTTCCGCAGCTCTTCGATGCTCCTGTGGTTGGCGGTTCTGTCCTTTTTTTCGGGCCTCGTGGTCATGATGGTTGGTTTTTTTCATTCAGGGGATGGTCATGTGCTGCTGGGTGGGCAATTGGTGGGTGCCTCATTGGCCTCCTATATTCTGGAATGGGGGGTGAGCAGCAGGGCGAGATGTCCCCTATGCATGATCCCGCCTTTGCATCCGAAACGTTGCCAGAAGAATCGACGCGCCAAGCGATTGCTTGGAAGCTATCGCCTGCAGGTGGCGACCAGCGTATTGTTCCGTGACCACTTCCACTGTCCCTACTGTGGCGAGGCAACAAAAATTGCGCTCAGAGAACGTCCAACGGCCGGGAGGATTGACAGCTCCAGAACCACAACAGACAGTCCTTGGAAACGCTGACCCATGAAATTCCCACAGTCCCTCTGCCTGAGCGCTCTCGCTCTTGTGCTCGCCACGGCCCCGGTGGCCTTTTCCCAATCCGATATGCCTGAAACGCCTTCCGACGTCAAAGCCGCTCCTGCGGATGCCGCTAAAACCGCAACTGGTCTTGCCTCTAAGGTTCTGACCAAGGGAACTGGCTCGGTTCATCCGAGTGCAGCAGATACGGTGACTGTGCACTATTCCGGATGGACGACCGATGGCAAACTCTTCGACAGCTCCGTCAAACGCGGCGAGCCGACAAGCTTCCCGCTCAACGGTGTGATCAAGGGCTGGACCGAAGGGGTGCAGCTCATGGTCGAAGGGGAAAAGCGCCGCTTCTGGATCCCGGCGGATCTGGCCTACGGCGAAAATCCCGGGGGTGGCCGTCCAGGCGGTTTGCTGGTATTCGACATTGAACTCATTTCCATCAAGCAGGCCCCCAAGCCACCGGCCGATTTGTCTGCCCCTCCGGCCGATGCCGTGAAGTCAGACTCAGGACTTGTCTCCAAGGCAACCTCCAAGGGAACCGGCACCGACCATCCCAAGGATGGAGACACGGCGAAGCTGAATCTCTCACTCTGGACGAGTGATGGGCAGCTCCTTCAAAGCACCGCCCAGCAGGGCGGTCCTGCAGACATCCCTCTCGAGCAACTACGGATCGGTGGTCTGGCGGAAGGCATCAAGCTCATGGTGACAGGCGAAAAGCGTCAGCTGTGGATTTCCTCGAAGCTTGCATTTGGAGACAATCCACCCCCAGGTGCACCCGCTGGTGGTCTGGTGGTCGAGGCTGAGCTGATTTCAATCAAGGCTGGCCTTCCTGCTCCGGAGACTCCTTCCGATGTCGCCGCTGCTCCCGCTGATGCGGAAAAGACCTCGTCTGGTCTTGCTTCCAAAGTTCTCGCGAAGGGCACTGGAACCACTCACCCGAAAGCAAGTGACACGGTGACGGTCCACTACTCGGGCTGGACCACTGACGGCAAGCTTTTCGATAGTTCCGTCAAGCGAGGCGAGCCAACCAGCTTTCCGCTCACGGGCGTGATCGCGGGCTGGACCGAGGGGGTTCAACTCATGGTGGTCGGCGAAAAGCGTCGCTTCTGGATCCCTGGCAATCTTGCCTACGGCGAAAAATCCGAGGGCGGCCGGCCTGGTGGTCTACTTGTTTTCGATGTTGAGCTGATCAAGATCGGGGAGTGATCACCGTGCTCCCAACGCCGACACGTTTGCTGGCGGTAATGGTGGTTTGTTTCGCGACAGCGTGCGTCAAACCACCTCCGCCGGTTCAGCCCGTAGCCAAGCTGAAGCCTGTTGCAACCCCACGGGTCAAGCCAACAGCGGTGGTGACCGCGATCAGTCTGACCAACCTGTTCACGCTGCAACAAAGCGACCGCGTTCTGCTTTACGATGCGCGCCCGGCTTTCGTTTATGCATTCGGGCACCTTCCCGGTGCCAGAAACTGGCCTCGCGGCTCGTTTGATTCCGACCTTCCGCAACACGAGGCTGAAATCAAGGCCGCCATCGCGACGGACCGGGCCGTCGTCCTGTATTGCACTGATGCCGCTTGTCCGGACGCCGGAGCGGTGGCAGAGCGACTCGCCAAGCTCGGCTATCAGGTTTCCGTCCTAGACGGCGGCTTTGCGGCTTGGAAAGAAGCTGGCCTGCCAATCGAATAACCTTTTCCAAACCATGAGCACCCCCTCGTTCTCCAACGTCACTGTCGATGCCAAGGCCAACGTCTACTTCGACGGCCGCGTCGTTTCCCACACCGTCCGCTTTGAAGACGGGTCTAAGAAAACCGTCGGCCTCATCTATCCAGGTGAATACCACTTCGGAACCGCTGCCCCCGAGCGAATGGAGATCATCGCCGGCTCCTGCTCGGTCGTGCTCGATGGGACCAGCGACATGATCAACATCGCGGCTGGCTCCCATTTCGACGTGGCTGGAAACAGCGGCTTCACGATCACCGTCGCGGACGAGATCTGCGAATACGTTTGCTCATTCCTGGATGCGTGACGAAATCGCTGCCTTGAGCGACACGGGTTTTCGCTCGCAAGGGAAGGGGAAATCCGGATGATCCCGTGCATCCGATGACCCCTTGTCGTTCCATCACGGTAGCCGTCGCCCTCTGGGTAGCGGCAGCATCGCTGACTAGTTGCTCGATCCGAGTACCTGTGCCGACCACCGTGCAGCGCGTCGAGGTGAGATCTGACCAGCCTGGCCACAATGGCGGGCCTACGAAGGCGACAAAAGACCCCGACGTTCTCGTCTGGTTGCTTGCGGATGAATTGCACACCGGGATCGTGTTTCCCTACGACTGGTTGATCGAAAGCGGATACGTACCACCGAAAGGATTTCCGAAATCGAAGTATGTCACCCTCAGTTGGGGAAATCGCGAGGCCTACGTTCAAGAAGCCTGGCTCACCCCCTGGCAGGCGATCCGAGCTCTCTGCTCGCCTTCTCCTTCCGTGATGGAGCTGATTCCATTCGACTACGAGGTCGTCGATGTTTGCCCCTATCAGCGGGTTTGGCGAAAGCTGGTGCCGCGCGATCGCGGGCCATCCGTTGCGGCTTTCCTGAATGGATGCGTCAGGCACGGATCAGATGGCCTTCCGTGGTCGGTCGGCAAGTCAAGTTGGGGAAAAGGCGTCCTGCTCGACTCTCCCCACTCGTACTATTTGCCTCGTATTTGCAACGTCTGGACGCTACAGGCGATGGAGGCCTGTGGGTGTCGGATCCATCCATGGGGCGGCCTGACCGCCAGCGGAGTGATCCGACAGGCGGAGAAGCCGGAGAATGGATTCGAGAAAATCTGGGACGCCTATGCCATCGAACCTGCCGAGACCCCTGACGTGCGACGTTGATCAGAGCCGCCGCAACTTTCTAACAGCATCCGGGGCCTGGCTCGGTGCGAGTTCACTTGGACTTGGCGCTGCCGGCAAAAGTGTCCGCACGGTTTCCATTTTCCACACCACCGACCTGCACGGTCACATCCTCCCGACACGGAATTACGACGGCATCGAAAACGTCGGCGGCATGGCCCGTTGCGTGACCCAGATCCGGCGCTGGCGACGCGAGTGTCCGGATTCGTTGTTGGTGGATATCGGCGATGTCTATCAAGGCACAGCCGCAGGGTTGGACTCGCGCGGCAAGGTGATGATCGAGCTGTTCAACCGCGTCGGCTACGACGCCTGGGCGCTCGGAAACCATGACTTCGATTGGGGGCGCGAGGTGCTCGAAGGAGTACTGACCCATTCGAAATCCCCGATCCTCACCGGCAACCTCGACCTTGGCGGAAAGAAGCCCGGGGCTCTGGAAGGCGCCTGGAAAAAAGTCCTGCCCTGGATGATGAAGGAGGTCGGTGGTTTCAAGATCGCGCTTATCGGCCTCGTCACTCCCGGACTTCCCTATTGGCTGGCACCTGAAACCCTGGCGGGGGTTTCTCCAACCTCACCGCTCGAGTCGCTGCGTGCCAGCGTGGCCGAGGCGAAGGCGGCCAAGGCAAATGCCATCGTGGTCATGGGCCACATGGGCTGGCGCTTTGATGATGATTTTGCAAATCCTGTCCGTGAACTCCTGGCGGCGGTGAAGGAGGTCGATGTCTTTCTTGCCGGCCACACCCATCAGGACCAGCCAACATGGATGCTCAACGGAGCCTTGTGCACCCAGGCGAGTTACTACGGCATCCACTGCGGTCGCGTGGATCTCTCTTTCGATGTGGAAAAGGGCAGGCTCGTCGACAAGCGCGCCTTCACCGTGCTCATGGATGATCGTTTCGAGGCCGATCCAGCGGTCATCGAATCGGCAGATCCCACCTTGAAAAAGTCCGCCGAGCAGCTCGCGCGACCCGTCTGCAAGGTCACTGCCGCGATCAAAGGTTCCGGTCGCAACAGCCGCCTCGTGCAGATTTTGTGCGAATCTTTCGCCGCCGCCTTGAAGCGCCAGAACACCGAGGTCGATGGCGTTTTCCACGGCAGCTTCGGCACCGGTGAGATCGCACCCGGCCCGAAAACCGTGGCCGATTGCTGGGAAATCCTTCCCTACGAAAACCTTCTCGTCACCGCAAAGCTCACTGCCGCCGAACTCATCGAGATCGTTCGCGAGGAAGCAGCGGAGTCGAAGTCCGATCGCACTCTCTGGCCCTTCGAGTTGAAACTCGATGCCACTGGAAGGGTCGAGCGCTTCACCTTCAAGGGGCAACCGGTTCCCG
>JANOBS010000413.1:0-5468 GCA_031411755.1 Luteolibacter sp. | reverse complement strand
TGATCGTTGGCGAAGGTAACCGTTCCCGCATTGACGACCGTGCCGCCAGTGTAAGTGCTCCTCGAGTTATTGAGCGTAAGCTGGGCGGTGCCGGATTTGGTGAGTGAACTCGCGGAGGTATTGTCCTGGATGATCGCAGTTAACCCAAAATTGCCGGTCGTGTTGATCACCAATTCCCCGCCCGCCACCGCGGGCTGGATCTTGCCGGCCAAGTTGATTGTGCTGCCGGTCGTGGCGATTGAGCCGCCGGTCGCCAGAATGCCATTCACGCTCAGGACTTGCGCCGTGCTGCTCAGGGTCATGGTGGTAGCCACCAGGTTGAGTGTGTTTACCGACGCGGTGGCCTGGGCGGTGATGTTGCCGCTGACCTTGACGTCCTTGGTGGCGTCGTCGATCCCCAGTGTGGCAGCCGTGGCAACTATCGCGGAGGCGTTGCTATCGGTGCCATAGGTCACCGCGCGGAAACGATTGTTGACGGTGTCGTAGCGGGCGTATTCCGTGGTGCCGAAGAAGATGCCTTGATTGTTCGAGCCGCTGTTATTAAATGGCGCGTTGGCGGCGCTGGTGAGGACGATCTGGTTTTGACCGGCGGTGAGGTTGGTGGCCAGGGTGAAGTTGCCGGTGGCACCTGCGGTCCGGGCGGAGAGCGAAGCGAAGGTCACTGTCTGGGTTGCTGAAACCGAAGCCGCCGTGGAGGTGACCGTGCCGTCTCCAGCGCTTAAGGTAAGCGCGCCCATGCCCTGAGTGCTGCCAGCGGCTTCCGCCACGTTGAAGGTGCCGGTGCCGGTGAAGGTGAGCGCGGTGCCCGTGGTGCCATTGAGGCTGCCGGTGGTGCCGTTGCCGATAGTGAGCGTGCCGCGATTGATCGTGGTCGTGCCGGCGTAGAGGTTGGCACCGGAGAGGATCTGGGTGCCTGCGCCGGTTTTAGTCAGGGTCAAGGCACCTGCTCCGTCGGAAATCACACCACCATAGGTAACTGACCCAGAAAGCGGATTCACTGTGAGTGATGTGCTGCTGGCGAATCCTGGGAAAATGGTGCTGAGATTGCCTGACGCGCCGCTGAGGCCGCCGAAGGTGGGGGAGCCGGTAAAGGTGACGGTGCCCGCGCCGGTGGTCACAAGCGCGCTGTTCTGGAGCGCAAGGGCATTGGTCAGATTCAGAACCCCGGCGCTGACAGTGGTCGTGCCACTGAAGGTGTTGGCGGCGCTGAGGGTGGTGGTACCGGCACCCGCTTGAGTGAAGGAACCGGTGCCAGCAATCGGCGCGGCGCTGAAGTCCGTGCCTTGGGCCACCGCATCACTGCGGTTGATGGTCAGATTGCTGTTGTTCAGGATGACACTGCTGGTGGAGAGCCTTCCGGTGGTGCCGCCGTTGCCGAGTTGCAGGGTGCCAGCGCTGATGACCGTGCGGCCGGTGTAGGTGTTGTTTTGGTCGAGCGTCAGCGTATTGTTGCCAAGTTTGGTCAAACCAAGAATGTTGCTGCCGCTGTTGGTGTTGGCGATGACGCTGGCGAAGACCAAGTTTCCTGCGGTCGTATCCAGTCCCACGTTCGAACCGGAAGTGAATCCGTTGCTTGCCGAGTCGGACAAACCAAGAAGGGTGGCGATATTCGCTTCGGTAAATTGCCCGGCACCTCCGATGTTGAAGGCTAGGGTGGCTCCGTCGCCGACGATGATGTTGTTTTTTGTCCAGGTGGCTGCTGCTCCGTTATTGTAAAGCGAGACCTGATTGGTAAATTGAAGGGTCCCGGCATCGACACGGGTGTTGCCAGTGTAGATGTTGGTGCCCGAGAGGGTCCAGTTGCCGGGACCGCCCTTGCTGATGCCGACCGTGCCGCTGCCATCGCCGATGGCGCTGGAGATGGTGTTCGCCCCCGTGTTGGAACCGGTGAGATTGAGCGTCTTGGTGCCCGCGGTCGAAGCGGTGATGCCGCCGGTGGTGTAGGTGGCAACCGCCGCGCTGGAATCAATTGAGGCGTTGCCGGAGATTGTTATTGGGGAAGTGTAAGTGGTGGCGACGAGGTTGCTCAATGCGCCGCCCGAGCCGAAATCAAGGGTGTAGTTGGGGTTTACGTTGGTGAGGTTCAACTCGACCGTGCCGAGGATCGTGCCTGGACCGTTAAGCGCACCTGCCGTGGTTTGCGCCTGCGAATAACGCAGGAAGCTACCTGCGACCACGCCGCTGCCACCACCGCCTGTGGCCAACTTCGCGAGGCTTGAATTGGCGGCATTTACAATCAGTCGTGCCGCTGGACCGAGGTTGATGGCGCTGGTGTTGGTGAAGGTGCTGGCGTTGCTGATTGTGGTTGTTCCAGCGAAGAGGTTCGTCGCTCCTGTGTAGGTGTTGGCGCCGGAGAGCGTGATGGCACCACCGCCTCCGCTGCTGTTGAGAGCAAGCCCTACAACGCCTCCCAATCCACCGTTGCCGATGATTCCGCTGAAGGTGATGGCTCCGGTCAACGGGGTGACATTGACAGTCTGGGTGCCGCTTGAGGCCGAACCGGTGACCGCACCGATGGTCAACGTGCCCGTGCCTGCGTTGGTGAAGTTCAGGGCGGTGGAAGACGAGTTGAGGATCAGCGGTGAGCTGATGGTGTTGGCCGCGTTGTCACCCGAGTTGACGAAAATTCCGGATCTCGTGCCGGTGCCACCGATGGTCAGCGAGGCGCCACTACTGAGCGTCTTGGCCACATTGACCGCGAAGGTCAGGCTGCTGGCGGCCTGGGTGCCACTGAGCGTGATGGTGCCGGTGGTGCCGCCGTTGATGAACAGATCATCCGCATTGGTGGGGCTCGCAATGAACGTGCCGCCGGTGGCTCCCGTGCTGTCCGTGTTCCAGAAAGCGTTGACACCATCCCACGTGAACGGCCCGACAGCCCCGAATCCGGCGGCACCGTTGGTGTCCCAGTAGTAGGTGGTGGCTTGTGCGAACGGCGCGGTGAGCAGCGCGGCGATGGCGGAGGCGAGCTGAAAGGAGAGACGGGCCGGGAAGAGAAGGCGTAGTTTCATCTGCTTGATTTTGGTTTTGGAGGATAGCAGGAGAGGCTGGGAATGGTTTTAGGGCGGGAAATCTTCTTACGGTTCGAATGAGGCGGTCAGACGAGGTATTGCAGGTGGATGTGCTTCAGGTCTCATTGGGTTTAACCAAGCAATCCGTGTTCCAACGGGCGCTTGTTCCATTCACCGCCTTGGCCATCTGCATTGATGGTCGCTGGAGAGTGCATGGACGCATGGGTATCATTCTCTTTTCCACGTTTGCATGAGACTGACAGACGCCATGATCCGTGTCAATCAAGCATCAAATGAAATTAGTCAATTATTGCACCACTCGGCGATGAGCTGCGCAGACGAAGCTCCACGAATGGTAGGGTGAGCCCTCAATCCGTATCTTTGCCCCTCGAGTCCGATTTCGATCCCGGAGAGGAACCGTGCTTTTCCCGATACTCCTTTGGCGTCATGCCGGTATGCCGTTTGAACATGGGGAACATGTTGGCGGTGGTGCCGAAGCCAACCTTGACGCTGAGTTCCTTGATCGACTCTTCGGATTCCACCAGCAGGCGCTTCAGTTTCGAGATCCGATGGCGGATCAATTCCTCGTTGATGGTGCGCCCAAGGCTCTTCACGAAACCCCTCTCCAGCGTCTGGCGGCCGACGCCGACATGCTTCGCGATTTCCGGAACCGAGAGCTTTTCCGCGGATTGCCGTGCCATGTAGGACAAGGCCCGTGCCACGCGCGGATCGCTGACTGCATGAAAGTCCGTGGATCGTCTCACCACCAGTTCCTTGGGCGGGATCAGGATGGGGCTGGTCGGCGGGGCTTTGCCGCGCATCAGTTCATTGAGGAGCCTGGCGGATTCGTAGCCACATTTCCATGCCGCGAGGTCGATGCTCGACAAGGTGGGATCCGCGGCGTTGCAGACCAGCAGGTCATTGCAGCAACCGATCACAGCGAGCTGCTCCGGGATCCTCCATCCATCCGCGCGACAGATGGCGGAGACCGCGTGGCAGAGTTCATCGACGGGAAACGCAATGCCCAGCGGGGCTTCCCAGTCCTGCTGCGCCCGCTTGACGTAATCGACAAAGCGCGCCCAGTTTTCGGCTTTGTCGCTGAAACTGGGATGCGTCAAATACGAGCCGCACGGATAACCATGCTCGCGCGCCACCTCGGACATGCCTTCATATTGCCGTCTGGAGTCGGCTGATCCTTTGAAACCGAAGTAGGCAAGGCGCTGGTATCCGCGTATGATCAAATGCTCCGCGGCCAATCGACCAATGGCGCGCGAATCGGAGTGCACGCCCGGAACCTTGTCGGCCACCGGCGAGTCGATCCAGACATTGACGACGGGAATCCCGGCTTTCAGCGCCGCGAGGTGGCAGTCCTTTCCGATCCGGCCGACGATGCCGTCATAGTGTCTGCCCAGCGCGAGCTCGTAGTCCGGGAAATTGCCTAGATCGAACGTCCAATCCGCATGCTTTTCGGCAAAGTCACGGATGCCCGCGAAAATCTCATAGTGCCTCTTGAAGGGCCAACTGAGGTCCATGACCACCGCGACGTGTCGACTCCGAGGCATGACGGCGATTCTATTGCATGCGCCGGATGAGCTGCAATCCTTGATTCAAAATGTGGGAAGCTTGATTTACAAAGCCATGCAGGACCGCCTAGTCTGCGACAGCTTTCCCATGTCGATGAAACTCCTTTCCTCCTTGATCGCCCTGGCGTTTGCGCCGGCCCTCTGCGTGGCCCAAGCCGTGCCATCCTCCACGCCTGCGTCACCGCGCATCGTGAACATCGTCAACTTCGTCCGGCAGTGCGAACCCCGCATCGAATGGATCACGGAGGACGTGCTCTACCAGACGGTGGTCCAGCAGGTCGAAATCATGAAGAAGCACCAGCTGCGGGGGACTTTCCTGCTTCAATATGATTCGCTGATCGATCCCAGATACCAGGCCTTGTTCAAGGGACTGCCCGCCGACAGTTTCGAAATCGGCGCGTGGTGGGAGATTCCCCAGCCATTGGTCGAGAAAGCCGGCCTGAAATGGCGTGGCCGTTATCCGTGGGACTGGCATGCGGATGTCGGGTTCGCCACCGGTTACACACCAGAGGAACGGGAAAAGCTGACCGACGCCTACATGGAGGAGTTCAAGAAAATCTTCGGATCTTACCCCAAGTCGGTTGGTTCGTGGTTCATCGACGCCCACACTTTGCGCTACATGCACGACCGCTACGGGATTGAGTCCTCATGCAACTGCAAGGACCAGATTGGCACCGACGGCTACACGATGTGGGGCGGCTATTGGAACCAAGGCTACTACCCCAGCACCAGGAACGCCTACATGCCGGCCCAGAATGCGGAGAACCAGATTCCCGTTCCCATTTTCAGGATGCTGGGCAGCGATCCGATCCACCAGTATGACAGCGGCCTCGGCACCGATCACCAGAAGGTGATCTCGCTGGAACCGGTCTATACG
>JANOBS010000412.1:0-17291 GCA_031411755.1 Luteolibacter sp. | reverse complement strand
ATGTATGACGGCCGGACCCTCCTCTCGCGGCAAGTGGTGGACGAAGTCTCCCGATTTTTCCCGGACCAGATGTATGCGACGATGATTCCGCGGACGATCCGGATCGGCGAAGCGCCCAGCCACGGCAAGACGATCTTCGAGCACGACGGCAGCGGATTGGGAGCCCAAGCTTATGGCAACATGGCGGACGAATTCCTCACCCGCCACGCGGCGGTCGGACCGCTGCTTGCGACGCATTGATATACAAGCGCGTGGAACATCGGGCAGGACAGTGAGGAACACGGATTCCCGCTTGACCTCAGGGCGGCGAATGAAGAGGTTCGCCCATTCTCTTGGAGGCGCCCGGCCACCCGCTTCGTTTTCGTCAGGTTTTCCCGTCGGAACGATGAGGCGACCGGGTTCGGGAGGACACCGCAATTTTCACCACTTACTCTCTCATTTTCAACACTATCCATGTTCAAAAAACTTTTTGGAAATCTATTTTCCAATGATATAGGCATCGACCTGGGCACCGCGAACACACTGATCAACGTCAAAGACCACGGCATCGTTTTGCGCGAGCCGTCGGTGGTGGCAGTCAGGGCGGGAACCAATGAGGTGCTCGCCGTCGGCGATGACGCCAAACGCATGCTCGGCAGAACGCCGGGCAATATTGTCGCGATCCGACCATTGAAAGACGGCGTGATCGCGGATTTCGAAGTGACCGAAGCGATGCTCCGACACTTCATCCGCAAGGTCAACAAGGGCCGCCGTTCGAACCCGCGGGTGCTCATCGCGATTCCGTCCGGAATCACCGAGGTCGAGCGCCGCGCCGTCCGCGAATCCGCCGAACAGGCCGGAGCTCGCGAGGTTTACCTGATCGAGGAGCCGATGGCGGCAGCGATCGGGGTGGGCCTGCCAGTGCAGGAGGCATCCGGAAACATGATCGTCGATATCGGCGGTGGCACGACTGAAGTGGCGCTCATTTCCCTTTCCGGCATCGTTTATGCCCGCAGTGTCCGGACGGCTGGCGACGAACTCGACGAGGCGATCACGCAATACATGAAGCGTGCCTACAATCTCATGATTGGCGAGCGCACGGCGGAGGACATCAAGATCCGCCTTGGCTCGGCTGCTCCCTTGCCGAAGGAAATGACCATGGAAGTCAAGGGCCGCGACCTCGTGGCCGGCCTTCCGAAAACCATCACCATCACCTCGCAGGAAATCCGCGAGGCCATGTCCGACCCTCTCAGCACGATCGTCGATGCCGTCCGCACCACGCTCGAGCGTTGCCCTCCTGAACTCGCGGCCGACCTGGTCGATCGCGGCATTGTCCTCGCCGGTGGTGGCGCGCTCCTCAAGGGGCTCGACCGTCTCCTTCGTGAGGAAACCGGTCTGCCGGTCCACATCGCCGAGGATCCCCTCAGCGCCGTGGCCGAAGGCACGGGCAAGGCCCTTCAGGAGCTCTCGTTCCTGAAGCGGGTGACCAACACCGATCGCTAACATCCGCCCCGGCAGGCTGCCCCAGCCATGAAGCCGCTGAACCTGATCGCCCTGTTGTTGTTTCTTGGTGGTGCCGTCTGGGCCCTCACCCGGCTCGACCCTGCCGTGCGTGACATTCAGGCGGCGTATTACTCCGCGATTTCTCCATTCCTGAGGTCCGGCTCCGCACTGGAAATCAAGGCCCGCATCTTTCTTGACGAGACCCATCATTCGAAGGAGCTCGAGGTGAAGCTGCAGGAGATCGAGGGAAAGATCGGTCGGCTGGAAATCATCGAGGGCCGCTTTCGTGATCTGGAACGTGAAAACACCCAGCTGCGGCACGCACTGAAATTCGAGGAAGCGACCAAGTTCGACGTCGTCGCCGCCCGCATCGCCCGTCGTCAACCGACGACGTGGTGGCAGACGGTCGAGATTGATCGCGGTGACCAGTCGAAGATCGGCCCGCAACTGCCTGTGCTATCCAACGAGGGCCTGGTCGGGAAGACCGATCTGGTGCAGAAGGACCGCTCCAGCGTGATCCTCCTCACGGATGAGAAATGCCAGGTCTCCGCCAAGGTCGAAGGAACCCCAGAAGTGGGGATCCTCAGCGGCCAGCGCGGAAAATTCGAAGGCACTCCGATGCTCCGGCTTCGCTTTTTATCAAAGGACGCCGCTCTCCATCCGGGGCAGCGCGTGTTCACCACCGGCCGGGGAGGCTTGTTCCCGGCCAACATCCTTTTGGGCACCATCGAGTCGATTGAAAAGGGCTCCCTGGATTCCGAAGCTTCTGTCCGTCCATCGGTCAACTTCGCGGATTTGGGGACTGTTTTCGTCGTGCTCACAGCAGGCGATTGAACTCCCGTGATCCGCTACACCGTCATCACCCTGCTGCTGGTTCTCGCTGCCTTCATCGTGCAGCAGTTCCTCCCTGCCTTCACCGGGCTCCACAACGCCCGCATCCTGCTGGTGCAGCTCGTTTTTCTCTGTGCCGCCGTGACGGTGGGGACCCCGACGATGCTTCTGCTTGCCTTCGTCTGCGGCTTCCTGTGGGACGCCCAGTGCGGACTCGGTCCAGCCGGTGGCGACCCTGAGATTTACTCGCAACAGGTCGAGTCACTGCGCTTCGGCTACTCCATCCTCCTGTTCGGTGGCATGGGCTACCTGATGCAGGGCATCCAGCCGCTTTTCCGACAGGGGAAATGGCAATTCTCCGCGCTGCTCACCGGCATCGCGGTCTTCCTCTATCTCTCCGCCGAATACGCGCTCATTACCTTCGTCAGAGGTGAATTCATCCTCACCCGTGCAACTGTGCTCCAGGTGGTCATCACCTCGCTTTTGACCATGCTGTTTTCGCCCATGATCTTCTGGATGCTGTTTGGCATTGCCAATCTCTGCCAGCACACCATCCGGCTGGATGGCATCAAGCCCCGCAACCGTTACTCCTGATTCACTATGGAGCCCCGCTATCGATTCCGTCTCTACCTCCTGACCGCCGGCGTGCTGGTCGGGTTCGGAGCGTTGTTGACCCGGCTCCATGAATTCCAGATCGAGCGTCGCGACGAGTTTCAGGGAATGGTCCCCGGAGACCGGCAGGTGACGATCCGTGAGCCCGGGGTGCGAGGCGAGATCACCGATCGCAACGGCATCGTCCTCGCGAAGAACGTCCGCGACTACGAGATCACCTTCAACCTTCAGGAAATCTATACCGCCTATCGCCGCCAGCACGCCGAGACCCCGGAGCTGAAGCGCCTCGTCAAGGAGCGCGGCATGGACCGGGCGAAAACCGAACGCGACATCGTCGGCATCGTCAACGAGTCCGTCATCCAGCGCCTTCAGCAGAAGGATCTCAATCTCGCCAGAAACTACAGTGCCGGCGCCCTCCGTGCCCACTACCTCACCCATGGAGGGTTGGTGCCATTCAGCTATCGCACCGATCTCACCTATGAGGAGTTCTCGAAGTTCGCCGAGCACAACCTGGAACTGCCCGGCGTCGAGCTCAGCCTCAACTCCGAGCGCAAATATCCTTATGGGGCGCTGGCCTCACACGTGATCGGTTACCTCAAACAATGGGAGAAGGGAGACATCCCGGAAGGAGCGGATCGCCGGTTCGACCACTACATCGGCGAAGCCAAGGGCATCGCCGGCATCGAGGCCACCATGGACAACATCCTGCGCGGACCGGAAGGTCGGCGCGAGATGCTGAAGGATGAAAAAGGCACCATCCGGGGCGAGATCGCACACGTCCGCGCCGGCAACGGAGCCAAGGTCGAACTCACCCTTGATGCCCGCATCCAGTATCTGGCCGAGGAAACCCTCCGCCACGCTGGACGTGCCTCCGCCGTGATCATGGACGTCCAGACCGGCGAGATTCTCGGCATGGCCTCCGTGCCGGACTATGATCCGAATGACTTCATCCCTGCCATCAAGAAGGAGAAGTATGCCTCTTACAGGAACAACAAGGCCGAGCCACTGATCAACCGCAGCATTTCCAACTTCACGCCTGGATCCACGTTCAAGCTCGGTACCGCCATCAGCGGAGCCATGAAGGGTCAGGCGACCCGTATCTTCAGTTGCGATGGCTACGTGCAGTATGGAAATGCCAAGGTCGGTTGCTGGATCTGGAACAAGAGCAAGGGCTCGCACGGCTCCGAAGCCATGCCGACGGCGATCCGGAACTCCTGCAATCCCTATTTCATCAAGATGGCCAACTCGATCGGCGGCAAGTCGATGACCGATGGCTTCACCATGCTTGGTTTTGGCAAGCCCACCGGCATCCCCCTTCCCAACGAAGCGAGCGGAGTCGTCATTGGCAACCGCAACTGGCGCGCCTCTCATCCGGGAGCCTCCGTCACCCAGCACGACATCGCCCTCTTTTCCATCGGCCAAAGCGTGCTCGCCACTCCGCTCCAGCTCTGCTCGATGGTCTGCTCGATCGCGAACGGCGGCAAATATCTCCAGCCCCGGCTGGTCAAGAAGGCCATCGCCATGGACGGCACCCTTTTGATCAAGGATGAAACGAAAATATCGGTCGACCTCCTCAAGGAAGGCGTCAAGGAGTCCGACCTCGCCATCATCCGCAAGGGTATGTGGATGGCCGTGAACGAAGGAGGAACTGCAAGTGCAGTGAAGCTTCCGGACCTCCAGATTGCAGGCAAGACCGGAACCGCGCAGGTCAATCCCGTCCTGAATACCCACCACTGCTGGACCGTCGCCTTCGCTCCATTCGACAAACCGAAATACGCCGTCGTCGTAATGGTTCAGGACGGTGATTCCGGCGGACATGTTGCCGGTCCACTCGTCCAGCACATCTTCCGTGGCCTGATGGAAAAGGAAAAGGGCGGCAAGCTGCCACTCCAGGTCCAGAAACCCTTCGGCGGCCATATGGACAAGATCGCCTCCATTGCCGCACTCGACGATCTTCCACCTGCCGATCCGAACGACACCGCTGGCGACGATGTCCCGGACGACCCAACTGAATCCGTGCCTCTCCGGCCCGTCCAAGATCCAGACCGCCCGCCAGCAGACCCCTCTCCCACCATTGCACCGGAAGTCGATGAGCAAGGCACCATTCCAAGGGCCATTCCCATCCCCGATCCCTGATTTTCCACCAACCCAACCACCAACCTTCCCATCCATATTCACATGATCCAACGCATCAAACGCATGCTCGGCATCGGCAAGCCCGACCCGTCGCAAGGCAACAGCATCATCATCAACGTCGAGAAACTTGAACGCCGAGTCGCCCTGTTAGAAGACGGCGTCCTGGAGGAATACACCGTCGAGCGCGAAGGCGATCAAAACATCGTCGGCGGAATTTTCAAAGGCCGCGTCAAGAACATCGAGCCCGGCCTCAAGGCCATGTTCGTCGACATCGGACTTGAGAAGAACGCCTTCCTCCACTTCTGGGATGCCATTCCCGCCGCTCTCGATGCCGGTCTCGAAGAGATCGAGCGCGTGGGCAGCCAGAAGAAACAGCAACAGAAGAAGATCTCTTCCAAGGACATCCCGGACATCTATCCGATCGGTTCGGAAATCATGATCCAGGTCTCGAAAGGACCGATCGGCACCAAGGGCCCGCGCGTCACCACCAACATCTCGCTGGCCGGCCGCTATCTCGTCCTGATGCCCTACACCGAGCAGTTCGGGATTTCCCGGAAGATCGAGGACCCAAAGGAGCGCCAGCGCCTCCGCAAGATCGTCCAGAAGCTCTCCGTCCCGGAAGGCATGGGCATCATCATGCGTACCGTCGCCCAGGGCACCCGCGCCCGCCACTTCGTTCGCGACCTCGCGATGCTCATGGAGCAGTGGTCCGAGGTGGAAGCCCGCCGCGATGCCCACCCGGCTCCGGTCTGCACCTTCCGTGAACCCGGCCTCATCGAGAGCACAGCCCGTGATTTCCTCACTGATGAAATCGACCAGGTCCTCTGCGATGACGCGGAGACCACCGAGCGCATCCGCGAAATCGCCGGAAAGATCTCCCGCCGCGCCAAGCGCCGGGTCTTTCATCTACCTTCCGCGCCAATTCCGATCTTCGAGAAAATCGGCATCCAGAAGCAGATCGACGAGGCCTTCTCCCGCCAGGTCTGGCTGCCCTGCGGCGGCTACATCGTGATTGATGAAACCGAGGCCCTCATCTCCATCGACGTCAACACCGGTCGCAATCGCGGCTCGAAGGACGTGGACAAGATGATCTTCGAAACCAACGTCGAGGCGGCCGTCGAGGTGGCCCGCCAGCTCCGCCTCCGGAACATCGGCGGCCTGGTGGTCGTCGACTTCATCGACATGCGCCACCGCAAGGACCAGCAGGCGGTTTACAAGGCGATGAAGGACCGACTCAAGAAGGACAAGGCCAAGACCCAGGTCCTCCAGATCTCGCCGATCGGTCTCATGGAAATGACCCGCCAGCGGCTCAATGAATCGCTGCGCGAGACCATGTATGAGCCCTGCCCGTATTGCCAGGGCCGCAGCCGCGTGAAGACCACCATGTCGATGTCCGTGGAGATCCAGCGGAAGCTGAACTCCATCATCCAGAAGCATCGCGATACCCTCGGCGACATCATCGTCGTCGTGAATGCCGACGTGCTGAACCGCTTCAAGACCGAAGACAGCGCGCTGCTCGTCGACATCGAGCGCCAGCACTCCGGCCGCCTCATCTTCCGCTCGGATCCGAACATGCACCGCGAGCGCTTCGCCATCGTGGACGCCGCCACGGACCGTGCCCTCGAACAAGGCTGATCCGGCAATTCCATTCCATCCAGAAGCGCCCGTGGTGAAGACCCCGGGCGCTTTTCTTTGGCCCGGGAGCCGCTTGCGGAATCCGGCGGAGAATGCCACTATCTCACCGCGATGGCTGAAAAGACGCTCTTCGAAAAAATCTGCGACAAGGAGATCCCCGCAAACATCGTCCATGAGGATGATCATTGCGTGTGCTTCCGCGACATTTCACCGCAGGCTCCGGTGCATCTGCTGCTCGTGCCGCGAAAGGCGATCGTCCGGATCGGCCAGGCGGGAGCGGAGGATCAGGCTCTGCTCGGTCATCTGCTTCTAACAGCAAGCCACATCGCCCGACAGGAGGGCTTCGCCGAGTCCGGCTATCGTGTGGTCATCAACAACGGTCGCGATGCCGGAGAAGCCGTCCCGCATCTCCATCTTCACATCCTCGCGGGTCGTCCGCTCGAATGGCCTCCGGGCTGATCTCCAACCTCACTCCCACCATGTGCTGCTTCAGTGGAAAAGTTCGTGCCGTTGAAAACACCCGCATCTTTGCGCGGGCGATGGAGGACGGGATGCAGTTCATTGCCTATGCCATGAAACTGGATTCCCCGCAAGACGTGGCGATGATCCTGCCGATCCCCGTGAGGGCAGGCACGAAGGAGGAGGAGGTCAAGTTCGTCAACTTCGAGAAGTATCCGATGTTGTTCGATGATCTCGCCAAGGGATTTCCGTCAGAAGCGGGTGGGAGGGCCTTATCCAAAGGACCGATGCCTGCGTCGGCCCCGGAGGGTATGCTCAAAGTCCAGAGTGTTGGATCCTTCGAGGCCTCGTTCGTCCCCGGTCCGAAGGATTTCACCCGACTCGATGCCCGCTTCCGCCTGCCGGACGGTGCCTGGGAAAAACTTCCCCAGTATCGCGATTACGGCTTCGCGGTTTTCAAGCTCAAGCAGGGCAACAGTTCAGTTCATCCGCTGGCTTTCCAGTTTCCTTCACGCCATCCGGAGCGGCTCTTCTTCCCCACTGTCCACATTCACGATGGGGAGGTCCATGAGAAGGAGAAGTTTGATCACACGCTTTATTTCCAGACGAAACAAACTGGCCTGCGTGCATTGGCGGGATGCGATGAGTCCGATTATGCTGCTGTCTCCTTCGTCAAGTGTGGCTCCACGCAAGGGATGGTCGATGCCGGATTGCACGTACGCCGACTCAAGCTCCATGGCGAGATGAAGAACGAAGACAAGATTCTTTCCTTTTCCTGAATCCATGAAACGCCGACTCGTCCTGCTCACTGCCAGCCTTGCCAGTGCAGCTCCCCTTCCCGCCCGTGAGCCGGTGCCACCGACCCAGCGGGTGGTGTTCGTGCATGGCATTTTCCAGCCGGGAAACTGGGCCTTCGGGACCTTGAGACGCAGGCTGGAGGCCCAGGGAGTCGAGTGCATGGCTCCGTCCCTGCACCCTTGTGATGGACGCGATGGTTTGGAAAAACTGGCCGTGCAATTGAAGTCGGAAATCCACCAGCGCTTCGGCCCACGCGAGCACTTCTCCATCGTCGCCTTCAGCATGGGCGGCCTGGTTTCGCGATACTACCTTCAGGAACTGGATGGCGCGAAACGCTGTGATCGCTTCATCACCCTGGCCACACCCCATCACGGCACGAACATCGCATGGCTCTACGGGGGCGAGGGAGCACGACAAATGCGACCGGGCAGCGAGTTTCTCGCCCGCCTGCAACAGTCCGAGAATCGTCTTGGAAAAATGCCGGTGAGTTCCTTCCGCACACCCTACGATCTCGTCATCGTTCCCGCCACCAACTCGGTCTGGGAGCGGGCGGAAAATGCCGAGTTTCCAGTCATCGCGCATCCCCTGATGACGAGGTCCAACCAGGTCGTCTCCGCCGTGGAGGAACGGCTCTTCGGTCCGTTGAAGCGGACGGAGTGAACGAACCCCGGGTTCTCATCCGCCGTGCCACTTCAACTTCTGCCTGAGCGCTTCGTAGAACGAGCGACCTTCGAGGCGGAGAAGGTGGAAGCCGCGTGAGGCCTTGCGGACGGTAATGCGGGTGTCGGCTGAAATCGGGACGGTGTCGCGA
This sequence comes from Luteolibacter sp., assembly GCA_031411755.1. Lineage (GTDB taxonomy): Bacteria > Verrucomicrobiota > Verrucomicrobiia > Verrucomicrobiales > Akkermansiaceae > Luteolibacter. The sequence continues at coordinate 8,527 of JANOBS010000412.1, read as the reverse complement.
CCGTCGACGGTGAAGAGGAGCTGGCCCTCGTCGGTATTTTCGGGCGAGAGGCCGATTTCCACGTCATCGGACAGGACCAGCGAACGCTGGCTGATACTGTGCGGACAGATGGGAGTGATGACGAAGACACCGGAGGTCGGTGCGATCAAGGGACCGCCGGCGGAAAGCGAGTAGGCGGTGGAGCCGGTGGGTGTGGCGACGATGAGTCCGTCAGCGCGATAGTGGTTGAGAAGCTCGCCATCGACGGTGGCCAGCAGCGACACCAGACGACCGGTCTGACCACGGGCGAGGGTCACTTCGTTCAGCGCGAAGAACGACTCCGGCGGCTTGCCGTTTTGACAAACCACAGCCTCAAGCAGAGTCCGGCGCGTGGTGGTGAAGGAGCCGGTGGAGAGAGCTTCAGCGAAGAGGTCGACCTCGTTGTCCGTGCAGCTCGTGAGGAAGCCGAGGGTGCCGAGATTGATCCCGGCGACCGGCTTTTCAAAGACCCCGAGAGAGGCCACGGCATTCAGCATGGTGCCATCGCCGCCGAGTACGGCCACCGCGCAAACCCGATCTGCGAACTCATGCCCGGGAACGCCACCGGACTCACCCATCCACTCAGCCGTGGCGGTTTCCAGCAACGAATCGATCCCCCGTCGCGACAAGGCCGAGCGGAGTTCGACAATCGCCTGCCGCGCCTCATGTTTTCTGGGATTGGCGATGATGCCGACTTTCATTCGCCTGTCACTAACAGCGGAGGATGACGCCTGCAACGATTGTTGTGATGAAGACTTACTTCTTCACCGGCCAGAGCGTGCGGTTCGGCTCCTCGCTGTCGGGGAACGGCTGATTGACGAGGCGGCAGGTGATGGCCCGGCCATCCTCGGACAAGGAAACATGGAGGAGATTCGGCGAGATGGGAGCGGCCAGTCCATCGCTGCGTTTCATGGCGGAGCGGATGAAGTTGGCATCGATCTTCTTCAGGTCGGCGGGTGCGCCATTGAAGCAAAGATTGGAGAAACGGACTTCGAGAGGAGGAAGCTTTGCGAGGTCGGGTGGCGTGTGGAGTTTCGCGGTTGAGTAGAACTCCATGAAGCCGGCATTCCTCCCGCTGTGGGTGAGCGTGTCTCCGGCGAAGCGCAGCGCATTCACGAAAATGTCCTTGCCAGTGGCGTGCTCGTGGACAGAGGCCCCAACCCAGGTGTAGGGCTTGCCGTCGGTGATCTCGGTGTCGAGCCGCTGGAGCCGGTAGGTGTATTTTCCGGCTTTCCAAGGATAGGGACGTCGGCCAGAGACGAAATTTCCCTCGTAGCCGGCTGCCTCAACAAAGCCACCCGGCGTGGCACGGACATCCTTGAGGGTGAGGTCGGGCTTTTCGCTCCAGCGGGAGAAAATGAAACCGTGACCACCGTGAAGCCGGATTTTGTCCTCGGGTTTCATCGCGTCCCATCCGTTGCAGTTTGTCTGGATGCCGCCGTAGATGAGATGGCCGTTGATCGCGCCGGAGAATGGGGAAATGTAGAGATTGTAGGTCTCGGACGGCATGTCGGTGGAGATGTCGACATCGACCGAGAAGCTGGTGAAGTCCTTCACCTCACCGCTGGTGGTCCACCAGAGATTGACCATGTGCCACGGAAGCGGCGGCAGTTTGGCAGGAGCCTCGTCGGCGGCGGAGGCAATGAAACCGAGACAGGATAAGACGGACAGGAGACGGATGGAGAAACGCATGGCAACAAATGGAAGGCAGCCATTACGGGCGTTCCGCGTCTTTCTGTCGAGCCGGGTTGCTCAGGCCTGCACCCAGACGGACTTCAAATACGGCTCGCCGGTGAAATCGTCGGGCATTTCCGAGCGTCGGAGTTGGAGGCGCTTCGTGGAGGCTTCTGAGATCTGGCGCTCGAACTCGAAGTGCGAGAGCTTGCGGCAGTTGGTGCAGCAGAGCAGCCAGCCGCCTTTTTCGAGGCAGGCCAGCGCGAGGCTGACGAGCTCGCCGTAGTCGCTTTCCACGCGGAAGACCTTGCCCTTTTCATCGCGGGAGAAGGTCGGCGGATCGAGCACGATGGCATCGAAGCGGCGGCCCTGTTTCGCGAAGCGGCGGAGCCAGTGGAAGGTGTCGCCCTTGCAGAAGTGATGCGCGGCGGGGTCGAAGGCGTTGTGGGAAAAGTTCCGCTTCGCCCAGTCGAGGTAGGGCTGAGAGAGGTCGAGCGTGGTGGTTTCGGCCCCGCCGAGTGCCGCGACGACCGAGAAGGCTCCGGTGTAGGCGAAGGTGTTAAGCAGGCGTGTCCCCTGCCCCATCCGACGGCGGACCTCAGCGCGATTATCCCGCTGATCGAGGAAGATGCCCTGCGAGTAGCCGGACTGGAACGAGATCTCGAAGGCGGCGGAGTTTTCCCGGATGAGAAAGGGCTCGTCGACGGTCGGGCCGGAGACGTGGACCGGCGCATCCTTCACGTGCTGGTCGAGGCGTTTCCAGTAAACCGGGAGATCCTCGCGCTCGAAGCCCGCAGGAAAGCGCCCGCCATCGGTCGAGACCAGCCAGCGGTCGGCGAAGGTCTCCAGGATCACGCCCGGAAAGTCATCGCCGTCGCCATCCACCAACCGCAGCGCGTTGGTGTCCGGGGTGATGAGCGGTTTCCGCGCGGCCAGGGCGGCTTTCAAAAGATCTCTCATGGGCGGGATTGCCATGCCTGTTCGGATCCCTATCATCCAGCGCGAAATGAGCGATCTCACCGCACGACTCGAAACATCCGTCTCAGAAGGCAAGCTGCTGGCCGCCGCCAAAACCAACATCGAAGCCCTGCTCGCAGGTGCCGCGGGCGATCTGGCCCTGCGCTCGATCACCGAACTGGTCGACGGCGGAAACTGGGAGGAGCTCAACGACCGCTTTTTCAAGACCCTCGCCTTCGGCACCGGCGGCCTGCGCGGCCGGACGATTGGCAAGGTGGTGACCTCGGTCGAACAAGGCGAAGGCGGCCCGAACGATCGTCCGGAGCATCCCTGCGTCGGCACCGCCACGATGAACTTTTTCAACGTCGGCCGCGCGGTCCGCGGGCTGGTCATTTACGCCAAGCGCTTCGCCGGCCCGGATCGCAAGCCGGTCCTCGTCTTCGCCCACGACACCCGTCATTTCTCGCGCGATTTCGCCGAGTTCTGCGCGAAGGTTTCCACCGATTTCGGAGCCGATGCCTATCTGTTCGAAGGCCCACGCTCCACGCCCGAGCTGTCCTTTGCCATCCGTGAACTCCGGGCCGATGCCGGCGTCGTCGTCACCGCCAGCCACAACCCTTCAACCGACAACGGTTTCAAGGCTTACTTCAATGACGGTGCGCAGATCGTGGAGCCGCACGCCACTGCGATCATCACCGAGGTCAATGCCATCTCCAGCGAGCGCTACGACGCCCTGCCAGAAGCCCAGCGCGGGAAAGTCACTGTTCTCGGCGAGGACTTCGACGCGCTTTACAACGAACGCCTCAAGACCTTGCTGATGCGCCCCGAGCTGCTGTCTGGAGCCTCGACCAAGGTCGTTTACACCAACCTCCACGGCACCGGCGGCCACATCATCGTGCCGATGCTCCGCGGCTTCGGCTTCGAAGTCCTGACCGTGCCTGAACAGGACATCCAGGACGGCCGTTTCCCAACGGTCGAGTCGCCGAATCCCGAGAACGCCCCGGCCTTGAAGATGGCCATGGATCTCGCTGAAAAAGAAGGCGCGGAGATCGTCATCGGCACCGACCCGGACTGCGACCGCATGGGCATCGCCGTCCGCGACGCCGTCGGAAAAATGCAGCTCCTCACTGGCAACCAGATCGGTTCCCTGATGGCCTGGTATCGCGTCAAGACCGCCTTCGATCTCGGCTGGCTGAACGATACCACCCGCAACCGCGCGCTGCTCATCAAGACCTACGTCACCACCGAACTCCAGGCCGCGATCGCCGATGGCTTCGGCATCGGGCTGGTCGACACGCTCACCGGCTTCAAGTACATCGCCTCGAAGCTGAAGAAATACGAGGACGCCATTCCGGCCGACAAGAAGGGTGACTACCGCTCTCTAACAGAGTCCCAAACCCGCGCGCTGCGACTCGAATACTCACGCTTCTTCATCTTCGGCGGCGAGGAAAGCTACGGCTACCTTGGCTCTGATGCCGTGCGCGACAAGGACGGCAACGGCGCCGCCGTAATGTTTGCCGAGGTCGCCGCCTACGCGAAGTCGGTCGGCAAGACGCTGCCTGCTCTGCTGGATGAAATTTACACCCAATACGGCTACCACCTCGAAGGCGGTAAGTCCCTCGTCATGGAAGGCGCCGATGGTGCCGCGAAGATCCAGGCGCTCGCGAATTCCTACTCGGCCAATCCGCCGCAGCAGGTCGATGGCTCCGCTGTGGCGAAGATCCGCGATTTCTCGAAACAGGATCTCTTCGACCAGGAAGGCGATCTGCTGCCGAAGGAAAAGATGATCTTCGTCGACCTCGCCGACGGTCGCAGTTTCGCCGTCCGCCCCTCCGGCACCGAGCCGAAGATCAAGTTCTACCTGTTCGGGAAAGCCGCGCCGGGTGGTGAACTTGCCGACGCGAAAGCCAAGGTCAAAGCCGGGCTCGACTCGCTGTGGAAGTGGATCGAGGACGATGCGAAGACGCGGTGATCTTGAAATGCTCGTTCGCTGCGTATCTCAAACCGTCCACTTACTCAATTAGTGTGGAGCCGATACTGGCTCCCAACGGCTTGACCTGAGGGGGAAAGTCCCCACCTTTTCCAGACACCCGATGCCGAATCACCTCAAGACGCTTCAAGCCCATGCCCGGCAGACGCTGAAGCCCACGATCCAGAAGCAGCTTTCCCCAGCGGAGCGGATCTCGCTCTACAAGCGCTTCATGAAGATCGAGGAGCACCGCATCTTCCTGAGACATCGGGCCGGAGCGGGTGGACTTGAAATCGCCAATGCCCGTGCGGAGCTGATCGACATCGTGTTGGCCTCGGTGCTGGACATGACGCTCGCCGATGCGAAGGGCGATCTGCCGGCTTTGGCGCTGGTGGCGATCGGTGGCTATGGCCGTGGCACACTCAATCCGCGCTCGGACATCGACCTGCTGTTCCTGCTGCCGCGTGCGTCGACGCGTTTGCCGAAGCCTCTGGAGGAAGCGGTTCAGAAGATCCTGTATTTGCTCTGGGATGTAGGCTTCAAGGTGGGCCATGCCTGCCGCTCGATCGCGGAGTGCATCGAGCAGGCAAAGGCCGATCAGGAAAACAAGACGGCGCTGATCGATGCGCGCTTCCTGGCGGGAGATGCGAAGCTTTTCAAGGAGTTCGAACTGCGTTTCAACAAGGACTGCATCGTCAAGGGCCAGGCCGCGTTTTTCGAGATGCGCCGCCAGGACCTTCGCAGCCGTCATCAGAAGTCCTCGCGCACGGTCTTCCTGCAGGAACCGAACGTGAAGGAAAGCTGCGGTGGGCTGCGCGATTACCACAACATCCGCTGGGTGCAACGCGTGAAGCGCGGCTCATTCGATTTGAAGGATCTCGTCGAGGATCGGCTGCTGACCCAGATCGCCCACAAGGAAATCGAGGAGGCCTACGACTTCGTCCACCGGGTGCGCAACGAGCTCCACTACCACACCCGCAAGGGCACCGACCAGCTCACGCTGCAGCTCCAAGGCGTGGTGGCAACGAATTTCGCCTACCCGCAGCGCAGCATCCTGCGCCGTACCGAGGCGTTCATGCGCGACTACTATCGGCACACGCGAAACCTCTATCAGCACACCAGTTCGCTTATGGAGATTTTCCAGATCGAGCAGGAGGACCTTTCCGACACCGGGCTGAAGTCGTTCCTGATGTTCCGGAAAAAGGCGCGTGAGGAGTTCGACGATTTCATCGCCCGGGAAGGCCGCATCTACCCGGCGAACCAGGACATCTTCAAGGACGATCCCCAGCGGATGATGCGGATGTTCCAGCACTGCCAGGTGCGAGGTCTGCGACTCAGTCCGCCGATGCGGAAGCTGGTCAAGGCGCATTGGGACGAGATCGATCGACCGTTCCGCTACTCGAAGGCCAATCGCGACACGTTCCAAGCGATCCTAGAACGCAAGGGCGATGTCGGCCGCACGCTGCGACTGATGCACCGGGTCGGTTTTCTTGGTCGCTATCTTCCAGAGTTCGGCGCGCTGGACTGCCTGGTGCAGCATGAGTTTTTCCATCGCTACACCGCCGACGAGCACACACTCCGCTGCATCGAACAGCTCGACGCCCTCGTCGGCACGGAGGACCCGAAGCTACGCGGCTTCCAGCGCCTGCTGCATGAGATCGAGGACCCCTACGCGCTCTACCTTGCCGTCATCCTGCATGACACGGGCCGCGCGGAAAACGTCCGCGAACACATCGATGGCTCTGCCATGCTCGCATCGCGGCTCTGCAACCGCCTCCAGATCCACGGCACACGTCGCTCGCTGATCATGTTTCTGGTGGACAACCACCTCACCTTCTGGCGCACCGCCACGACGAAGAACATCGAGGACCCGGACGTCGTCGCCGAGTTCGCCGCGATCGTGAAAACCTCCGCCCGTCTTGATGCCCTGTATCTTTTCACCTTCGCCGATTCCAACGGCACCTCGCCCGATGCCTGGACCGGTTGGAAAGAGGCGCTGATGCGGCAGCTCCATTCCGCCACGCGGAGCTTCCTTGCCGAAGGAAGAGAGAACTACTCCAAGATCCTCGACAAGGATCGCGCTGAACTCCGCGACGCCGTCATCGGCCAGATGCGCGAGGATTACCACGACGAGATCAAGACCCACTTCAAGCGCACCCCGCCTGCCGCATTCCGTTTCCGCGAAGTCACGCAAGTGGTGACGCAGGTCCGGACGGTTCGTCATTTCCTTCAGCAGGAAAAGGAAAGCGGTGACTCCTTCGCGACGTGCATCAAGTGGATCGACCAGTCGGAAAAAGGTTACACCGAGCTGGTCATCGCGACGCGCGACAAGCCGCTGCTGCTGGAGAAGATCTGCTGCGCCATCGCCTCCGAGCAGATCAACATCCTCTCCGCCGACTTCTTCACGCGCACCGACGGTATCGTCATCGACCTCTTCCGGGTCTGCACTACGAACTTCGAGCCGGTGTCCGATCTTGATGTGCGGAAGCGCTTCCTCAAGGTCTACGAATCCGTCCTCCGCTCCGAGACCTATGAGCCGGAAAAGTATCTCAAGCGAAAGCCGAACTTCCTGAAGCCCCGCAGCGACAGCGGCATCCAGGTGCCGGTGCGCGCCTACGTCAGCAACGACCTGCACCCGACCTGCACGACCATCGAGATCCAGGCGCTCGACCGCATCGGCCTGCTGCACGATCTTTTCAGTACGATCAACGCCCACGGCCTCACCACCGCCCACGCCCGCATCTGTACCGAGAAAGGCGTCGCCATGGATACCCTCTACATCACCACCTCCGAGGGAAAGAAGACGACTGATCCAGAGCTGCTTGAGAAACTGGAAACCGAGATTTCCCGGCTCATTGAGCTGAGCGAAAGCGCCTGAACCGCCTCCCGGGAAGCGCCCATCTTTCCTCTTTCGGGTCCCCCGTCCCCGTGCCTACCCTCTTCCAACCATGATCGTCGAACCAAAGATCCGCGGATTCATTTGCACCACCGCCCACCCGGAAGGCTGTGCCCAGCACGTCGCCAACCAGATCGCCCTTGTGAAGGGTCGCGGCCCGATCATCAACGGACCGAAGAAGGTCCTCGTGGTCGGTTCCTCGACTGGCTACGGGCTTTCCTCCCGCATCGCTGCGGCCTTCGGTTGCGGGGCCGCTACCATCGGAGTGTTCTTTGAAAAGCCTGCCGAGGAGAAGCGCACCGGCACCGCGGGTTGGTACAATTCCGCCGCTTTCGAAAAGGAAGCCGCCGCTGCCGGACTCTATGCCCGCTCGTTCAATGGCGATGCCTTTTCGAATGAAATGAAGCGCGAGGTCATCGAAGCGATCAAGGCCGACCTCGGCCAGGTCGACTGCGTGATCTACTCCCTCGCCTCACCGCGCCGCGTCCATCCCGACAGCGGCGAAGTGTTGAAGTCGGTGCTCAAGCCCATCGGCCAAACCTACACCAACAAGAACCTCAACACGACCACCAAGGTCGTTGACTCGGTCACCATCGAATCTGCGAACGATGACGAGATCGCCCAGACCATTTCCGTCATGGGCGGTGAGGATTGGGAAATGTGGCTCGACGCGCTCAAGGATGCCGGCGTGCTCGCCCCAGGAGTCACAACCGTCGCATACTCCTACATCGGACCTGAGGTCACCTGGCCGATCTACAAGAACGGGACCATCGGTCGCGCCAAGGAGGATCTCGAACGCGCCCAGCGTGCCCTCGATGAAAAGCTCGCCAGTCTCGGCGGGAAAGCGTGGGTCTCGGTCAACAAGGCCCTCGTCACCCAGGCCAGCTCCGCCATCCCGGTGGTGCCGCTTTATATTTCCCTGCTCTACAAGATCATGAAGGCCAAGGGCAGCCACGAGGACACCATCGAGCAGATGGACCGCCTCTTCCGCGACCGTCTTTGCAACGGCAACC
>JANOBS010000411.1:0-8803 GCA_031411755.1 Luteolibacter sp. | reverse complement strand
GGAAAATTGTTGCCGCTGGTTCCGCTCCGCCTCTTCCCCTCAAGACCGGAAGCCCAACAGCGAAATCAGCCGCCTGAAATCGGGGTGACGCTTGAGCCGCGTTCGAGTTCGAATCCGAGCGGCGGAAAATTCTCATGCAGGGCTAGGATTCAGTCGCCCTGGGCCTTCCTGTAAACGTCCAGCTCGTAGATGGACCAGTGGTATTTGTCGCTGGTTCCAGTCTGGGTGATTCGGAGGTAGCGGGCCGTCTGGGCCGGAAAACTGATGGTCGTGATACCAAGCTGCCCGGAGCCGGCAGCGATGGGCGTGCTCCACACCGCACCGTCCTTGGAAACGGATACGGAGTATTGGTCCGGGGAATCCCACAGCGCCCATGTGGTATCGAGCACGATCTTGTCAAAGGTCTGGTCCCCCTTCATGTCGACCTGAAACCATTGCCCGCCGTGCTGGGTTTGGGAAAGATCCCGCCAGCCTGTCCAATGATCGCCGTCGAGGGCGTTGGCGGCGGAAACGTCGATCGGGATTTTGGATCCGCTGAAATCAAACTTGCCGTCGGGCACGCTCGCCGAGGCTGTCCACGATTTCTTCTCGAGCGGCTGATCCTTCGAAGGTGGCGGCGGCAATGGCTTGGGGGACGTCAGAGGCAAGGTTCCCGATCCGGAGAACCTCCACTTTCCCGGACCAACCTTGAATTTCACATATTCGGAGTCTTCCCCACCTGAAGAAACGCCTTCTGCGCCGCTGAGATATTTTCCGTTCCAGACGGCCGTGCCGTTGACCTTGATTTCACGGAGGGTGCTGAATGAGCCTTTGGGAATCCCCACGATGGCTGTCGTGTCCGCGGGCGAATCGAGATCGAGCGAGTATTCGGTCGCGGACTTTTTCAAATCCACCGACACGTTGCCCTTGATCGAAGGGACGGTCACCTTGATCGCCGTGAGGAAGGCTTCCTTGGGCAGGACCTGATAGGTGCTCCAGCCCGGAGCCACGGGGGAAACTCCGGCAATCGTCTGCGACAGGATCAAGGCGGGTGGATTCCACCCGTGGTTCAACGACGAGCCCGCGTCAAAGGCATCGATGCGAGAGGCCCACCATCGGTCATAGTGCTCCCACAGCGTCGTGAAACTGGCTGGAATCATGGTCCTGTAGCGCTCCTGCATCCTCATCAGGGCCCGCTCCTGCTGGCCCGTCACGCAGAGCGCCTCGAAGACCCATCGATCGAAAAAACAGCTCGAGTAGGTTTTCTTTGTCAGAACATTTTCGTAGATCGCGGGCCACTTTGAACGGTCCGCGAGGCCGACATTCACTGCCATCGCGTTGGCGCGGTCGTCGGGCTCGGTGACCTGCGAGGACATGTAGAAATTACCCTTCCAATACAGGGTGTCGAAGGTGCTCCGGATCTCTTCGAGTTTCTGGTCAATCGCGGGGACATCCGCCTCATGGCCGGTGACCAGCGCGATCTTCTTCAGCGTGCCGAGGCAGTTGAAATAGAAGCAGGTCTCGATAACCGCAGTGTCCTTGTTCTCCTTGCCCCAGTCGAACCAGGTCCGGCTGTTGCCGAACTTGTAGGTCTCGAAAAGGAAGGTCTTGGTCTGATCATAGATCGCGCGCATCGATTCGATGTCGCCGGTCTGCAGGAAGTAGAACCACAGGCCATAGTCGCCGAGAAATTCCAGGTGCTGTCCCGGATAGAACTTGGGCTGTAGCGGCCGCAACACCAGGTCCTTGGCCAATTGATGCGCTTTCGAATCGAAGACGTAGAAGCACTGATTCAGCTCCGGCGTCCCATCGCCCCAGAAGCCGACCCGCTCGCGGTCCGGGCAGTCGTAGAAATGATCCCGCATGCAGATGTAGGCCGTGCGGGCGGCCTTGGTCCAGAGCACGTTGTAATCGCTGTCATTGCACACGAAGGATCCGGCAAAGGTGGTGTCGAACCCGGTCTCGCGATACTTCACCGACTTCACGGTGACGCCAGCCGGAATGGTGTAGATCGCCCCCTCGCCACTGACCCAATTCTTTGCCTCGACCGTTTGGCTTCCCGAATGCGTGGTGAAGGTCTCGGTCTTGGTCAGATAAAGAACCAGGGGGTTGGTGGAATTGAAGGAGATGACCTTGCCTGCCTCCGCCTCGACTTCGATCCACGGCTGGAAATGACAGTTGTAGGGCATCGTGCAGACCAGCCTCCACGGCTCATTCTCCACGTGCGGCAGATCCTTGGAGACACGGACATAGTCCTTCAAGCCATAGTCTTTGATTGCGGCGATGCCTTGCCCGGGAACAAGCGCTGCGACCGTGAGCAGAAATGCCAATGCGAAGTTTTTCATGGATGGGGACCACTTACCGATCTCAAGCTCCCAATTTATCGAGTTCACGCCAGGCGGCCGCAATCAGGCTGCGGACTGAGCTTACCCGGGCAGATCAACCGAGTCGGAACGACCCTGCGCATCGCGCTCCCGGATCAAACCAAGAGCCATGATGAGCGCCTGGCTGATCATGAAAGCGCTGAGCCAGAAAAAGGCGGCGTCGGTGAAGCCGTAGGAATGGAGGCCGATGCCAAGCATGTTGGTGCCGAACCAGGACCAACTGGTGACGATGTTTCCAAAGACCGCCATCACCATCATTCCCCGCTCGCGGATGATGCCTCCCCAGCGGGCATGGAGGATGATGGCGTTCCAGATGACGATGAGCAGCGCGCCATTTTCCTTCGGGTCCCAGCCCCAGAACCGGCCCCACGACTGGTCGGCCCAGATGCCGCCGAGGACGGTGCCGACGAAGCTGGCTAGGGTGGCGAAACAGATCACGCCATAGACCATGCCACGCAACGAGGACGCAGTGGATTTTGGAACATGGCCAAAGGCACGCAGTAGAAGAAAGACGATGGCGATGGTGCCGGCCAGGAAAGTCGATGCGTAGCCAAGGGTGATGACGACGACATGCGTGGCGAGCCAGAAATTGGTGTCGAGCACGGCGCGCATCATCTCCAACGTGTCACCTGACAGGGACAAATGGTGGGCGATGAGCAGTGTGGCGAAGGCAACCACGGAGGCAACCGCCGTGCCGATGGCGTTGCGGTAGAAGACCTCGAGGAATGCGCTGAGAATGATCGCCCCCCAGCCAATGAAGATGGCCGAGGAATAAAGGTTCGTCACAGGCGGGCGACCTTCCAACAGCATGCGGGTGACCAGACCCAAGGTGTGCAAGGTCAAGCCGATGAGCAGGACTCGAAACGCCGCTTTCCTGAGGGAGGTTCCTTGCCAGAGCCATGAGGTGACTGCGCAGAGGAATGCGACCACATACAGGATCATGGAGAAGTAGAAGGGCTCGATCGCATTGAAAAGAGCTTCCGATGAGGACTTTTTCAAATGGCCAGGTCGGCTTTCCGTCAGCCATTCCCAATAGTCTCCGACGGCGGAATTGAATGCGGCGGTGTCCTTGGCGCGGTAAGCGTCTCCAAGTCGGGCATAGGCCAGGGTGGACGGGTGGAGCCCATGCTTGTCGATGCCGTCAATGAGCGAGTCAGGCAGCTTCCTCCATCCATCCGCACCATCGCCGGAGGGAGTTGTGTAAACCTCCGTCATCGGAGCCCAGTCGACGACCGTCCTCATGCGCGCCGAGGCGCTGTCGATGGCAGTCTGGTTGAATTCCACTCCCCTGTCCTGCTTGTCCACCTCCGCCAGCGCCACGCCGACCTGATTGAGGAATCCGCTGAACTCGGATTCGAGATGATCCTGTCCAGGCAGGGCGAGGGAGTGCTTGAGCTGGTTGTATAGGGTGAGGTTCCGCGTCAGCAGCATCAGGGCCTTTTCGTAGGGAGACCAGATCTTCGAATCAGTCGCGCCGATGCGTCTGGCCTCTTGCTGGAGGGCCGGGAAGGAAGGTAACAGCTGGGAATATGAGTAGGACTTCTCTTCGCTTCGGGTGAGTTTGGTCAAGCCGAGGAGGTCATCGTGATGGATGAGGAAAATCTTCCGGGTGTCGGCCAGCGCTGGACTGAAATTGAGTTCAGCGAGCCACGCTGAAGGGCTGGCAGGCGCGCCCTCTCCGGGGACACGTTGCTTTCCGTGGATGGCGAGCAGGGCGTTGCGGGCCAGGGAATCAAGTGGCTGGACGCGACCGTTCGAGACGACGGGCAAGCTGCCGAAGTTCTTGAAATCAAGTCCCGTGGAGGGTCGCGTGGCCTTGAAGACTGCGGTCGCGACAACCAGAAGGCAGAGCACCGGAACGAGCCATGCGATTGCTTTCCAGACGTTGGTTGGCTCGGGAGCGATCACCCTGCGACGGGAGACCGCGTTGAGCAGATGCTGGAAAAAGACCCAGAGCAGGCCCAGCCCGACCAGGGCGCAGGAGATGTAAGGGAGGGTCCAGACCGGATTGCGGACGACCTGGAAAATAGTGGTCGAGTCGTTGTTTTCGAAGCCGGCCTGATAGAACGTGAAGCCGCCGTAGCGCAGCGGATGGTTCATGTAGATCAGGTCCTCGCGGTTCTCGCCGCTGTCGGGATTGAGGATCCTGATCTTGCTGGAAAAGTTTTTCGGAACGTCGGTGCCGAGGTAGCGATCGTGGCTGAAGTCGAGCAGTTTGATCGAAAACGAATGATACAGGCGGCGCTGGCGGATGGACATCCTCCAGGTTCTTCCGGCCGCCTCGAAGGACTGCTCGCCCTTGAAGGCGTTCGAAAGAAGCCAGATTCCCTCAGATGTCCCACCATCGGGAACGACCTCGACAAAGGCAGCCGCCACGTCGCGACGGTTGTCCTTGGCTTCGCGGGGCTTGGCACACACCGCATACTCTTTCCCAGTCCCCTCGGTGGCGCGGGTCTTGTCGAATGACTCCGTGGCCTCGGACTCCGGAAGGATCTCGCTGTTGGGAAAGTAGCTGCGGATCTTCACCGAGAATCCGCCCAGCGGAAACTCCGCTCCGTCCTTCAGTCGCCCCTGCGGAATCACGGTGACGGTTTCCAGTCCGTCGCTGTCCGGGCGAATGACGACGAGTTCCACATCACGAGGAAAAGTCGAGTAGTTCAGAATCTCCCCCTCGTTGACTGTCATCTGAGCCTCGCGTCCGAGCAGGCCTGTTAGAAGCTCGCTCACCAGCAGGAGCAGGATGCCGGAGTGGATGACGATCATTCCGGCCTTGTTCCAACTCAGCTTGAAGCGGGCACCTTGGGCGGCAAGGAGGTTGAGGACGAGCAGGGATCCCACAAGAGTTCCGCCAGGAATGGGGATCGGGAAGGTTTGTTTTCCCGGAATGACGTCCCACCAGGCAATCCACGAGCGGAAGAATTTCTGCTGCACCTCATGGATGCCCAGATCGACTTGGGAAATGGTCGCGACGAAGATCAGCACCATCGCGAAACCCAGCAGGGAAACGGTCAGGCGAAGGGAGCTGAGGAGCTTGAGGATTGCCACGGACTTTACTCTGGGAAGGTGGCCGAGCGCACGAAGGTGCCGAATTTTTCGAGGTTCGCTTCGACGAGGTTCGCTTCGCCTGTGATCTTGAAAAACCAGGTCATGCCGGGACGCTTGAGGATGGCAGTGCCCATGGCGGCCTTTTTCCCGTTCAGGATTAGCTCGCTGCTGGTCATGTGGCTGACAAAAAGTTCTCCAGAAGGGCTTTCGGCCTTGTTCCCGAGGGCCGGATCGTCGGCGGACACGAGCGGTGCGAGTTGAAGCTGGGCCCGCCAGCGATTGACGTTGTCGAGCACGCTTCCGGAATCGCCCGGAATCGGGACCACCGAGACATCCGCCGTGGTGCCGTCAGGTCCTGCAATGCTGAAACTGGCAGCCCGCATTGCGCTGCCTTCACTGGCTGTCCAGCCTTCGGGCGGCGTCACGTTGACCTTTTTCCCACCACTTGGAGCGGACGCGGGTGCTGAAGTGGGCGCGCTTTTACCGCTACCCGCGATGCGGACACTGCGCAGGAACTCCGCGAACTCCCCGCCGGACTTCCTGATCACCCCAACCGGGCCGGAGAACTTGAAATACCAGGTCTCGGTCTTGAGCGGCAGGATTCCAACTAGAATCCCCTCCGCATCGGCAGTGGAATTCTCCGAGGTCAGATTGAAGAGCTGCATCACCTCATCAGAGTCCTCGATCTTGAGCGGCAGTCCTGAAACCTCCTTGTCGGCGACCGGCTTCAGCCCCACCTGGCCACGCCAGCGGTTGAGATTCGCCGCGAGTCCCCCACCGTCCCCCGCCAGCTTCGAGACCGTGACCCTTCCCCCGCCCGGAAGAGCATAGGCTGCTGTTAGAAACTGTCCGGCCGTTTCCTGCTTCCAATCGCCGGGGGCCTTCCAGACCATCGACTGGGCCGCGATTGCCGGCACTTCCGGCACCGGAACGACAGTCGGCGACACAGGAACTTCCACTGTGGCATCAGTGGCGACCCGATAAGTGCGGATCTCTTCATCCTTACAAGAAACAAGAGCACACAACGGGAGGACGACGAGGAGTTGCTTGAGCATGGGATCAGGAGGCTTCAGTCCGGCAGATTTCGGCAGCCGTGCGATCGGTGGCGTATGGATGGAAAATGTCATCCGGCTCTGGGGAGTCGAGGCATTTGCGACCACCAACAATTGATGGAGGCTTGTCGATGGCTTGCAAGGAAGCTTAGCTGCCGGTTGTCGCTCCGCCCCTGCTGATCACCCTCACCGTTGGAATTCACTTCATGATAAAGCACGCTCCGAATCTCATCTGTGCCGTCCTGGCCTGCGCTCCCCTGAGTGCCCACGCCGAGACCTACGTTCACGATCCGCGTGTCGATGAGCGGACGCACGATCAGAAAGGCCCCTTCAACTATTTCCTCACCCCCAGCGACGCGCTCGGTTTCTCCGACAGCCCCAAGGCCTTCCAGCTCACCGGAGATGGCGCGATCAGCAGTTACTGGAGTGAAATGACCCTCTGGGCCGGCACGCCACTCAAGCGCCTGAACAGCCGGGTCCGCACCCTGGATGAAGGTTGCATGCCGATCATCAACTTCGGGTCACTGGTCGACGGCATCGAATACCGCGTGAAGACCTTCGCTGTCCCCGCAGAACTCGAGCCCCAGGGCAACCTGCTGGCTTTCTGCCGCATCACCGCCACCAATCCCGGAAAAAAATCCCAACGCGTAGCCCTCGGCGCGCGGGTCTTCGATCGCGAAGGTGCCTGGCGGCATCCGCTTTTCGACAAGACCAAGCCAATGTGGTGGTATGACCGCTTCATCGACCAATCGAAATGGCAGCCATGGAAACTGTGGGAGGCCACCGAGGTGCGCGAGGACAACGCCGTCTTCAGAACCGAGTGCAACCACCTGACCCAGGCCTACAGACCCGACGCCTCCGGCTGGAAAGTCCTGACCGTGAAGGAGAACGTCGACCCCTTTGAATTCATCCTCGAACTGGAACCGGGAAAATCCGCCTCGGTGGATTTCGTGATGCCCTTCACCCCGGTGTCAGGTGCGCGGAACGCGGAGATCAAAAAAGTCACGACGGCACGCTTTGACGACTATCTGAAGCGCACCACGGATTACTGGCATGAGCGGCTCAATCCAGGTTCCTCCTTCGAGGTTCCCGAGAAGAAGGTCATGGACATGCACAAGTCCTCGCTGATGTACGACCTGATGGCCCGCGACCTGGCGGAGGATGGAAAGACCCGCATCCAGACCGTCAGCGATGTGCAGTACAACGAGTTCTTCTCCCGCGACGCCGCCTTCATCATCCACACTTACGACATGCTGGGCCTGCCGAAGGTCGCCGAGGAATGCATCGAACACGTCCTGCTCAAGGACGCGGACGGCAAGCTCGCCGGCTTGCGCACGACCCATCCGGATGCCTGGGGCCAGGCGCTGTGGACCCTGGCCGCCCATTACCGGATGACCGGCGACAAGGCCTTTGTCGAGCGCGTCTATCCCCTCGTCGCTCCGCACATCGCCAGGCTGGAGGACGAAACCGCCAAGGACCCCTGGGGACTCTGGCCGGTGGCGGGACCCTACGACAACGAACGCATCGATGGCCACTACACAGGACACAGCTTCTGGGTGCTGCGCGGCCTGAAGGACGCTGTCGAAATGGCCACGGTGGTCGGAAAGAAGGACGATGCCGCCCGTTTCCAGAAGGTGCATGACCAGTACGAGGCAAAGTTCCTGAAGCGCCTCAAGGACATCACCGATAAGACCGACGGTTACATTCCGCCAGGACTGGATGACCCCTTCGCCGGCATGGATTGGGAAAACGCTTCCGGTGGCGTCTATCCCTTCGGTGTCATTTCCGCCGACAACCCGATGGTCGCGAACACGGTCAAAACGGTCCGCGATTTCGCCTATCAGGAAGGCATCATGACCTACGAGCACAACGCCTACAAGGTCCGGAAATCCAAGGAGGGCAAGGGCGTCGACTGGTCACAGCCGGAGCACACGGTCATTCACCACTATGAAACCTTCCAGGTGCTGGAAACCCTGCTTTCGCTTGGCATGGACCGAGAGGTGATCACCGATTTCTATTCCTTCCTCGTCCACACTGGCAGCACCAACACCGGTTTCGAATACGACATTTGGGCGTGGCGCGACCGGAATTTCCACAACAACTACCCGCCGCATGGCTGGTGTGCCGCGCGCTTCAACGAATGCTTCAGGAACATGCTGGTGCGCGAGGACACCCATGAGCCCGTTCTCCATCTCGCCTCCGCGCTGGCCCCGCTTTGGTTGCAGCCCGGCAAGCAGGTGAAGGTCACGAACGCGCCCACCGACTTCGGTCCCGTTTCCTACACCATCGACGCCACCGAAGGCGGCGCGAAAGTGACCCTCGATCCGAAGTGGCGGAGCGCGC
>JANOBS010000410.1:0-19623 GCA_031411755.1 Luteolibacter sp. | reverse complement strand
ACCACCCTCCTCAATGCCCACGGGAACCCGATCAAGCATTATGGCGACCTGGATCTCGATATGTCCCGCTTGAAGCTCGATCAAGCCGGATCGATTTCCCGCTTTTTAGCATGACGCTTATGCCTGAGTCGCATCTCCACCCGATTTCCCTGGTTTGTTCGGCACGGCTCGCAATGGTCGCTGCATTGCTATCTTTCCGGATGGCTGTGGTTGCTGAACCCACGCCGTTTCAAGTCGATCCCGTTGCAGGTGAGCTTCTCGACCACTATTGCTTTTCGTGTCACGACGAGGACAGCCAGAAGGGCGATATCCGGCTCGACAATCTTGGCGAGCTTACTCTGAACGCGCGCCTCGACTTGCTCAACAAGATGCAGGAGCAGGTTTATCTCAACCAGATGCCGCCGGCGAAGAAGAAGCAGCCGACGGAGGAGGAGCGAAGCAAGCTGGGCTCATGGATGTGGGGGGAACTGCACGCCTTCAATGCCTCGAAGCTGGAGGACAAGCTCCGTTACCCGTCCTATGGGAACTATGTCGACCACGGGAAATTGTTCAGCGGCAAGATCGTGGATGCACCCTTTACCCCAGCGCGACGCTGGCTGGTGAGCCCGCAGATTTTCGAGCAGCGAGTGCTCGATGTGTTCGGCCTCGAGGGCAAGGATCGGCAGATGGGATTCTACGGCGTCACCAATCCATTCCTGTTGTCGGACGCCTCTGGAGTGCGCGACTACGACAACACGACTCTCGATGGTGGCCACCTGCTGGTCATGTTAAGCAATGCCGAATGGATCTCCGGCAAGCAGATCCGGCCGGCGCGAGTCAAAAACGGCGAACTCGGAGCGAATGACTTCCCCGATCCCAAGGACAAGTGGTCGCCGAAGCAGACCCCCGTGGAATTTGAGACGATCATCCTAAAGAAATCCGCACCGACGGACGAGGAGCTCACCGGAGCGATCCGCAAGCAGTTCGCTAGCGTGCTGCGGCGCGAGCCGGCACCTGGAGAGCAGGACCGCTATTTGAAACTGACGCGTGCGTCCGTCGAGCTTGGTGGCAATACGGAAGGGCTGCGCCAGATGCTGGTGGCGGTGCTGCTTGAATCGGAGTTCCTCTATCGCCTGGAATTCGGTGCAGGGCAGGCAGATCGCTATGGGAGAAAAATTCTCGCACCGCGCGAGGCGGCCTATGCCATTTCCTACGCGATGGGTGATCGTGGACCCGATGCCAAATTGCTTGATGCCGCCGCGCAAGGGCGCTTGAGCACGCGTGAGGACATCAAACGCGAAGTTGAGCGCCTGTTGGACGACAGCACTTACTACTTTGGTAGTATCGACCCAAGCGGCAACACCAGCAAAGTCGTTTCCCATGCCGTAAGCCATCCACGCATCATGCGCTTCTTTCGTGATTTCTTCGGCTATGCGAGTGCACCAAAGGTTTTCAA
Source organism: Luteolibacter sp. (assembly GCA_031411755.1). Taxonomy (GTDB): domain Bacteria; phylum Verrucomicrobiota; class Verrucomicrobiia; order Verrucomicrobiales; family Akkermansiaceae; genus Luteolibacter. The sequence continues at coordinate 18,188 of JANOBS010000410.1, read as the reverse complement.
GGACGTGGAACGCAGCCAGGGAGTCTATCAAAATGCCGACCGTGGCACGCTCGGCACATCCGGCTTCCTCGTCGATGAGGCGGATAAAATCGTCGCCTGGTGTGTGGAAAAGGACCAGAGGGTGTTCGAGAATCTTCTGACCACTGACCGGTATTTCGTTTTCGACAACACGGATGCCAAGAAGGCTGCGGTCACCATCGAAACCTGGCGTGGCGTATGGGAAGCCCTGAAAAATTCAGAGTGGAAGACCGACCCGGAAAAGGTCGTGCTCGAAAACAAGGACATGCTGGCAAAGGCATTGCAGATTATCCCCGGCTTCGAAAAGTCACCGCGCAACCATACCAACACGCTCACTCGCTGCATGACGCATTTCGAGGCGACCTTTGGCAAAGGCGCCACGCCCTTCGTGAACCTGCCTTGGCAGCACGGCAACACCTACTGGCACACGCCGATCTACAATTTGCCCGAGCCCTCGGGCAAAGGTGGACGCTACACCGATCCGCCGCTGGATTACCCCATCGAGCAGCCCTTCAAGATTGCCAACCGCAAAGGAATCCTGACCCACCCTGCCTGGCTGATCGCCCATTCCCAGAACACGCAGAGTGATCCGGTCAGGCGCGGAAGATGGGTGCGGGAGAAATTGCTCGCGGGACGGGTTCCCGACATTCCAATCACGGTGGACGCCGTCATTCCTGAGGATCACCAGAACACGCTCGGCACCCGCCTTGAGAAGGTGACCTCGGCCCAGGAATGCATCAAATGTCACCAGTACATGAATCCTCTCGGAGTTCCCTTCGAGATTTATGACGACTTCGGCCGCTTCCGCACCGAAGAACCTCTGGAGCATCCTGAAAATTTGATTGGGAAGGCGGGCAACTATGGGATTTACAAAACCCTGCCTGTAAACCCTCACGGAGCGCTGGACTCCACTGGTGACCCCGCACTGGACGGTGACGTGACCAGCGCTCTGGACATGATCGACCGGTTGGCGAAATCCACGCGTGTCCGCCAGTCGATCATCCGTCATGCGTTCCGCTTTTACATGGGCCGCAATGAACTGCTCTCCGACTCCAAGACCCTGATCGATGCCGACAACGCCTACGTGAAGAGCGATGGAAGCTTCAGGGCTGTGATCATTTCACTGCTGACCTCGGATTCATTTATTTATCGCAAATAGCCGACACGAACGACTATCCTCCCTTCAATTTCCCAAACCAAAACGCCTATCGTCCGAAAGGGCACAACGAATCATGAACAACCGCCGCGATTTCATCAGGAATGCCTTTCTTGCGATGGGGGGATTGTCCCTGCCCGGATTCTTTCCCAGGCTTTCGGCAGCACCCTTGGGTCTGAGCCAGTCCGGCAAAGCGCCCATGCGCTTCATTTTCATGCATCGTGGGAACGGGCTGTTTCCCAAGGTGATGGTGCCTCCTTCCTTTGGTCCGAAGGAGAAGGAAATGGAAAGCCGTAACGAAGCCTATGAGGTCGATCTGGACGGGCACGATCTTCCCGAGTGGATGAGTCCTCTGACGGCACACAAGGAAAACCTGACCATCCTTCAAGGACTCTCCGGCATGATGTGCACCACAGGACATCACTCCTGGTGTTCCTCACTGGGGGTTTACAAGGCCAATGAACGGGCAAGCTCGATCAAATGGGCTACGGTGGATTTCGAACTCGCCAAGCTGTTTCCATCGCCCATGGAGCACATCGAGCTGGCCTGTTTCCCGACGGGAGGTGGAAACGCGAGAGGCAGCCTCGACGGCATCGCCAAGGGCTTTTCAGCTCGTGGACCCCAGCAGGCCAACTATGCGTTCGGCGGACCCGGCATCGCCGTTAATGAGATCTTCAAGTCCGTTGCCTCCAACAAGGATGACCAGGTCAAGTACCAGCTCGAGCGCAAGGTGCTCGAGTTCGCCGCCGGAAACGAGACCGAGCTTGCCAAGCAGCTGGCCGGCATCGAGCAGCGGAAGGTTGGAAACTACGCGAACTCCATCGACGACATCCGCGAGCGGGACCGGAAGATCGACCTCATGGCCGATGCCGTCCGCCGCCATGTGCCCAAGCTGGAAAGCAAGTACCTGACCAACGACATGAGCACCTTGGTCCGCCAGGTCGGTCATACGGAGGTGCTGCTCGCCTCCCTCATTTCGGGTCTGACCAACGTCATTGCCTTCACCGTGGACGAACTTGGTCATGACTACACCGGCATTCCCGGACTCGAGGGCGAGAAGGTCAACATGCACGACGTGGGCCACGGCAAGGTGATCGGCGGAGTCGCCGCAGAGGAGATCCGCCACCGCACCGAGCACCACCATATGGAGCTGGTCGAGAGGATCGTCACTCGCCTCAAGAGCGTGCCCGAGGGCGATGGCACGATGTTTGACAACACGATGCTCTGCTATTTCCCCGACTCAGGGGAAACGCACCACAGCCACGGCACCGAGTTCCCCTTCGTTGTCATGGCCGGTCGCAACGTCGGACTCAAGAACATCGGACGCCGCTACATCCGTCTGCCGTACTGGGGCAAGGAGGGCCACAAGACACTCGGCAACTGGTACACCACCATCCTCAATGCGCATGGAAATCCGATCAAGCACTTCGGTGACTTCGATCCAGCGCTCAAGGGCGACCAGTCAGGTCCGATCAAGCAGTTCCTGGTCTGATCGGTGGCCGGATCAGCGTGCCTTCAGCTTCACGACCAGCGACTCAAAGCCGTTGCTGCGCTCATAGTGCGCCTCGCGCTCGATGAGCTCATTCGCCTCCAGCACCTCGATTCCGCCAACCCGCTCTATCAGCACCTGCAGCAGGCTTCGGACAATCAAGCGCGCGTGCGGCGCACCAAGGCAGAGATGCGGTCCGAAGCCGAATGAAACATGCGGATTCGGCTTGCGATCCAGACGCACCTCCTCAGCCGCTTCAAACACGGACTCATCGAAATTGGCCGAAGCCCAGGCCAGCGACACCCGTCCACCCGATGGGACCATCACGCCATTCACCTCTGTCTCCACCGGACACACCCGGCCGATGTGCGTCAGCGGCATGAAGACGCGGAAGAACTCTTCTCCTGCATGCACGATCCGCTTTGGATCCTTCCGCAGGAATTCCAGTGCGGAGGGATTCCGTCCAAGATGGGCGATGATCGAGGAAATGGTATGGATGATCGTATCGCGTCCGCCGGCGAACGCCAGATTACCGAATCCCATCATCTCCTCGCGCGTCAGTTGGCGTCCACGATAGGAGGCCTTCGTCAGAGCGCTGAAAAAATCCTCTCCTGGATCCGCCTCAGCCCGGTCGAACTGTGCGTGCAGATAGTCCTCCAGCATTGTGCCCTTCTTGAACCCACCGTCAGCGGTCTTGAAGACATGCATGCCCCAACCAATCCAAGTGTCCGCCTCCGCGTCGGGCATGTTGAGAAGCAGGGCGAGCGCTCGCGACTGCAATGGCAAGGCGAACTCGTTCACGATCTCGATCGACTCACGGCCTAGCGCCTCGGAAATCTTTTCCGCGAACAGACCCTCCACCTTCGCGATCACCTCAGGCTGCCTGGCGCGCTGGAAAAACGGCTCGACGATCGCCCGATACTCCGTGTGCTCCGGAGGATTTGTTTCGATGGGCAATTGTCGCATGGACCGCACCGACTCTTCTGATGGGATGGGCACTCGGAACGGCGCGTCCGAGCTGTAGGTCTTCCAATCCTTCGCGGCAGCCCGCACCTCGGCGTGACGGAGGATCATCGGCAGGGTCTCGCCTTGAAACGGACACTTGAGAATGCCGTCATTTCGTCGGGCCTCCTGAAATGGATCGCGCAGCTTTGGGATGTCGGTCATCGGACGGAGTCTGGAGCTGGCGACGTAATCAATCCAGAAACCACTCGGTGAACGGCGTGGGATCGAGTTTGGCGGCCAGGAAGATCAGCACGAAGCCATAGATGAAAACCGCGAGCTGGAGCAGGTGCCTCGTTGGGGAAAGCCGGAATTTCGGAATCGCCACGAACACCGCCCACAATGGCCCGGCGACGTAGAGGGCGACAACGCCAAGCAGGAACACAAGCACTTCATGGTAATGATAGGCGTTCGCGTCGTAGCTCTCAATCATCGGCACCGGCCACCTCCCGAGTCCCAACCGGACATGCGCGGCAAGGGTCAGGATTCCGATGAACAAGCCCAGCGGCGCCAGACACGGAGCCCAGGTCCAGAAGGTTCGGTATTTTGGGCTCAACGATGTGCTCATCAGCACTTCCTACCGGATTGGGTCCCTGACTCTTTCGGATGGAAAGGAAAGAGAGCGCATCGGCGGGATGATCGTCGATCTGGTCGCGAGGCACCGAAATCCTTAAAGAATAATCCAAGAATCCATCCCCGAGAGTGTCTTCTGAATGGCAACCTGCCTTCAAACGTGCCCGACTTCCCGAATGAAAACGATCATCAGTCTGCTCATCCTTGCGTCTTCATTTGCGGTGCGGGCTCAAGCGGTCGCTGGATCGCAAAGGGGTTCCGCTTCCATCGATCCGTTGCCCGATACTTTAACTGACGCGGTTCGATTCTCGGTGGAACTGACCGACGGCTCACGTCTGCTTGGTACGCCCGTCAATGACAGGTTCCCATGGAAAACCGGCTTGGGCCCGCTGACCCTGGAGTGGAATCGGCTGAGGTCTGTGGAACGAGCAGGCAACAAGGACAAGTTCTCACTCTCCTTCCGCAACGACGACCATGTCGCAGGCACGCCGGAAGCCAACACCTTCACGCTGCGCACCATGCTCGGCGACTTGACCATTCCGCTTGCGCTGACGAGAAGAATTGGAGTCCAGGCGATGGCCAGCGGAAGCGGGCCGGTCGCGTATTGGAGCTTCAATGATCCAGCAAATCTGGGCGCCGATGACAGTGGTCACGAGCACGCCCTGACGGTGAAGGGTGCCCTATCCACAGATGGCAGGATCGGGAAAGCGGCGGCCACCCGGGAAAACAAGGGCGAGGCCAACTATCTCATCATCGACAACCATCCGGACCTCCAGTTCAGCGGAGATTTCACCCTGGCGGTCTGGGCCTGGCGAAGCGCACCGATTTACGATGGCGATCAACTCATCAGCAAGGAGGGCGAGTTCTCGCTCCGACGCTACCAATTCCCAACCGAGCGCTACGATCTGGAGTTGTTCGGAAAACAAGGGCAGTCACTGGCAAAGGTCTCGGAGACGAAATCCGGCCTGCCTTTGGAAACCTGGACCCTCATCGTGGTGGCGCGCAAGGACGACCGGATGACGATCCGGGTCAACGACCTTCCCGCCGTCGAGGTCCAGGTGGCCCCCGGCGAAGTGGGTGGCGACAAGCCGATGTATGTTGGCTCATCGGTGGTGGGCTATCCGTGGCAGGGCAAAGTGGATGAGATCAGGAAATGGAACCATGCGCTCTCGGTGGAGGAGCAGCTCGAACTGTTCCGGGAACCACCGTCAACTCCGGTTCGAACGCATGAATGACTCGTGTTTCGACACCTCCGGCTCATCGTGGATGTAACAGTACTGCCGAATTCCTTAAGACCATCCCGGTGACCAGCAAAGAATACCCGCCGGAGAGGCATGCGTTTCCCGTGACCTGCTGGTCGCTGGTCGTGGCTGCGGCGGCGGAAGCCGAGCCATCGCTGGAGGCGCTCTGCAGGCAGTACTGGCATCCGGTCTATGCGGTGGCGCGGCGGGTTGGAAATGACCCGGAGACTGCGAAAGACCTGACGCAGGGCTTTTTCGCGAAGCTGCTGGAGAAGGGCTGGCTTGGAGCAGCGAATCAGGAGAAGGGCCGCTTCCGCACTTTTTTGGTGACCGCCTTGAAACGCCACATGGTCAATGAATGGCACCGCGAGCACAGCGCGAAGCGGGGTGGATTTGCTGAAGTGGTTCCCTTGGATGCCGAGCATGCCGAGCGGATCGGAAATCTTGACCGGCTGCATGAGCTTTCCCCGGACGCGTTGTTTGACCGCCGTTGGGCGCTGGCCTTGCTGGATCAGGCGATGTCCCGGTTGGAGAATGAACACGTGGGCAGCCACTTCAACCTGCTCAAGCAATGTTTGACGGCCGGACGGGGTGAAACCCGCTACGCCGAGCTGGCTGTAGCCATGGGCACCAACGAGGGCGCGGCTCGGGTGGCCGTGCACCGTCTGCGCAAGCGCTACCGCGCGGTCATCCGGGAGGAAGTGGCCCGCACCCTGGCGGACGAATCCGAGGTCGACGATGAAATGCGTGCCCTGATGGCCGCGCTGATGTAACAAGGAGGATGTTTTCCTGAATCCCATGACATGAGCCAGACGAAGACATGCGGCAGATGCGGAGCGGAAATGCTGACGGAAACGGCGGGAGGCCTTTGTCCGCGCTGCCTCATGGCGCTGAATTTCGAAACCCGGACGATGCCCGAGGAAGAGGCTCCGCAGATGGCAGCGCCGCTTTCACCTGAAGAAATGCGCGAGCTGTTTCCGCAGTTCGAGGTCCTCGAGTGCCTCGGACGCGGCGGCATGGGCGTCGTTTACAGGGCGCGGCAGAAAACGCTCGACCGCATCGTGGCGATCAAGGTGCTAGCCGGCGAGTGGCACGGCGATCCAGGGTTCGCCAAGCGCTTTGAAAAAGAGGCTAAGACCCTCGCCCAGATGAACCACCCGAACATCGTGACCGTACATGATTTTGGTGAGACCAACGGGCTCTACTACATTGTAATGGAATACGTGGATGGAGTGAATCTCCGCGATGTGCTCCACGAAGGAACGCTCCCACCCGAGCAGGCCCTCGCCATTGTTCCGCCGATCTGCGATGCGCTGCAATACGCCCATGACAAGGGCATCGTCCACCGCGACATCAAGCCGGAGAATCTGCTGTTGGATCGCGAAGGCCGCATCAAGATCGCCGACTTCGGCATCGCCGCATTGCTGGGAACCGATGGCGACTCCGCAGGCACGCCGCCCTACATGGCCCCGGAGCAAAGCGGAGCCTCTGCGGAAGTCGACAGCCGTGCGGACATCTACGCGCTAGGCGCGGTGCTCTATGAGATGCTCACCGGCGAGCGTCCCAACAAGGACCTCGTCGCGCCTTCAAAGAAGGTCCAGATCGACGTGCGGCTGGATGAGATCGTCCTGCGTGCGCTGGAAAAGACACCGGAGCTTCGTTTTCAGACCGCAGTGGAATTCCGCACACAAGTGGAGGAGGCGGTGGCATCACGGGCCGCGACGCTCTATCAGGACAGATCAAAAACCCGGACGCAGGGTGGAGTCGCGGTTTCAAATGACGCCGAAATCCGAAGCAGTGCCGAACCTTCTGGTCGAATATCGAGTTGGAGTGCGGGCGCACTGATTGGCTCGGCAATCGGCATCGGCAGTTGGATGCCGATGACCGCCATCATGTCGGACTGGAGCGGCGCGGGAGTCGGATTGAGTTACCTGACCACGCTCGCCGTCATGGTTGCGGCTCTTGTGGTCTGGAATTTCCGGGGCCGCCAGCCGGCACGCTGGGGATACATGGTTTTGTTGGCCTCGGGTTTCGTTTCAACGCTCGCTTTTCTCTGTGTGGCGGATGCTCTTGGACTGAAGGCCCACACCTCTCATTTGCCCGGATCGCCCATGGTGTCTCCATGGACGATGGCTTGGATGCTTCTGCTCTATCCGGCGCTTTGGCTGGGGTATTTTCTGATAGATCGGCGGGGAGCCCTTAAAGGCGGCTCCGACGGAGGAACCGGTTCATCACCGCCCGATGCTTCAAGCGCACCACGTCGGACAAACCCTGTGGCCCTTGTCGTCGGCGTCGGGATAATGGTGCTTTGTGGTTTCGGCATGCAGACGCTGCTCAATCATTGGAAGAAAAGCGACCAAGCTCAAGTGGGCACCACCTTCAGTGCTCAAGCGAATGCCTTTAGTTCGGATCCGAAATCCACCACCCCGACCTTCGAGTCCGTGACGGACGCCGCCCACAAGCTCATCGCGAAGCATTTCCCGGATGCGGTCATCACGAGTGACGCGGAAGAATTCAAGGCAACCTTCGCGACGCGGGAGTATGAGATTCACGGTGGTTCCAAGACCGGTGAGATCGCGAAAGACGCTCAGAAACAGATCGGGCCTTCACCGAATGGATTCATCCTCTCGGTGCGCCGACAGAATGAAATCGGGCAGGCCGAGCTGCCGCAATTCTTCGATCGGCCTTATTGGAAAACCTACGGCAATCTGGCAATCGATCCCAAGACCGGGCTGGGCGTGGTGGCCTATTTGGATTTTGGATCGGGTTTGAACTCCGAGTTCAAGGCGGCGATGCTGAAGTTGCTGGCCTTCGACAACAGCGCGACGGCGCAGCCAGCTGATGCCACGCCCGCACCGCAAAACACTGACTTCAGCGAGAAGACGCAGAGGACCGTGGATGCGTTGCTGCCTAACATCGGGAAACTGACCATAGCGCTGGAACATTATCCTCAGGAATCCATCGGCCACAGTCTGGCGATTCGCACGAAGAGGGAGTCAGAGCCGAATTTTTACATCAGCCCGCTCATTTCGGATGAGCAGATGAAGAAACTCCTGCTGCACTTGGCGGCGGACGGCTACTTCGACCGCGCCAGCGGAGGCCCGCTTCCCCCGCAATCGTCGGAGATGCCCATCCAGGCGGGAAACCAGCCGGGATACCTGTTGAGTGTCTTCTGCCCGGAAAGTCCCCGGGATTCCAATCACTACACTTTCCACGAGGATTTGAGCCTGAAACAAGGCGCGGCATTGCAAGCGGCCAAATCATTGCGTTCGGCGGTCGAAGGCGAAGCGGCCACCGCAGTTGACATGATCCTCCGCGAGATGGATGAGCAGCCGTCGCCCGAAGTTTCGCAGAAGAACAAAGCACCGCATTACCTAATCTTCGACCCGGTGATGGAGCGCGTGGTGAATGACCCGCTGGCCACCCGCGATAAAGCCGCGCTGCGTTTTGATTCCGGCGAACTCGTGTCCATTCCCGACTCCGTTACCCTGACAAAATGGGGCGTGCTGCCGGATGGGCCGGATGTGCCTTGGGATCGCGATCCTTCGGCTTGGGCGCGTTCGGTCCATGTGGATGCCATGGCTTATATCAAACCGAATGACGGAACAGTTGTGGGTGGTCCCCGGTGCGGCTTGCTTTGTCCCCAGACGCTGGCTGTTCCTGCCGCTGACAACGCATGGGAGCAGATGACGCCAGAGGCGTTGACCAAAACCATCGAGGAAAAAGACTCGGAACGTTCACCCGTCTGGGGCGACTCGATTCTTGAGACCGAGGGAAGGTTTCCCGCCACCTTCCTGCTGCTGAATACCCGCACCCGCCGCATGGGAATGGTGCAAATCATCGGTGTCAGTGAAAAACCAGCGGGCGTGAAAATCCGCTACAGAATGATTCATCAAACCGGCCAGCCGGTGTTGAACGCCGCGTGGACCTTCGAGTCTGTCAAGACGGAGGCTCGGAAACTCATCTCCAAGCATTTCCCGGATGCGGTTGTCACAGTGGATACGGAAAAAAATTTCAAGATCCAGCACGACACGCGCGAGTATGAGTTTGCCTCGATTGGACATACAATGGGAGAAAAAACCGGGCCGGACGCGAAGGGCTTCATGCTCTCCATTCGGTGCACGAGTGTGGAGACGCTTGATGCACTGGCGACGCCGCAGATTTTGAAAGAACCTTACGGAGAGACATTCGCCAACAAGGTGATTGATCCGCAGACGGGCAAAGGCGCGCTTGTGTTCTTCAGTTACGCAGCGGAACTGGATGCCGGGTTCAAGGCGGCGATGATGGACTTGCTGAAACTGGATGGCCCCGGGGTCGCCAAGATGCCGACGGCTGCAACGTTCGGCCCGGTCATCGAGCGCGTGGTGAAAGAGGCGATTGATCTCGATACCGGCAATCTGGCTGCGATGCCCCAGCCGGACGTGAGAACGGACAATTCAGAAAAGGATAAAGCCGCAGTTCAGGCAAAGCTGAGGGAACGCGGTCTGGATGCCTTCGTTGGTGAGTATGTCTGGGTGCTGGATGTGAAGTTGAAACAACTACCCAACGAGGACTGGGACACCATCACGCCGGAGAGGCTGACTTCCGCGCTTGGTTTCGTGAGAACCGCTCCATCGCCGGAGGACGTCATCCGTTCGGCCATGCCGCCGCCCGCGACCTTCGCCTTCCAGACGCGTGAGGGTGGCATAGGAGTGCTCCAGAACTTCGGCCGGATGGCCGACAACAGCGGGGTGAAAATCCGCTACAAGCTGTTACGGGGCGAAAACGATGCATCGCCTCCGGACACCGGCTCAAATCCGCGATCGCCTGCGGATAATAACAGAGTCGGCACTCTCGGCTACAAGTTGGGCACCTACCTGACCATCGGTGGCGTCAGGGCGGAAGAGGGCAAGGTCGGGACTCACACCCTGCTGGTGGACACGATCGGCGGCAACACGCTGGACAAGCCGATTGGCATTTGGATCGAGAATGTCGAATTGCCGAAGGGCGAACGCTGCGTCCTCAAAGGATACGAAACCGGCAGCATGATCGGGACACCCGACGAGGTGCTGCGCGCCACCGGTGCTCCGCAACCGCAGGCCAAATGGCAGTTTCATTTCCATTTCATCGCCACCTCCGTCGAGCAGCCGGGGAATCTGAAGCTCACTTCCGATGGACCGCCCACGGAGATAGTTTTCAATACCAACCAGCTTCAAGACGTGCAGCAGAGGTGGGCGCAGGCACTCAGGGATCAGGAGCAGGCCCTGAGGGAAATGGCCGAGCTAACAGCGAAATCGGATTTGTCTGCGGCGGAGCGCGAGGCTCAGGAAAGGCCGATCAAGATCAAACTCCACGACCTTGAGTCTGAAATCATCAGAATCCGCGCTCTGGTCCAACAGCTTTCCCCACCTCCGTCGACTCCGGTTGCCAGGGAAATCGCCGAAGCTTCCGAGTTGAAAGGACAGAAATATGTGGAGAGCTTTCGCGCGCCGCTGGAACTTGTCGAGGCTGCCGGACTGGCCGATGGAGGGTCGCTTGGTTATGTGTTCAAGGACTCGCAGTCACACAACTTGGAATTCGTTTTGAACCGCGCGGATGCGGCTGATTACCCGAAGGGCACCCATGATCGTCTGTATGTGGGTTCCATGTACAAAGACGACGCATCCCTCTCGGCCAGCGGCGGGAAAGCCGAGAAGCTGGTGCTGTCCCTCCTTCAGCAATGGGTGAAGGAGCACGTTCCAGAGAAGACCGCGAATGAATTGCGGTCGCGCAAGCCCGGCCTCGGACTCTCGGAGACTGAGTTGAGGCAGATGCATGTCATCGACGTCATGGACACATTGGCGAAGCGCAATGGCGATTCTCCGCCACCGTTGTCTCCACCTGGCCAAGGTTCGTCCGCCATTCCCTCGCCCGCGCCTGCCGGACGCGAAAAGGAACTCGAACAGCGGTTGGCGAAGATGCAGCAGGATCTGGCTTTGTCGGTGGAAGCGCGGGAAAAACTGGCAAAAGACCTGGCGGTCGAAAAGGAATCAGCCGCTGCCAAAGTTGCACAAGATGCTGCCATTGCCGAAGCCAAAGCTGCAAAGCTGGTCGAGGCGATACGCGGCCCGCTCGAACTCGTCGAGGCCAATGCCTACACCGTCGAGGCGAACCCCGACAAAGACGAGGACGGCGGCTCGCTGGGATGTGTATTCAAGGACGCGCAGTCGCTCACTTTGGAATTCGTTTTGGACCGCAGCGATGATGGTGGACCATCGTCGCCCCGCTACAACCGTCTGTTCGTTGGCGCAAAAACGCCCGATGACCCGAACGCTCTGCTGACCGCCGTGAGCGGCAACACCGAGAAGCGGGTGCTCGCGCTCCTCAACGAATGGTGGTTGAAACACGTCAATCTCTCGCAAATGGACGTGCAGACCGCACGGGTCAGGGAACTCATTCTTCAATTGGAAAAACGCAACGCGGACAGCAAGACAAAACTCTTTCCCCGTCTCCAGCTCCGATTGATTACCGATGACGTGAACGTCAACTCGGAACTGCTCAATCTAACGAATGAAGGCCCATCGCTGCGCGTCAGCCGTGATGTTTTGATGGATGAATCCCATGTCCGAAGTGCATCCGCGATGGGCGATGAATCGAGTGGCAGCATCAAGTTGGTGTTCAATGATGCCGGTGGGAGGAAGTTTGCCGAGCTCATCTCCAAATACGACGGGAGGAAACTCGGTGTCGTTCTCGATGGCGGATTGTATGCCGAAAAGACCATCAGTGCGGCCACCATGAATGATTGGAGCATTGAACCGCTGATGGTCATCTCGGGAAATCTCAGCAAGGAAGAGGCGGACAGGCTGGCCGCGGCGATAACGACCGCCATCCAAACTGCAGCCGCAAAAAGCAAACCGGACCAGACCCAAGACCGCTGACACGCCATTAGGAATTCTCCGAAAAACTCCAAAGAACCCGGGTCTCACGTGTCTTACTGGAAGAAATCCGATTCCTGCTCATCTCGAAACCCGACCACCGCAGAAAGCCGTCCCATGAAAACGCCACGCATCCCCACCATCCTCACCATGGTATTGCTTTTCGCCACCACAGTGTTTGCGAATGAACCTCTCTGGACACCGCAAGAACGCGCCGAGCAGCGGTCGGCGGTCATCCGTGGCACAGTCTTGCGGGTCACCAAGCTGAAGGCCCTCAACGACCGCGAGGATCTCATGAGCGCGGAAATCCGCGTCGATCAAGTCCTCAAGAAGGCAGACGAGTTGCCCGAGAAAACGGTGACCGTGTTCTATGCGGCATCCCCGCGGGGAACGGGTTCCCGCTGCCCTACCTACGCCGTCCTCGCACCCGACCAGGCAGCGACCTTTTACCTGTCCTATGGTAAAGAGCTCACCGCAAAGGGGGATTTCGTCATTGCGATGGGTAGCGATGTCATCGCGCAAGGTGAGCCCGCCACCCGACCTGAGGCCAAAGAGAAATCCCCGATCCGCAGTCCTGAAACGGGCAATGATGCGACGCCCGAGCAAGTGGAGGCGGCCAAGGCGCAGGGAGCGGAAACGGCAGCCGCCGATATCAAGGCCGGGGTCTATCGGATTCTCTATTACGGCAAGCCCTACCCGCTCAAGCCGCTGGTGGACGAGGCCACGGGCTATCGCGTGCAGATCGTCGGCGGGTGCATCGTCACCAAAACCTTTGTCGCCGAAGCCAACGCTTACAACCAAGCCACGCGCGACTGGTACGCGAAGAATCCGCAACCCCATATATGGCCGCCCCCGCTCGATGAGAAGCGCCTCATCGGAACTTGGGTTCGGATAAATGAACCCATCAAAGGTGAGGAAAACCACACGCTGTTGGTTCTGCGGGAGGATCACACGTGGAACGAAGTGGAAATTACGGGACCTTTGACTGCACCGGTAAGAATCAAGAATTTCGCGCCCGATTCAACCTGGGAGCTGGTGAATCTCAGTGAGACGAACCTCCAAACCATGTTGCTTTTCAAGCATAAGGAACGCGGATCAAATTCTTGGAACATCTCCAAAGTGGGTGTGGCGGAAATCGATTTCGCGAGTTGGGGCGGAGCCATTACCATGTTTCAGCATTACACCCGATGCGAAGAGCCGACCGCCACCAAGCTGAATGAGATGCTGAAAATAGTAGTGCCGGGGGCTTCATCGAGGTGAGGTGGCAACTCTGGAAGACAGAGGATTTTCCAATTCAAAACCGACCATGACACCACCAATTCATCTCGACGAGCAAGGTGCGGGGCACCGCTCCAGCCTTGTGAAGGCGTCGAATTTACCAGCACTTTACAGCGCTTCGACAGGGCAAGCCGTAAGGTTCTGATTTCCACAGCCATGAAATCACTCCAACACCTCATGATCGCCGTATGTCTCATTGCCACCATGGGTGTCCATGCGGCAGCAGAACCCAGCAACAGAGCTGCCGAATCTTCCAGGCAAAGCCCTGATTCGGAAAAGCCAAGCACAGAGGATTTGGCGCTCGTGAAAGGCCTCATCCTTACTGGGGCCTTGAATCAGGCCATTGGAACTTTTACCGGTTACAGTCGGCTCGATGTCGGAGCCACCTTTGAGCTGGATCTGTCCAATCTGCCCAAGGACAAGATTGAGTTCACCCGTCCTTCCTCCAATCCAGAAGAGCGGCCAGGTTCAGGCGGCTATATTCCGTTGTTGGCTCCAATCGAAATCACCAAGGTGAAGAAGTCGGAAGAGGGTCATGTCTCGATCGATTTGTCAGCCAAAGACCCCCGCCAGCAAGTTCTCATCCAAATTGTTTCCGACCTGCCAACGGTCAAAAGCAGTTCGGCTTATGTTACGTTTTACGGGGAAAGTGCAGGTGGCTTGATCGGCAATCGAAGTTTGGCCGATGCCAGAGGAGAGCTGAAAGTGGGGGATTCCGTTGGCGCGGATGTGAATCCCAAGGCCGGAGAGCCAGACCCGCAGAACGGCCGGAATGATGTCCCTCCTTTCAAACCGGGATACAAGAATGTCGAGCCACCGGTCGGCAGTCTTGGATACAACATCGGGAGCTATCTAACGATTGAAGGCGTCCGTCAAGAAGTTGGCAAGGTTGGAAATCAGACTTTACGCGTGGACACGATCAACGGTCACAAGTTGGAGCAGCCGGTCCCGATTTGGATGAATGGTGTGGAGTTGCCGGCAAAAGAGCGGTGCATCTTCAAAGGCTATGAAACGGGTGAGTGGATCGGCGTGCCGGAAGAAGTGCTTCGAGCGACTGGCAAGCCCGCGCCGCAAGCAGGCTGGCAGTTCAGGTTCAGTTTTGCTGCCACTTCAGTCGAACAGCCAAAAGGCCTGAAAATCGAATGACGATCGCTACCCACATGAAAACCCTGCTCCAAATCATTTTCACAACCGCCACCCTCGTCCCCCTCATCGAGGCCGCCGAGTCGTCCGACCCGTTGAAACTGGAAGGAAGTGGTTCTTACCAAGGTGCCTATGCCTCGCAAGCGATCGGAAATTGTATCAACGCCTTTGGCCTCGCGCTGCACCAACGGCTCGCGGAGGCGGGTGGAAATACCGTCACCTCGCCGTGGTCCATCGAGACCACGCTCGCCATGACCTTCGCCGGAGCCGACGGACAGACGAAGGCGGAAATGGGAAAAGTCCTGCACCTGCCACCAGATGAAAAACTGATGCACGATGGTTTCGCCTCGCTCTCCGCCAGTTTGGAAAGCGACGCCGGAGAAATCTTCACCGCCAATCGCCTCTACGGTCAGCAGGGCAAAGCCTTCAAGCAAGCGTTCCTCGAAACGCTGGAGAAATCCTACCGCGCTCCGTTGGAAGCGCTGCCCTTTGCCACCGATCCCGATGGTTCGCGCCGGAAGATCAACAGTTGGGTGGAAAAACAAACCCAAGACCACATCAAGGATCTCATTCCAACGGACGGCTTCACGACCGACACTCAGCTCGTGCTGTGCAACGCCGTCCATTTCAAAGCACCGTGGACGAAGCATCAGAAATTCGCAGAGACGCCGGACTTCGAATTCGCGGTTCATGACCACAAAAAGACCAAAGTCACCGGCCTGCTGACGGTTTCCGAACTGGGCTATCAGAAGATCCCCGGCGGTGTGGCAGTCACTGTGCCCTATGAAGAAACCCCCGAGCATTACGAGCTGAGGAAAAAGCTTTATGATGCCCGGAAGTCTTTCGTGATACCCAACGGGGACACCGCCTTGCAGTTCGTGCTGCTCGTCCCGGACGCCGCCGTCGACCTCGTTGATCTGGAAAAGCAACTCACTCCTGAGGTGCTCGCGTCACTTGCCAAAGCGGAGCGGAAGCTCGTCATGCTGCAGTTTCCTAAATTCAAGCTCCAGCCTGCGACTGCGAACCTCACCGATTACCTCGTGAAAATGGGAATGCCCAGCGCCTTCAACCAGCAGGGCAAAAGCGCCGACTTTTCGCGCATGGCGGACGATTCCCTCTTCCTCTCCGCGGTATTTCACAAAGCCTTTATCACCGTGGATAAGAACGGCACGGAAGCCGCCGCCGCCACCGCAGCGGTCGCCACGAAGGGAGAAGGTCTGGGAAACCCCTCGCAACCCATCGAAGTGCGTGTGGACCGCCCCTTCGCCTTCGCCATCCAGCACACCAATAGCGGCGCCTGTCTTTTCCTCGGCCGCGTGATCGACCCGCGCTGACTTGCATCCATCGAATCAAATCCATCGCCATGAAAAGCCTCTTCATCAAGACCCTCGTCGTGTCGTGCTTCTTTTTGCTGTCCGGGTTCTCCGTGCTCGCCGGGACCTACGATGTGGGTTCCGGCACGTTCACGGCATCCGATGAATTCGTCTTCAAGCACACGGGCACCAAGGACTCCTTCGCCGGCACACTGACCCGCAAGAGCGACGGCTTCACCCTCTATTTCGATATTGGAAAAATGGCGGGGACGCAAATGCACGACGGCAAGAAAGATCAATGCACCTATTTCCGCAAACACAGCATCGGTGGTCTCCCCGTCATCACCGGCATCGAAGCCATCCCCGATGGCAAGCGCATCGTCACCACGGTGGCCTACGATCCCAAGACCGATCTGGATCCGGCGAATTTCTGGGTTGCCATCCACAAGGATACCGACATCGCGGACTTTCTTCTCATCGCCACCACCTATCAGGCGAAGAGCCCGGCCCCGGCCCGGCCAGAGAAGCCCGAGGCATCGCCTCTCAAATCCCCGCAACTTCCCGCCGACGACAGCCCGCAGACCCTCGCGGCAGCCGCGAAAATGGGTGCGGAGACCGCAGCGGCGGACATCAAGGCCGGCACCTTCCGCATTTTGGAATACGGGGAGCCACGTCAGATCACGGAGGACACCAAGGACCCGCAGACCGGCTATCGCATCCTGCCGGTCGCCGGTTGCAAAGTCACCAAGACGCTTCGTGCCGAAGCGGATGCCTACAACCAAGCCATGCGCGACTGGCATGCGAAGAATCCGGGGCCGCCCAAGCCGTGATCTGTTTTCCGCAAATCGACTATCTTTGGAATAGTCTGGCCCTTGGAAAGGGCCGCAACGGTCAACGTGCCGCAACGAGGTCGTAGCCGCGCCAGTCCTTGATGGTGACGTCGGCGAAGCTTCCGACAGGAATCGACTCGTCGACCTTCACGGTGCCATCGATTTCCGGGGCGTCCCATTCGGTGCGGGCGACGCCGGGTTCTTCGACGAGGACTTTGACGCGCTTGCCGACCTGTTCCTGGTTCACTTCGGAGGCGACCTTCTGGAGCTCCGACATGGCGCGGGACCAGCGGCTCTTGCGGGTCTTGTGATGGATCTGGCCGTCCATCTTGTAAGCGCGGGTGCCTTCTTCCTTGGAGTAGGAAAAGACGCCGGCACGCTCAAAGCGGAACTCGCGAATGAACTCCAGCAGCTCGGTGAAATCCTCTTCGGTCTCACCGGGGAAACCTACGATGAACGTCGTACGAATGCCGAGTCCGGGAATGCCCGCGCGCATGCGGCGGAGCAGGTCGCGAATGTAGTCGCCGCTGGTCACGCGCTTCATGGCGGTGAGCATGCGGTCGGAAATGTGCTGCAGCGGGATGTCGACGTACTTCGCAACCTTGTCGCACTCGGCGATGGTGGCGATGAGTTCGTCGGACCAATGCGCCGGATGCGTGTAGAGCAGGCGGACCCAGAAGTCGCCTTCGATCTTGTTGATCTCGCGTAGCAGGGTGGAAAGCGATTCGCCACGGGTGGAGTCGACGGGCGAGTTCGGGGTCGGGCGTTTCCCTTCCCACTGGTCCATGCCGAAGTAGGTGGTGTCCTGGGAGATCAGGTTGATTTCCTTCACGCCCGAAGCGACGAGCGCCTGGACTTCGCGGACGACGGAGTCCTGGGTGCGGGAGCGGTGCATGCCGCGGATCTGCGGGATGATGCAGAAGGTGCAGGTGTGGTTGCAGCCCTCGGCGATCTTGACGTAGGCGAAATGGTCCGGCGTCAGGCGCATGCGCGGCGTCGAGTAATCCGGGACGTATTTCGGCTTCAGCGTGACGAAATCGCGCGGATCCTCGGTGGCTGACGGACCTTCCGTTTTCTGGACTTCCGCGTCGTTCTTTTTCCCTAACAGATTTTCGATGATCGGCGCGACCTTGGTGATCTGGTCGAGGCCGATGAAGGCATCCACTTCCGGCATGATGCCGGGCAGGTCTTTGGCAAAACGCTGTGACAAGCAACCTGCGACGATGATCTTCTGCCTTGCACGGTCCGGATC
>JANOBS010000409.1:0-6350 GCA_031411755.1 Luteolibacter sp. | reverse complement strand
AAGCTTTCCGCAATCAAGTTCGCGGTCGAGGCCGGGATCGAAACCCACATCGCCCACGGACGTCATCCAGAGCGACTCGCGGAAATCGTCGCTGGAAATGGGCTTTCAACCCGCTTCATTGCCAAAGGCTGAACCAACGTTCCCATGTCCTCTGACATCACCAAGACGATCCACCAGATGGGCCAGCAGGCACGCGCGGCAGCCCACCGCTTGTCGCAGCTCTCGTCTGACGAAAAGAACGCCATTCTCCGGGCGATGGCCGCCGCCATCCGCGCACGCGTCCCTGAGCTGCTTGCAGCAAATGCACTGGATCTCGAAGCGGGTAAAGCCAAGGGCCTCTCTGGAGCGATGCTTGATCGTCTGAAGCTCGATGAAGCGCGCGTCGAGGCCATGGCCGCCGGCATCGACCAGGTCGCCACCCTGCCCGATCCCGTCGGTCAGGTCCTCGATGACTGGACCCGCCCGAACGGCATCCGCATCGAGCAGGTGCGTGTGCCCATCGGCACCATCGGCATCATTTACGAAAGCCGTCCGAACGTCACCGCCGACGCCGCCGTGCTTTGCTTCAAGACCGGCAACGCGACCATCCTCCGTGGTGGCAGCGAGGCGATCCATTCGAACCGTGCCATCGCCGAGGCCCTCTCTTCCGCCGGTGCGCCGGACTATGCCATCCAGCTCATCCCTTTCACCGATCGTGAAAGCGTCGCCGTGCTCGCAGGCATGGACAAGTGGCTCGACCTGATCATTCCACGCGGCGGAAAGGGACTGATCGAAACCGTCGTCTCGCTGGCCCGCATGCCGGTCATCAAGCACTACGACGGCATCTGCCACCTCTACGTCGATCAGGCAGCCGACATCGCGATGGCCGCCAAGCTGGCAGTCGATTCCAAGACCCAGAAGCCGGGAGTCTGCAATGCTCTGGAAACCCTGCTCGTCCACGAATCCATCGCCGCCACCGCCCTGCCGGTCATCGCAGCAGCCTTGCGCGAAAAGGGTGTGGAGCTTCGTGGCTGTAAAAAATCGCAGGCCATTCTAACAGACATCGTCCCCGCCACCGAGGAAGACTGGTCCACGGAGTATCTCGATCTAATCCTCGCGATCAAAATTGTCGCCTCTCAGGAGGAAGCCGTCGCCCACATCAACGAGTATGGCTCCCACCACACCGACTGCATCGTCACCACCGACGCTGCCGCTGCGGAAAAGTTTCTCCGCGAAGTGGACTCCGCCTGTGTCTTCCACAACGTCTCGACGCGTTTCGCCGACGGCGGCGAGTTCGGCTTCGGCGCGGAGATCGGCATTTCCACCGACAAGCTCCACGCCCGAGGACCGATGGGCCTGCGTGAACTGACCAGCTACCAGTATCGCGTCCGGGGCAACGGCCAGACGAAGGCGTGAGTCGCCAGCGGGTCAGTCTGTTTGCATTCTGCGGATCCGCTGTTGTTGCTCCTGGAATTTCATTTCCTCCCGCTGATGGAGCATCTGCTCTTTGTAACGTGGATCCGATATCTTTTCCCACCGTTCCAGCTTGCGGTCGAGTTCACCGCGCTGGGGTTCATCAAACTCGGCGCGCCGCTCGGTGGCGTAGAGCTTGAGTAATTCCACTTCCTCCGCTTCCATCGGCATGAGGGAACGATTCCACTTGAGGAAAACAGCGGGCGAAATGCGAGCTCGTAGCTTCGGATCACGGAGAACCGGGAAAAACACCGCTGCCGTGTTCTGGTAACCCTGCGGCGGATCGAGCGAATTCATCAGCGATTCTGAAGCGACAGGGTGGAGCAGAGCCAAGCGTAGCAACGCCCCAACGGCGGCCGGATCATTGCTGCCGCTGGAGGGATTGTAACGGAGAGGCGAGGGTTTCACGCCTTCCAGGCTACAGCGTTTCAGGCCGGACTCGAGCGAGGTAGCATCAGTGGAGACGAGGTGAACGAGTTGCGAAGCCATGCTTCGGAAAGACGGTTGCTTCGAGGAGCCGAGGGCCTTGGAATAGGCAAGGATGCTTTCCAGTGCGGCGGGAGGGAGTTTGGCGTCGAGACGGGCAATGCAGCTGACCAGGCAGGCTTCGACTGAGAACACGACTGAGCTTTCATTGCGCCGTACGGCAGGAACCGCACTGATGATGGCGGTGAGACGGTCGAGACTCGAAAAATCTCCGGCATGCACGCGCGAGCAGATGGCCGGAACGAAGAGATTGGCGAGGTCGGATATTCTTTCGCTGTTGCTGCTCATTAAAAGCTTTTTGAACTCCCTCGCCGCCTGGTCACTGACGAATTCATCAAGCGCCGGGATGTTCCGCCCGGTCACCTGATTCAGTCTGAGCAGCAGGCAGAGGTCGGCACGGTCAATCAAAGGCAGGCCACCGCGGATACGCTCGAACTCGCCAATGAGCCGAGCCTTTCGGTCCTCCCATTTTTCGGATGTAGCGTCCTCCCCTTGGGCATCGGGCAGCACGGAGAAACGGACAACCAGCTTGAAGGCAAGTGGGGAGGGATCGGTGCGGAGCTTCGCGACGAGTGATTCGAGAGGTTTGGTGTAATAGCGCAACCTGCTGGAACCCATCTCCTGACCCGCCACCGGGGCGAGAGCGATTGCTTCGGCCACGCGATCTTTTTCGAGCAACGCGGCGATCAGCACGAGATCACCGGCGAGTGATTTCCCGCCGACCTTGATCCAGAGCCCGAGCAAGTCCGGGTCGTTCAGGCACAGCACCATCTGGGTCATGTTGCTCCGGTCGAAGTAACCCTTCGAAATGTCGATTCCTCCGCTGAAGACGAATTTCAGCAAGGCCGCCGTTTCCACCGGATAGTCGGAAGCGGGCAGTGCGGAGCCCGAAACCACGGAACCGTTATTCCTGATGTCATAGAGAACCCGCTGCCACAACTGCTGAACACCTTGCAATAATTGACCGCTCAGTTCGGCGGGGAGTGCCTTGTTCCCTGCGAGCAATCCCGGAGTTGCCGCCATCAGGCTGCCAGGGTTTTCCATGCGTGAGAGCAGACTGTAGTTCACTGAAAGCAACATCGAGAGATCACCGGGAGTCGCGCCCGCGCTCTTGAGTGCGTTGGCGAAAGCGAGCAGCTTGTTGCCATCGATTCGGGTCTGGCTGTCGCGCCGCACGCGTGGGGATTCCATCAGCCATTCCAGCGACATGCGTGTGACCTCTCCACCTTTAGCCGAGTCACGGAGAGTTGCCACGAGCTTGGGGTCAGCAGTGAGTTCGAGGTTTTCACCCGTGTATCGGATGGACGCCAGCCAGATGCGTGACTGGAGCTTCGGCGAAAGCGCGGCGATCTGCTTCCAGAGTGCGGGATCCACTTTGTTTTCAGGCGTTAATCGACTCCAAAGGTTTCCCAAAGGATCGCCCGAGTTGGGACCCCTCGGCGCAGGTATTGAGTCTTTCAACAGCGGATCCAGCAGACGCAGTGTGGCGAGGGTGCTCCTGAGATTTGTAAGACCATTTGAAAGCAGACCTTCGATGAAAGCTGCAATCTCCTTTCCGCTCTTGTCCGCCTCCACCAAGGGTCGCCAGGCGGCGAGAATCTCCGCCGTCAGCGCGTCGTCGTCTCCGAGCACCTGAGCAAGAACTACCCCATATCGCTGGCTTTGATTAGTGAACCCGTAGGAGCCGGACTTCATACTTTCGAGGGTATTGCGCGCCTGGGTGATACGTTGTTTTCGCTGGGCCGCCGAGTTTTCGCTGATGCGGGCGCTGACGATGGCGGGCAGGCCGCTGGTGTCCTCATCGGCCATGTTTGCGGTCAGTTGATCGATCACCGCATTGCGGATTTCCACGGGCAGCTTCAACAGATCCGGTGCGGCTTTCACCAGGGTGCGACGCCGCAGGATCACCTCCCCGGAATAGTTCGAAGCCTGAAGGAGTTCGAGAAATCCAGCATTTGAATCCGCCTTCACCTTCTTCACCATCTCGCTGGACGTTTCAAAGCGGAGATTCCGGAACAGTTGCGGCAGGCACCATTGAAATGTGGTCTTGCCGCCGTAGTTGCTCTGCCACTGCCAGACGCCGAACGTAAAGGGAGCCTCGCGATTCTTTCCCAACAGTTCAGTAAGGCTCGTCATGGCCTGCTGCCGGTTCTGTGTTTTCCAGGACGCGCTCACCTTTGAAATGATGGAATCTGGACTGCCGATCGACACCCGCGCGTCGCGGAAATGATCCAGCACGGCCAACAACGTGGCAGGATCGGCTTCTGCTGCGGCGTCCAGGATCAGCACGGCAGACTGTTGAAGCAGGTTGATCTGCGTAGAGGTTTGGTTTGGCTGAACTTTTTTCATCCAGTCCTTGCGCGGCCCGGCGGAAGCTTCCAGCAAGGCGAACAAGCGCTCAGGAAGTGCCCTTTTTTTCTGAGCGTCCATCAGGCTCGCACGGATGACATGGGCAAGATTTCCGGAGAGGGACTGGTATTTGTTTTCGCGAAAAACTCCGATCAACCAGACGTCTCGACCTGGTAGGGACACCGCCCGCAACATCGCGGCCTCATGGCGGGCCAGCGGAACCCAGCCAGACGATCTCGCCTTGTCGTTGGAAATGTCGGGCAAGTCCGACACGGATTTCGCGGACAGCAGTTTGCCAAGCCAGGCCGCGGATTCGGGATCGACCGTTTTCAGTTGCTCACGGAACTCCGCCGGGAAGGCCACTTCGTCGCCTTTCTGGGCTGCCATCTGGATGAGGTGCTCCAGCGAGGCGAGTTGCATGTTCCCATTCCCGCCGGGCACGGCCATCAGCGACTCGTTCAATATGAAGGCACCAGACAAAAGCACCCGCCGCGCCGCGTCGGCAAGCGTTTCCGGGGTCTCGATGCCACTCGTGGCGTTCATTACGCGGAAGGCGCTCTCTGCAAGCCTGCGATCTTCGAGTGCCAGCCTCAAATAGCGGCGGTAGCATTCGAGTTGATCAGTGTTCTTCATCGTCACGGCCTGCAAACCTCCACCGCCCATCGCCAATATGAACAGCGCCTTTCCCGTCCAGCCGCGTCGGCCCTTCGCCAGAGGTGCCCAGTCCGCCATGCGTAAAAGTTGCGCGAGTATGACCTTTGCGTCTTCACGATTGTCTGGCGCGATCAGTCCGCCAACGACACGATCGAAGTCCTCTCGTTCAGCGACGCTGTCTAACAGACGGCGCATTTCCGCATCGTCCGACGAGCGCAGGGCGAGGTCCACGGTCCAGCGAGTTTCCCAGGTTCGGGACTTCGCGATCTCCTCCAACAGACTGCGGGCGCGGTCTTTCTTTGAGCACGCATCCATCAAGGTGAGCATCGCCACGCGTCGCCCGAGCCCGGCTTCAGGAGGCAGGGAAATGCGCGCCAGCGCTGGTTCCAGTAGCTCCGACTTGGCCAGCGATTCAATGATCTCACGAAGATAATCCGGTCGCCCGGCAAAAGCGCGAGCGGAGCTTTCCAAGAGCTTTGTCGCTTCGCGCAGTGCCTGCTCCCGATCTTCCATCGTCAGAATGGCGGGCAGCATCGAGCGGCTACTGCCGTAGCTGTTGCCGCCGGAAAAGCTGGAGTTTCCTCCCCAGCGGGTCGCCACGGGAGTATTCCGCTGCGGACGAAGGCCGTGGGTTCCGGTGTATTGGGCGGCGTAGAGTTGGTCCGCAGGATCTGGTGAAGCAGCCAATCTGGCGGCGAGTTCCTTGAGTTTCAGGTTGTCTGTCTTGGGAGCAGCACCACTGCTTCGGCGATATTCCTGCAGTTGAATGAATGCCTCGAAAGCCAGTCGGGGATCAGACTCATCCGCCACGACGGCTTCGAGCTGCTTTCGCAGGTCGTCATTGATGGCCAGAATTTGTTCTCCATCACCATTCTGATACTTCCTCGGGAGGAGCGACCAATTCAAGCGAACAAGCCCGCGTCGTGTCTCCACCGGCGCGTCCTTTGGCAGAGAAGCCACCTCACGTTTCACCCGGGCGAGACGCTGACCGGGCTTCGATTCCGGCGTCAGTTGGCAGCGCAATAGAGGCGAAGAAATCTTCTCAATCAAGGCCTCTGCCGCCGGGTCGCCGGCCTTTTTCCGCCAGGACTCAAAGGCGTCCAGCGGCGGACCGCCGTGACCGTAGCTGTAACCATATGCATACTGTTGCATATTCAAATTGGAGCTATTCCGCACCGACTCATCCCAAGCGGCGAGGTGTTTCAGAAAATCCTCGGTGCTTCCGATCAGCAGGGCATGCCTGGCTCTTAGCATCTCCATCAACCCTGCATGAGCGCCGGTGAAATCCACCTTGTTCAAGACGACCATCACCCGCGAACAATCTGCGATACTGACCTTTTGCTGGCTGCCCTCCTGAAAAGCCAGTGAGGACATTAGAAATGCCATGCTTAGCGCCCGGCTGCCCACCT
>JANOBS010000408.1:0-7597 GCA_031411755.1 Luteolibacter sp. | reverse complement strand
TGGCAACGTCTCTCCGAAACAGTCGGTATTGGAAATCCCCGCCGTTTCCATCGAGGACTCCCCCTCCCTCCCATGGCGCGGCCTGCATCTCGACTCCGCCCGCCATTTCATGCCCAAGGAGTTCGTCCTGAAGCTCCTCGACCTGATGGCGATCCACAAACTGAACCGCCTGCACTGGCACCTTGTGGACTCCGAGGGCTGGCGGCTCGAGATCAAGAAATACCCCAAGCTCACCCAAGTCGGCCAGGACCAGCCCGCTTGGTATCCCGGCGAGGATCCCACCGATCACTCGATCAAGGCTGGCTTCAAATACGGCAGTTTCCACGGCGGCGGCTTTTACACCCAGGACGACGTGCGTGAGATCGTCGCCCACGCCTCGAAGCTCCACATCAAGATCATGCCGGAGATCGAGTTTCCCGCCCACGCGATGGCGATGCTCACCGCTTACCCGCAATTCTCCACCACCGGGAAAGTGCCCGTAGTGAAATCCAACCACTCGCCCGACCTCATCAACGTCGATGAGAAGTCGATCAACTTCCTCAAGGACATCCTCGACGAAACGATGGCGCTGTTTCCCGGAAAGTGGATCCACTTCGGCGGCGACGAAGCCCCGAAAGGCCAGTGGAAGGAAAGCGCCTTCGTGCAGAAGCGGATCAAGGAACTCGGCCTGAAATCCGAGGACGAGCTTCAATCGTGGTTGTTCGGACAGATGGCCGCGCACGTTGCGAAGAATGGCAAGGTCGCGGTCGGTTGGGAGGAAATCACCCATGGCTTCCTGCCCGAAGGCGCGGTCGTGATGCCGTGGCTTTCGATGGACACCGCCGCCAAGGTCGCAAACTCCGGTCACCCGGTCATCCTCTGCCCGGTCGGCCCGCTGTATTTCGATTCCTATCAAACCACCGATCCCACCGACAATCAGGCACTCTACAAAAGCCCCTTCACGCTTCGTGCGGTCTATCAGTTCAACTGCGATCTGAAGAACGTCGCTGCCGACAAGCGAGGCAATATCTGGGGCGCGCAGGCCCAGCTCTGGACCGAACTGATGCCAAAGCCCGAACACGTCGAGTATCAGGCCTTCCCGCGGGCCGCCGCGCTCGCCGAAGCACTCTGGACCCCGGCGGAGCGCAAGGATTTCAAGAGCTTCCAGCAGCGCCTGATCAGGCACGTCGAGCGGCTCGACGTGATGAAGGTGAACTACCGCAAGCTCGAAGCCGGCGCGCCGATCTCCTGGTCGAAGGAGACCATTTCACCGGGCCGGAAAGACCTCGTGCTCGAGGGACAAGTCGGCCTTGATCTCCAGCCCGGCACCTATGAAGCCACTCCCGGATATCAAGGCGGAGCTTTCGGCCTGTGGTTTGATCGCATCGAGCTCGTGGCCGACGGCAAGGTCATCGCCACCGACGCCCATCGTGGCTTCACCGGCACGAATCCCAAAGAAGCGTTCTACAAGCTCGTCGTGGGAAGCGCCGTTCCGAAAGGCAGCAAGGTGACCCTGCGCGCCTTAGCCGACAGCCATGAAGGCGCCGACTCCACCGGCGAGATCGGATTCCGGAAAGCGAAGTGAGCTCGACTCAGAACTTCAGCCGCTTTGGCTTGGCGACATCGCGGTTGAGCTTGTCGCAAACCAGACGGCAGAGCTCGAACACGATCGGATCGCCAATGCCATAGAGCACGTTGGTGCCTTCCTTGCGGCGCGTCAGGACTCCTGATTCATAAAGCAGCCGGAGCTGCTTCGAGACGTTGGCCTGTGTGGTGGTGAGCTCGCCCACGATCTCGGACACGCTTTTCTCACCATCCTTCATTTCCTGAATGATCGCCAGACGGGTCGGCTCGGAAAAAGCCCGGAACAGGGAGGCGACACGTTCAAGATCATCTGGAGCGAGTTTCATGGGGCAGGAAGGATGAAAGGAAAGGAGCATGAAATTTCCCCTTGCGCAAGTATAACTATGTGGTTATTTGGTTATTTGTAAGCCAGAACCTCCATGAGCACCACCATTTCTCCGAAATCCCTCAGCGATCAGCTCCAGCATGGGAAGTCGTTCCGCCTGGTCGATGTCCGCACACCCGCCGAACACGATGAGATCCACATCGAGGGCTCGCACCTGATGCCTCTCGATCGATTGGACGCTACTTCGGTCAAGGCAGCCGGTCCCTGCGTGTTGGTCTGCCGCTCAGGCAAGCGCGCCGAGCAAGCCTGTCAGAAACTCAGCGCCGCCGGATGTGAAGACCTCACCATTCTCGAAGGAGGAGTCCTCGCCTGGGAACAGGCCGGACTGCCGGTTGTTCGCGGTCGCAAGGCCGTTTCCCTCGAAAGACAGGTCCGGATCGCGGCCGGCTTGCTGGTGCTTTCCGGCGTCGTCCTCGGCACCTGGGTCCACCCCGCCTTCTATGGCCTCAGCGCCTTCGTCGGCGCGGGCCTCACCTTCGCCGGCATCACCGACTGGTGCGGCATGGCCATGATCCTCGCCAAGGCTCCATGGAATCAACGCAGCGGATCCACCAGCTGCTCAGTCTGAACTTCACTTCCAAACCCTTCAATTTCATCGCCATGTTCCTCCGCCAGATCACCGATTCCGCCCTCGCGCAAAATGCCTACCTGATCGGCTGCCAGCGCAGCGGCGAGGCCATCGTCGTCGACCCCGAACGCGACATTGACCGCTACATCGCACTCGCCGCCGAAAATTCCTTCCGCATCGTCGCCGTCGCGGAAACCCACATCCATGCCGACTACCTCAGCGGAGCACGCGAGCTGGTCGAGCGGCATGGAGCCATCGCCTACCTTTCCGCAGAAGGCGGGACCGACTGGCAGTTCGAGTGGGCGAAGGGAAATCCCAGTGCTCGCTTCCTGCATGACGGCGACACCTTCCGCGTAGGAAACATCGAACTGAAGGCCCTGCTGACTGCCGGACACACACCGGAGCATCTCAGCTTTCTCGTCACCGACATCGGCGGCGGCGCAGATGAACCGATCGCCCTGCTCAGCGGAGATTTCCTGTTCGTCGGCGATGTGGGACGACCCGATCTGTTAGAGAGCGCCGCCGGTCAAGCGGGGGTCATGGAACCCAGCGCCCGGCAGCTTTATCAGAGCCTCCAGGCCACCCGCTCGCTCTCCGATCACCTCCAGATCCTCCCCGCCCACGGCGCGGGAAGCGCCTGCGGCAAGGCCCTCGGGGCGGTGCCCACCAGCGTGCTTGGCTACGAGCGACGTTTCAATCCGGCCCTGCACCAGGCGCTCAACGGCCCTGAAGATCCCTTCGTTGCCGAGATTCTCGCCGGCCAACCGGAGCCACCGCTCTACTTCGCCCGGATGAAGCGCGACAACCGTCTTGGGCCGGACCTGCTCCCGGAAGGAAGACTTCCCAAGCCCACCGAATTCTCCGCCTCATCGGTGGAAACATGGCTTCATCAGCCACTGCACCACGCCATCGATCTCCGCAGTGATCGCTCCGCTTTCGTGGCGGGTCATCTGAAGGGGGCCATCTTCGCTCCACTTGCCGGAGGAAAGCTTCCGCTCGCCGCTGGATCGTATCTCACACCCGAACATCATCTGCTCCTCGTCGTGGAAAATGAAGCCCAGGTGGAACCCGCGGTCCGCCAGTTGATCCGTATCGGACTCGACCGGATCGACGGCTGGGTCCTCGCAAAGAACTCGGCGGGAACCTCCCAAACACTCCAGGCGAAAACCTCCGGACTCGGCGATGTCCTGGCCAGCCATCCGAATGCTGCGGTGCTTGATGTACGAAGCAGCTCGGAGTTCGTCGCTTCGCATGTCGATGGCGCGAAAAACATCGCCTACACCCGCCTTGCCGCACGCCTCGGTGAACTGGATCGAAGCAAGCTGCAACTGGTTCATTGCGGCTCTGGTCTCCGTGCCTCGATGGCCGTTTCCTTCCTGGAAAGCCAGGGCTTCGAGACCATTCTCGTGGACGGAGCTTCCTCGGCAATCCCACACGAGTTGCTCGCACCCAGATCGTGATCGATATCCCTCCATCGGCGTTGATCGGGGCCATCGCGATCGGTCTCTCGCTTGGCCTGACAGGAGCCGGCGGCAGCATCCTCACGCTGCCGGTGCTGGTTTATCTCGCCAAGGTGCCGCCTGCAGAAGCCGTCGGACTCAGCCTCTTCGTTGTCGGTTCGGCCGCAGCGGTCGGGGCCATGCAGCGGCTTTGGAAAAAGGAGGTGCATCTGAAGGCGGTCCTGCTTTTCGCGCTCAGCGGCATGCTCGGGGCACTCGGAGGATCCAGACTCACCCACCTCGTCTCCCCGACCGTCCTGATGACGATCTTGGCCGGGATCATGCTGCTGGTTGCCGTCCAAATGCTTCGTGGCTCAAAGGTCGAGTCCGATGCATGCGCTGACTGCCGTCCTTCCCGATGCCTCCTCGCAGGAACGGGTGTCGGCATTCTAACAGGGTTCATCGGCGTCGGTGGTGGATTCCTTCTCGTTCCGGCCCTGATGAAATTTGGAAGGCTCCCGCAAGGCGTCGCCACGGGCACCTCCCTCGCGATCATCGCGTTCAACTCGGCCGCCGGCTTCGCCGCCCACGCCGGGTCCGCACCGATCCGCTGGACGCTCGCGCTGACTTTCGCCGCGATCGCATCCGCTGGGGTGCTCGCCGGCCAGAAGATTGCCTCCCGTCTGCCGGTCGCCAGGCTGCGCCAGGGATTTGCCGCCATGGTCATCGTGACCGGAATCGCCGTGTTGTGGCAGACCTTTGGTCACGCTTGACGTGGCGGAGTTCAACTTCCGTAGTGTCACCGTGAATCAAGAACCACCTACCATCCAGGCTCGACCGGGCTGGGTGCTGCTTGGAGGATGCATGCTCGCCTTTCTCGCCTCGGCCGTGAACGCGGACTTCATGATCCGGATCGGCGTTTCCGTCAGCCATCTAACAGGTGACCTCTCGCGGATCACGATGGAAACCGTGAGGGCCGGTGGACGCTGGTCGGCTGAGGCAGCTGTTCTCTGTTTCTCGCTCATCGGCTTCGTCGGCGGCGCGGCCACGTCGGGCTTTTTCATTCATCATCCAACTCTTGAACTGGGCCGACCCTACGGTCGCTCGGTGATCACGATCGGCCTGCTGCTGATCCTTTGCCACTACCTCGCGGAATCCTCGCTGCTCGCCACCTGCTTTCTCGCCGCCTGGGCCTGCGGCATGCAGAACGCCCTCGCCACGCGTTATCGCGGGGTAATTCTTCGCACCACCCACATCACCGGCCTGCTCACCGATCTCGGGCAGCTCCTCGGCATGCGGCTTCGTGGCCATCCGATCGAGCTGTGGAAAATCACCACACCACTCCTGCTTTCCCTCGCCTTCGCCTCCGGAGCCACGATGGGAGCCATCCTCAATCTCAAGGCAAACGTCCCCGTCACCCTCGTCTGCGGAAGCGCCTACGTGATCGGAGGAATCGTGTGGTCGATCATCAAACGGCTCATTCCAGGAACTAAAGCCTGAGCAGACCCCGCTGCAGCGCCACCGCCACGGCCTAGGTGCGATCAGGGACTCCGAGTTTCTGGAACAGGGTCTTCATCCGAGTCTTCACGGTCTCTTCCGAAATGAACATGGCCACCGCCATTTCCTTGTTGCTCTTGCCGCGCATGAGGAAACGCAGCACGTCGAGTTCACGCGCGGTCAGCCCCGGACGCACCATGCAGTCCGCGAGACGGTTCGCGATCGCATTGGTGAGGTAGCGGTTCCCGGCGTCCAGTATCGAGGCAGGGCCAGGATACTAACGTCCGCCAGAGATCTTTTGAGAAGCATCAAGCTTTGATTCTCCTGCATCGGGTCGTTCAATCAGGAGGCACACAGCAGGTCACGGTCACTATTCCAAGATCCGCCGCAGGCGGCGACAAACTCTTCGGTCGCAAGGCCAGCCAGCCTTGAGGCAGCAATTCAGGGCAGTCCGGAGCGGGCAGATGGAGCGCGTCCGAGTTGCCCGAATTTCCCGATGGTTGCGGCCACCTCGTTCCGTTTAGGATCAGGAACCCAAGCAACATGAGCCTCAATCTTCATCGCCCGCTCTTCGCGACCCTACTATCGGTGCTTCTTGGAGCCTCGATGGTATTTGCAGAACCGACGGTCATCTCCGTCTCTCCAAAGGACATCCGCCAGGAATTCCAGGGCATGGGCTGCGGCGCGATCTTCTACGAGGCCCATGTCACCAGCCTCGGCGCGAACGGCCACCCGGCAGAGCAGGAAAACCTCTACGACGATCTCTTCAAGAACGTTCGCACCGATTTCCTCCAGCTCCAGATCCGCCACAATCACGAGCCCGCGAACGACAACGACGATCCCTACACGCAGACGTTCAATGAGAAGGACTTCGCCTACTGCGAGCATCCGCTGAAGATCGCCGAGGCCGCGAAGAAGCGGAACCCTCGCATCAAGCTCTACGCCGTCCTCTACACGCCGCCACCGTGGATGAAGACCAACAACGACGCCAGCGGTGGAGGAAAGCTCAAGGCCACCCTCAAGCCCGGACTGGAACTCGAACTCGGCGAATACATCTGGGCCTTTCTCGCCCACATGCAGCAGCACGGACAAGCGATCGACTACCTCAGCATCTCGAACGAAGCAGACTGGGGCCACGATCAACCCGGCTATTTCCTCACCACCGAGCAGCACGCCGCGCTCTTTGCCAAAGTCGCCGCTTACCTCGATGAGATGTCGCGCAGGCATCCCGAAGTTCCGAGTCCTAAGCTTGTCGCGCCGAACACGCTAAGCGCCGTTGATACGGCGGCACGGACACTCCCCGCACTGCTGTCGGCCGCAGGCAATCAGGTGGACGTCGTCGGATGCCACGATTACGACCGTCGTGGCCATCGCTGGGCGAAGCTCCGAACCATGGCAGCCAACAAACCGCTGTGGATGACCGAATGCTGTTTCAACGGCGTCGACAAGTCGCCCGGCCTGATCAATTCCGCCGGAGAATTCTGGCTCTACATGACCGAAGCCTTCAACGAAGGCGTCAACGTCTGGATGGCCTATGACTGGGTCTATCCACCGCGCCAGGGCGGCGAGGCGCTCATTCACCTCAACTGGGGAAAGAGCTACACGAAAACCAAGATCTATCACGGCTTCCGTCAATGGTGCGCCCCGCTGACCCCGGGCATGCATGTGGTCGGAAGCACCGTCCAGGGCCCTTTCGCGACCGACATCTCGAAGCCCGGAATCAAGGCCTCCGCCTTCCTTTCCTCCGATGGCACCCGACTCGTCGTTCACGCCGCTGCCGTGCAGGATCAGGATGCCGATCTTGAAATTCGGATCCCGCCTCCGTTTTCCAATTCAAGCTTCCACGCCCGCCGAACCGGAAAGGACGAGGACTTTGCCGAACTGCCCAGCGGGCATGTCAGCAATGGAAAACTCTCCACCAGGCTTCCGGGCAGGGCCCTGTTGACCCTCGTCTTTGATCGTTAGATCCCATCATTTCTCCCGATAGAGCGCCTCTTCACGCCATGCCTCCACCAGCACCAGTCTGGAGCGGAGGGATTCGGGAAGACGCAAGAAGTAAGCGGTGGGAACCGCAATGAAATCATGTCCGGGCCCGGAAATCGCGGCGTCGAGAGCCTCGAATGAGGTTAGGTGATCCACATGACC
>JANOBS010000407.1:0-6129 GCA_031411755.1 Luteolibacter sp. | reverse complement strand
TCAAGTCCGCCGCCCACTGGGAGCGACCAATCCAATTGTTCACATCCGACATCTGGCTGAGGCGGTAATTCAGATCCGCCGATCCCTGTACCGTGCCATTGCGATACCACTTCGCCTGGCAGCCGCTCGATCCATACGTCCCTGCTCCGTCCTGCACGGTGAGCAAGTAGTGATACTCCGTGTTGGTCGTGGTGGCGGTGGACAAATCGGTATCAGTCGTCGCGACGACCACGTTGTTCAATTTCCCTTCGAGGCGGTGGCTTCCAAAAACGGCGTTGTTGTTCAGGGAAAGCAGGAGGTTGTCGTAAGCGGTGAAAGCTCCTGGAGCGGTAGCGCCGTCGATGATTTCCCCGGTTGCCGCTCCGGCTCCGCTGGTCACTGAAGACCGACCGAAGTCGAATAGGCGTTGCCAGGTTTTGGACGAAATTGGCGTCGCCCAGGTCTCGAAGGTCATGCTCGTCTTCGAGGAAATGATACCATTCGGCAGATCCAGGTAGGCGGAAATGGCAGCGGCGGTTTGATTGCCGTTGGTTGTGCCGGGCAGCACCAACGCAGTGCCATTCAGGGTGCCACCGACACCCTTCAATGTGGCGACCACACCCGAGACGCTGTCGGTGAAGGCAGTGCCTGAAGCCGCAGCTCCCGCAGCGTTGTTGAAGACCCAGCGGTTCTGTGGCAAGGGCACGGCAGGCAGCGCCTCGGGACCACCGCTGTTGGGATCAGGTCCCGCAGCAAAACTGGAAAGCGCCTCACCAGCGGAAAGCGCGCGATTGTAGATCCGAAGTTCGTTCAGGGAGAGGTTGGAGTTGGAATCGCCACCATACTGGGAGCGACCGATCCAGTTGTTGACGTCGGACATCGCCGTCAGATGGAACGCGAGGTCGAGGGTGTTCTGGAGGACTCCGTTGAGATACCATTTCGCCTGGCAACCCGAGGCACCATAGGCCCCGGCTCCATCGGTGACGGTGAGGAGATAATGATGCTGGCCGCCAGCGGTCGTGGAGGTGGTGGTGTCCGAGAAAATAGCGGCACCGTTGTTGATCTGGCCTTCAAGGCGATGGCTGCCGAGATTGGCTCCGACATTCAGTGAAAGCATGAGATTGTCGTAGCCGGCGTAAATTCCCGGAACTGCGGCACCGTCGACGACCTCGCCAGTCGCCGCACCTGCCCCACTCGTCGCGGAGCAGCGGCCGAAGTCGAACAAGCGCTGGTAATTTTTCGACGACAGCGCAGTGGCCCAGGCTTCGACGGAGATGCTCGATTGTGACGAGATGATGCCGTTCGGCAGATCCAGGTAGGCGGAAATCGCGGCGGCTGTCTGGTTGCCAGTGGTGGTGCCTGGAAGCGAAACAGCCGTGCCAGTCAAGCTTCCGCCGTTTCCTCTCAAGGTCGCAGCGCTGCCGCCGATGCTGTCGGTGAAGGTTCTTCCTGATGTGACAACGGAGGAGGCCTGATCATTGAACACCCAAAGATGGTCTGGAGCAGGCGCAGGACCGAGAGGTCCCGGCAGCACATTCGGACCCGCCGCGCAGTTCGCGGAAATCTCGGCAGGCGTGAGCGCGTGGTTGTAGAGACGGAGCTCGTTGTAGGTGGCGTTCGAGTTGTCATCCGCCGTCCACTGCGAGCGACCCAACCAGTTGTTCACATCCGAAATCGACGCCAGGTGAAAAGGGACATCCCCCGTCCGGATCAGTGCACCATCCCGATACCAACTCATCCGGCCACCGCCCGCACCATAGGTTCCTACGCCGTCCTCGAAGGTGAACACGTAATGATACTGGTTCCCAAGGGTCGTTGGCAGAGTAGCTCCGAGATTGACGACATTCGCATTGTCGTTTCTCGCCTCCGCATACGGAGCATTGTAGTTCGTGGCCGTGGCGAAGGTCAGCTCGATGCTGTCAAATCCAGCTGTCGTTCCTGGAGTCATGCCGGTGCCAGTGACGTCGATCAGTTCACCCGGTGCCCCTCCGCCGTATCCCGCGCCGGTCACCCGTCCGAACTCGAAGACCCGCGCGTATGCCTTCGCGGAAATCGGCGTGGCCCAAATTTCCACGCTCAGGTGGGTCTTCGAGGAAATGATGCCGTTCGGAAGATCGACATAGCCGGAAATGAACCCGCCCGAGCGATTGCCATTCGTTGCTCCGGTGATCGTCAGTCCCGTGCCGGTGAAAGTGGATCCATTTCCACGAACGGTCGCGTTCACGGAGGAAACGCTGTCAGGCATCGCTGTCCCCGCAGGTGCGGCCCCGGCGGCATTGTTGAACGACCAGCGGCTGGTCAGAGAGGCTCTGGCCGAAAGGCATCCAAGGATCAGGATGCCAACGATACAGGCGGGAAACGAGGATCGCCTCATCAGAGGTGACAGGAGGGACATGAAGGAATGGGTTTTCCGGCTGATTCGACTCCTAGGGTCAAGAGCCACCACCAAACATCCTCTCCATCTCCCTGATCATCAAGGAGTCGAATCGGACATCTGATTGCAAAATCGGACAAAACCTCCCCCTTTTGTGCCACATTTTTACTTCGTGGAGGCCTTTTGACCCTCTTGTCATTCCTTTTGACTCCGAGGTCCGTGCAGGGTTCTTTATGCCGCGTGCAGGTGGTTGATCTGGGAAAGAACGTAGACTACGCGAAAGGATTGCAGATCCAAAATAGCGCCGTGGCCGCGATTCTGGAGGGAACCGGACAGGAAACCCTGTTTCTGCTCGAACACGCGCCTGTTTACACCATCGGACGACTGCGCGACCAATCCTCTCTGCGTTCCCGCGACTCCCTACCCCACCCGGTTTTCGAAATCAGCCGAGGCGGCCAAGCGACCTACCACGGCCCAGGCCAGCTCGTCGGCTACCCGATCCTCGACCTACGCGAACGGGAAAAAGATCTCCATGCTCACCTCCGCCGACTGGAGGACGCCATCATCCGCACCTGCCGGCACTTCGGTGTTCCAGCGGATCGACGCGACGGGCTCACCGGGGTCTGGGTGGAAAACCGCAAGCTCGCCTCCATCGGCGTCGGCGTGCGGAGATGGATCTCGTTTCACGGCTTCGCTCTGAACGTGACGAACGAAAGCCTCGGGCCGTTCTTCGCGATCACGCCCTGTGGAATCGATGGCGTCTCCATGAGCAGCATCGAGCAGGAAATTGGAATACCGGTCACGGTGGCGGAGGTGGCAGTGGTGATCGCGAGCGAGTTGTAAAGCTGAGCTAGAAATTTCTCCGGTATAGAAACGATCCTCGACACCCATCCGGTTTGTCATTCACCTGGCGGATTCAACCCGTCACCTCCGCGTGCGCTGGCCGCTTGAATCCGCCGTGAAAATAGACTGTAAACACTATAAACTATTCGAGCTAATCTATGGGCTCTCTACAGAATGCCGGTTGAGCAACTCCTGAGCAAGTGCCTTCAATTTTACATTAGAATGATTGTCGGCGATATCTTGCCATTTACTGATAACAGCTGGACCCAATGATCTATCTCCTGCGTAAAGAGCGATGGCTTTGAGGTCGTCATTTGTCCCCTCGAAAACACTGAGGTGCATCGCTGTGAGCTTTGTGTAATTCTCATTACGACCTGCAAGATCCGTCATGCACACCAAAAGAAGCGCCTTCCCTAGTTTGTCTGCTTGATTGAAGGCGGCTTCCCATTTGTTCCAATCGACAATTCGTGTCGATCCGGTTTCTTCTTCCATGTCTTCGCCAAAAGATTTTGTCGTTAGAAATACCAACCTCTTTAGATTAGTGTTCGATCCTTTCGCAAGGGAAAGCAACCAATCTTCATACCAAACAGAGGCATTTGACCCCATAATAATTGTTGCCTCAACCACTGCGCCTATTTTGGCGAGCTCTTCATCATTTTGAGCAACGACATGCGATGTTTCGATGATTTTTTTTTGATCATTTATTAAATTCGATACCGAGTTAACTTTAGACCAATCGATAAGTGGCCACTCAGTCTCTCCTGGGTAAATCCACTGCCTCTCAAGAATGGCCCCCGCAATTTCTCGAAGCATTAAAGTGAACTTGTCTCCCTTGACTGCCGGGTCTTGAGCTGCCTCCCAGGCAAGGGCAATCTGATTAGTTTTGAGTGATTTAGTTATGTTGTTTCGTTTTTCAGTGACGCTCTCAAAATTGAATTCCACCTGAGCATCGGCGAGCCCGAGCGCAAGCAATGCCAATATAATTATACGTGTTGTTTTTTTCATTTTCGTGGGTTACTGGATTTAAACAAAAGATAGGTATTGATAAAATAGTCGCCTCCTTGCAAAACAGATCCTGTGGTATAATCATGCTTTGCTCCTTTGAGCTTTGTCATGTAAGATCCGTTTGCGATTTTGTAAGATAGGCCCAATGACGATCCTCCATCCCCATAAAGGCATTGAATTTCTCCTGGTTGACCTCCCGGCAAAGCCGGGCAACCGGAATTTTTGAGCTTTTCTCGCAATTCTAATCGCCCGGCGTTCCGCCCTGAAACAGAATCTGGGGTGACGGTGAAAAAGATTTTTGTATTGCCAGTATTGGCAAGTCCGTACCATGGATGCCATCCACCTTCGACTGCTAGATTGCTTCCAAACCCACCCAAAGCTTCAGAGTAAGTAATTGGTGCGACTGGGACAATGCCGGTTCGAATTTGAATTCCAGATTGTGCGTTCCAACCAATAAAATCTGCGATTGCACTTTCATAAATTTGGCCTCCTCCAATGGAGGAGGATGCTTGTTCAACGCCCTCAGTGATCAATCGGCCATGACATTTGTCGGTCATGGTATTCGATTCAGGTCGGGCTCGGTCATAAATACGGCCATTTGATGAGTAACAAAAATTCCCATTAATAACCATGTCGTATGTTGGATAACCGGCTGCAACCGCATCTATTCCGAAAAGCTTGGTATCTCTGTGAAAGCTATCCACCGCTTTCATTTCGGTCTTTTCATGAAGCATTGATACGATTCGATAATAGGAGGGATCCGCAGGATTTCCTAAGGCTTCTATTCTGACGCAGAGCTTTGTATTTTTTTCTCCAATGTAATCCCGGGCGGCGTGAAAATATTTCTTAGCCCCCACTGCCTTGACCGATGTCAGTTTTATCTTTGAGATTTCAACCTCCTGACCATTGGTGCCGATTTTCACCTTAAGAACAAGGTCTCCTTCTATTTGAGGATTGTCATTTGGATACACTAGATTGCCCTCGACTCTCATGAAAATATTTCTTGGGAGAACATGGCTCGATGTCATGGTGAAGCGATTATTTGCGGATAGGTATAATTTTTCCGAGTCTTTGCACTCTCGGGTTTTATAGAAACCAATCCGTTCGATTGCGGGATGTTCGAGCCAAACCTCACCATTTTTAACTCCAGGATCGATATAGATTTCCTCAGCGTCATCATCGTTCTTTTCGGTAGCTGGTTTCGCGGGGTCAGTGTCTTCGCTGTCCCATAGACCGTTGGATAACTTGTCATTATGAAAAATGAATTCAGTTCCTTTGTCTTTGACTTCATCCGTCGCTCCGCTTGCAAAAGCTGCATCGCGAAGTGCTTTGTCAGCCATATCGATTTTACCATCGTTGTTTAAGTCTGTAATTAAGTCCACCGGAACCAACAGCGCAGCGGAGGTGGTGGCCGTTGGGGACTGGACTTGAACGAGGTAGGTGCCGTCTTTGTTGGAGCGGAGGGGGTGGATGGTGTTATCGGCTTCCAGGAGTTCCTTGTAGCGGGGGCACAGGTCGGCCATGGGGGTGAGCTCGCCGTTGCGCCAGAGTTTACCATCGCTGGTGAGGGCGCTGCCGTCTCCGGCGAAGAGTTCGATGTTCTTATCGGCGAGTTTGGTGGCGTATTCGTATTGGCCGGTCGGATTGGGCAGGAAGACGCGGCCGGTGGTGGTGGTGCCGTTATAGGCTCCGGCGGTGACGACAACTTTGCCGTTGGGGAGGTCTTTGGCGCGGACGGGGTAGCCCCAGCCTTCGGCTTGGGCGGGGAGGGCGATGGGGTAGTTCGAGGCGTCCCAAAGGCCGACTTTGTGGGCGGCGGGTTGGCCGCTGCTGGCGGTGAGGTTTGAGGTGACCCACCCGGTGCCGGTGCTCTCACCATGGCCCCAAAGACCGTTGGGGTGGAAGCCGTCGCTACCGTCCATTTGGGC
>JANOBS010000406.1:0-2482 GCA_031411755.1 Luteolibacter sp. | reverse complement strand
CCACCGCCGCCACCGCCCAGCAGCAACTGATGCGGGTGCAGACCGACGTCAAAACCGACTCCTACGTCGAGGTCACCGCTCTCTTCACCAAGCCTGCTCCCAACGGTTATCTCCCGGTCCGCATCAGGATCGTGAACCAGTTGACCTCGAACCGCTCCCTCAGCCTCAACTTCGAGAGCAGCAATGGCTATGGCGACAGTGGCAGCCGGATGAAGACCAGCTTCTCCTTCGATGCCCCGGCGGAAAAATCCAGCCAGCAGGACATCCTCGTGCCCCTCGTCGCCCTCTGCGGCGATTCCTCCGCCCAGGTGACGGTCAACCTCTATGGCAGCATGGGCTCAGGCGTCGGGAGTTTGGCCGCCGACTACGCGCCGGACCAGCCTGCTGTCCTGCTAGGTGAAAAGCTCTTCACTCCGAATGCCTCGATGCTCGATGCCGAGGTCGCGAAGAAATTTGCTTCTTACCGGGGCAGCGCTTCCCAGTTCGCCGCGAAATTCGACGCACGTGAAATGCCCGAGGACTGGCGCGCCTACTCCGGCTACGACAGCCTCGTTCTAACAGACTCGGAATGGACTGGCGCTTCTGCCGGTGCAAGAAGCTCCATCCTTTCCTGGGTCCGTCTCGGTGGGCAACTTTTGATCTATTCCGAATCCGGTACTCCCGCCGGATTGAATCTTCCGACCGACACCAGCTACGGACAAATCAGCGTCAAACCGATCGGACCTGGGCTGACGCTTGATGCTGCCAAAACGGTAAGCGCCACCACCACAAGCGCCCTCTCAACCCAACAGCACTCGATTCGGGATGACTACAGCAGCGTCTGGCCCCTCCAGAACTCATTCGGTGTACAGGGCTTCAACTACCTCGTCTTCATCCTCATCCTCATCGCCTTCGGCGTAGTCGTCGGCCCGGTGAATCTCTTCGTATTTGCGAAATCCGGAAGACGCCATCGACTCTTCATCACCACCCCACTGATCTCGCTGGCCACCAGCCTGCTGCTCATTGGTCTCATCCTCCTCATGGATGGCTTCGGCGGCCGGGGTGTGCGGGCGGTGCTGATGGAAGTCCGGCCCGACAACGGCGAAAACGCCGCCTATATTCACCAGGAGCAGTTCAGCCGCACCGGCGTTCTAACAGGTGCCAGCTTCACGCTCAACGAAGCCGCCACCCTCTCCCCGGTGCCCATCGACCCGGACAACCGCTGGGCACGCCTGACCGTCAACAACAATGGCGGCGGCAGCGGTTACTCGATGGAATTCGTCGATGGAAAACTCAAGACCTCCGGTGACTGGTACCAAAGCCGCTCGGAGCAAGGCCAGGTCCTCGACTCGGTCGTCCCCACCCGCGGACGTATTGAACGAGCGTCTCCAGGCGGAACTCCCCAGCTGCTTTCGACCTTCGATTTCCCGATCGAGTTTCTCTACTACAAGGACAACGCGAACCAGTGGTGGAAAGCGGAGAACCTGGTGCCAGGCACACGATTCCAACCCACGCCTGTCAGTGCGCCCGACGTCGAGACAGTCATCACCGAGGAAAAGGGCCGCTTCGGAAAACGCAACCGGTCACTCCTCGATCGCGTCGACGAGCGTCCCGGCTGCTTCATCGCCGTCACCACCGCCGCCCCGGGTGTCGATACCTTCAAGGGCATCAAGTGGAAGGAAACACGAACCATCATCACCGGACCGGTCGTGCAGCCGTGAAGACGGCAAATTCGAAATTCGAAACCTGAAATTCGAAACTGAAGAAATTCCACCTCCATCATGGCCTATGATCTTGAAGAACGAACTTTCCGATTTGCCGTTGCCGTGCGGGCCTTGTCCCGCTCACTTCCCATCGACATCGCGAATCGCGAGGACTTCCGCCAGATCGTTCGATCATCAGGATCCATTGGTGCCAACTACATCGAAGCAAATGATGGTCTCAGTCGCGCGGATTTCGCCTACTGCATCAAGGTCAGTAAAAAGGAAGCCAAGGAGTCCATTTACTGGCTTCGACTGCTTGCCGAAAGTAATCCATCGAGCCGCCTTGCCATTCTCGAACTCACCCAGGAAGCCGAAGAACTCATGAAGATCTTCGGTGCCATTCTCCGCAAAACCGAAGGCTGACTTCCGTTTCGAATTTAGAATTTAGAATTTCGTGCTTTCTCTTCCATGTCTGCTTTAAAAGTCCACAATCTCTACCGCTACTTCGGCCAGCTCCAGGCCGTGAACGGCGTTTCATTCGAAGTGCCTCATGGCTCGGTCTGCGGCTTTGTCGGGGCCAATGGCGCTGGCAAGACCACGACGATGCGGATTCTCGCCACGCTTGATTATCCCACGATGGGTGTCGCCGAGGTCTGCGGGATCAATGTCGTGAACCACCCGGCTGAGGTGCGACGGATGATCGGCTGGATGCCGGACCATTTCGGGAACTACGACCACATGACGGTGCTGGAGTATCTCGACTTCTATGCACGCGCGCTCGGCTACAAGGGCAAGGAACG
>JANOBS010000405.1:0-6768 GCA_031411755.1 Luteolibacter sp. | reverse complement strand
AATCCGGGCTCTGCACCAGGGTGTCGCGTGCCACCCAGTAACGCTCGACCTGATAGTAGATCGGCGCACAGGCCGCGAACACCAAGCTGGCCAGCAGCCACGAAGTCGCCGTCACCCGGGAAACCAGAAGCTGCCCAAAGATCGACTCCACCGGAATGAACAGCCCGCGTGTCAGCGAGACGACGAGCCAAAGCGCAGGCACCGCTCCTGCCACCAGCATCGACTCGTCCGGCAAGGATGGATTCTCAATCCAAACCTGCATCAAGGGCATCGTCGCAGCCGTGAGCAGCAGGCAGATCCAGGTGAAGACGGAGCGGCCGATGCCGAGGTCGATGCCCCTGAGCCGACGCTTCACCCTCCAGCGCACGGCGATCGTCGTCGCCATCAGCACCATCAAGGCCAGCAAGCCCCACTGCGGGGCAATCAGCTTTTCAATGCCGTGCTCAAGATTGAAATCCAGTCCTCCCCAGGGCGATTGACGCACCGCCTGATGCCAGAGAAGTGGCAGTCCGACCCCTAACAGCAGAATCCAAAGGTAGTCCAACAGGCGCAGGGCTTTCTTCAGTGAATGTGTCACCAGTCGCGGAAGCCTGCCATGCCGGAAACGATAAAGCAGCATGATCCACGCGAGAGCCGCCAGCAGCGCGACCCCCATCAGCGAAGCAGCACGTCCCCACAGGGCATGCTCGGCAAAGCGTCCGGGAGTGAGAGCTTCGTAGGATGGAAGGCGATCGTCGGGAATCAGATTTGAATAGTAGGCGGCCCTGCGATGCAGGGAAGAGGCTCGATCCAGCACCTGTAATCCGGCTGCGGATGGGGCTGCCATCTTCCGTTTCGAAGTGCTCGACGGGTTTTTATCCAGCCAATCGTCGAGTTCCCTGAGATGAGTCCGCTCGGGCTCGATCTTGAGATTATCCGCCACTTCGGCTGACAGATGGATGGCTCCAGCTATTTTCGATGCAACATGGA
Source organism: Luteolibacter sp. (assembly GCA_031411755.1). GTDB lineage: Bacteria > Verrucomicrobiota > Verrucomicrobiia > Verrucomicrobiales > Akkermansiaceae > Luteolibacter. The sequence goes on along the minus strand of JANOBS010000405.1, from coordinate 5,799 downwards.
GCCTTCTCACCTGAAACCGTGAATCCTCCATCAGCCTCCGTTGGAGCCTATTGTAGTCGTCGAGAAGCATCCTGAATCGTTCCTCGTTTCCGGTTATGCCGAGCGTTTCAATTTCGGCGAGCGGGTATAGCCCTTCCGATTCGGTTTCCCGATCGTAGCGCCAGTAAGAAGATCGATTGCTCATGCTGAAGAGCGCCGCCGTCATCAAATCCGCGCGTGGAGGCAGCAGTCGGGCCCGGTATTCATTGAGCTCCGTTCTGTAACTTCTGTATTGTGGGGCATTGACAGCGCGGTGAACCCACTCGTTTGTCTCCAGGAGTTTCTTGGGATCGCGGACGTGAAACGTTATGGAGACACCTCCGCTTGAATAGAGGCAATTCATTCCGGTCTCAATGGCTTTCAAATAAGAGAAATAGCCGTTCTCCGGATCGATCTTCGCGACCGTTTCGTCGAAATCCTTAGGCAGCTTCCTGGTGTTCCAGAGGAAATGCTCGACATACTCCGCGTAGAACTCCGGTCGATCTGGAAACCGATCCACAATCGCCTTCAGCCGCTCCTCTTCGGTGAGCGCATCATCATCACCCAGCAGGATCAGCTTTTCGTCTGCGCTGAGGCGCGAGGTCTGAAAGACGTCTGGTTTGATCAGGGGAATGCTGGATCTACCACGTCCGCCGTACATTCGGGTAAAGTGGGTTTCCTGAACGTAGATCATCTTCACCACCTGCCAAAGGCTGGGAGCGGCGAGCACGAGCACTACTGCGAAACCCAGCAGCGGCAGCAGCCAGCGCCTCCACTTGAACGACTTGCTCTCCATCCGCCGGGTGGCATCGGCCAAAGCCCCAGCATCCAGCACCATCGACCGCATCACATTCTTCGCCGCGTGCTGGAGTTCGACATTCTTCACCAGCGGCGCGGCAACTGCCTCCAGAAACCGCTCGGGCTGCCCATCAGGCTGGGTGGATGGAGTCGGTTCCTCAAAACTCATGCCCCATCTACCGGAAACCCCACATCACCGGCAACCCCGCAGTGCCCGCACCTTGGACTGCGGTGGGAAACGAAGGGCCACACCGCTTTGGTATGCGGTGTCGACATGGATCCCTCATCCCATCTGCCCATCGTCACTATCGCCCGATGTTCGTGAGATTCGGGCCTAGAAGTTTCTCGTGCTGCTCGCCGCTTTCTTCATTCGTCATTCGGAATTCGGAATTCGTCATTCCTCTCCGCGTCGTGGCGTTTCACTTCCCGCCGCACCAAGGCACTCACTTCGCGGCCTGATGACTAAGCGCCGCGATTCGCTCCTTGATCGCAAGACCGAAGCGGTCGCCGTAGACGAGATAGTTCCATGCATTTGCCTCATCTCCGGTCTTCACGGCGAGCTTCTGCCACTCCTTTTCCTGCCTTGGACGCAGGACCTCCGAGCGTCCCACCAGCACGCGCACGAGTTCCGTCGGCGCAGGAGAAACTTCCAGTGGCAGAAGTTGATCGGTCTTCTCACGAGGCAGCACCCAGAAGACCCTCAGGCCCGGAGATTCGAAGTAGCTGTGCCACCAGGTCTCCACCATCGACCGTGCTTCGATCTCGGTGAGCCCGCACTTGGCAAGGCCGCTGGAAACCGAGCGATAGAGGGTTTCGGAAAATCCATTCGCTTCGGCTTTCAAACCATCCTCGGGAATATCAAGCGTGCCTTTGGCATCGAGTCCTTCGGTGCGTTCAGTCCAGCGCAGTGTGCCGTCCACGATCTCGAACACCACGAGATACGGAATGCGTCCGCCGCTGTGGTTTTCAAGATGCAGGGTCTCGCTGGAATCGACCGTCGTCTTGAGGCCGGGATCGAAGTGGCCGATGCCGCGATAGAACAGATAGCCCTCGGTCTCGCCCTTGGCCGTGCGCACAGCATTCGTCACCGGTTGGCGGGTGCGGATCCAGCCGAGGTTGTCATTCGGTTTGAAAAGCACGAGGTCGCGCGTCTGCTTCGGGTCGAGCACGTCGACGTCCCACTCGATCGCGCCGCGATACGGCTTTGCGAAATCCACGGTCCAGGCGGCGAGCGGTGTCGGCTTGTTCTTCGGATCAGCAGAAGGCGGTGGTTCCGGCAGGGTTTCGCCACCGGAGCGCTGGGGATACCACTGGCTGATCGTTCCTCCGTCGAAGCCGACCTTCACGTTCGCATGGAAGGCTTCGTCCGAATGGAAATAGATCACCGGCGTTTCCATCTTCACCTTCACGTTGGCCACCGGACGAGTGCCCATTCCCTTGCTCATCGGATTGTTGAAGCCAAGCGTGCCGTGAAGCTTGTAGATGCGGGCCATCTCGGTTTGATCCTGAGGCTGTCCATTTTCCAAACCAAGATGCGAGTGGATGAACGGCGGCAGATGTTCCTCCTCGCGTTCCAATCCGGTCAAAAGCACTCCATCGGATCCGGAGACGGTGGTGAAGGTGCCCCATTCGTGGAGCTGATAGACAGGAGCGGCGTGGGTGATCGCGGCGGAGCAGAGCAGCAGGAGTGAGGTCGCTTTCATGGCTATCGGAAAGAATCCTCCGATGTGCCGGCGATCACAAGAAGTCGCTGTCCGTTTACACCGAATTTACAGGGAGTGTTTTCGGCGATGAATTCGGCTCGGACCAAAAGGCTTCATCACGCCCATTCAGGGCGCAGATTTCCTGATTCCCAAACCCAGGGCGTTGCCCGTGGGCTATTTCATCATGCCCCGTTGGGGCAGAAGATCCGTATCGTGGTGAGATTCAAATGGCCAAGTCAATGGATGCCCCAAGGGGGTGAAATGAGATAGCCAGGGGTGAAACCCCTGGGCATGGAAGAAACAGGATTGAGCCCTGAAAGGGCGACACCAGGGAGGACACGTTCTTTTCTCACCGTTTGTCCTTCGCCCGTTGATAGCGCGAACGTCGTTCTCCGGGTTCGCTTGTCGGCGGCTCACTTGTCGTGGGCTCCGGAGCATCCTCCTGCGTCATCATCGGCGCGGCTTCGGCGCTCTTCACCTTCTTCGCCTTGGGAATCGTCGCACGTGGTGCGGCTTCCCGTCCCCACGCGGCAGGAAGTGCAGGCACAGGGAGTTTCCATCCGGTGCGGGTGAAGAGGGCTTCCGCCAGCACCAAGACGACCAAGGCGATTCCCAAGGGCAGCCGCAATGACGCCTCGTGCACGAAGGGCGGACGCAGCCACGCTTTGGAAAGATCGAGCAATTCACGACCACCCGTCTGATTGGAAACACTGCGCAGCTCCGCAAGCCGCTCCGGTTCGAAGGCCCACTCCACTGACGACCCGACACTCAGGGGCCCGAAAGGCAGACTCACCTCGCCGACCTGGATCGCGCCACGCACGACCGATCCCTCCTGCAAATCACGGGTGATGCTGAAATGTCCCGGCGAGATCCGCTTCCACGGCACCTCGTAAGGCTGGGCACCGCCGTCTTCCAGCAGCTTGATGCGCGGTGGCTTGGCCGCGAGCTTGTCCGACCAGAGCGCGGGATCGTAGAGCAGATCGACGGTCAGGCGCGTGCCTTCGAGTCGATGCCGGATGCCGATGCCGGGTGGAGTTTCCTGGCCCATCAGCCAGCGCGTAGTGGTTTGAAGGAAGTCGCCATAGCCCGGCCAGGCGCGGGTCTTCTCGGAAACCTCACCACTCAAGGGAAAGGAAACCGCCGCCGTGCGACCGAGTCCGCGCCGCGCCTGCGCAACCAGTGGAGCCAGGTATTCGTCGGTGGTGACGAGCGAAACCGTGGCGTCCTCGCGGGCATAGGAAAGATTGTAGCCGTCGACTTCCGGCAACCAGGCCAGCGGCTTTGGCGAAACCTCCGCCCAGCGGCCGGTGGGCTTGGCTCCGACCGGCTCCTTGATGAAAGCCGAGCGGGCGATGGTCACCGTTTCCTGCGCGAAGATCTTCGGGATGTCTGTTGGCTTGTCTGAGAAGAACATCCGGCCGTTGCCGAGCCGCGCGACGTCTTCCAGCAGTTTCGCATCCGAGTCCGCTTTCGTGCCCAGACCGATGACGGAAACGGTGCAACCCTGATCGGTCATTTCCTTCAGAAGCTTCTTGTAGTCACCGGGCTCCTCGGAGTCCGCCGCGTCCGAAAAGAGGATCATGTGGCGTGTGCCGACGTTCGCCTTCTTCAATTCATCCCAGCCACCTTTGAGCCCTTCGTAAACATAGATGCCGCCGCCTTGGGACTCGATCTTGCGGACGCGATTGCCGAGTTCGTTCTTGCGGTTGCCGACCGGAGTCAGCGGAACGATCACATGCGGCGCACTGTCGACGGCGAGCACGGCGACCTGATCCATTGGGCCTAACAGATTGATCGCATCCGCAGCCCCGGCATCGGCGAGGTCCATCTTCGTCAAAGCCTTGCCGCCTGCTGCGCCGGGCACGCCGACCGCCATCGAGCCGGAGCGGTCCATCACGATCGCCAGCGCGACCGAGAGCTTGCGGTGCTCGGTCTTCAGCTCCATCGAAATAGGCAGCAGCGGATCGATGGCCGATTGGAAATAGCCACCGGAGCCGAACGAGCGGTCGCCGCCGGTCATCATGAAGCCGCCGCCCTGCTCGCGGACGTAGAAGTCGAGCGACTTCAGGAAATCATTCGGCACCTCGTGGGCCGGGACGTTGTTGAAGATCACCGCGCGGGCCCCGACAAGTTGGCCTGGTTTCAGCAGCGCCGGATCATCGATCGTCTGCACGGTGAAATCCTGCGACTCCAGGACTTTCGCGACGGGATCATCCTTGAAGCGAGTGGCCAGCAGCACACGCGGTCCACCAGCGATCTCGATCCAACGGTTCGAGCGGTTGTTGCCCGGATGCGCGTCCTTTTCCGGCAGAATCTCCGCCTGATATTCAAAGGCTCCGGTGCGCGGAATGCGGTCGGTGAACTCGGCCTTGCCCACGCCGTTGACCAGCGTGACGGAACTCTCGGTGAGCTTCTGGCCGTTGCGACGCAGCACCATCGGGATCGTCGTGTCCTTCGATCCGCGCACGATGACGGACAGCAGGAAGGGTTCTCCCGCCTGCACGCGTTCGGGAAATTCCAAACGTGCGACGCGAAAGTCATCCTCGGTCTCCTCGCGGATCAGGCGGAAGTCGAGCGGGATGCCGCGGTTCTGGAGTTGCGCGGCCGCTTCTGTTAGAGGCTCAGTGGAAAATCCGTCGGTGAACATCAGCACCCTGCTCGGGCGTTTCTCGTCGGCCAGTGCGACGATGTTCTGCAAGGCAAGGTTGCTGCGCGTGAGTTTTCTGGAGCCGGTGAAGGTGGTGCCATCCTTGCCCATTTCGACGATCTCCCCGGCGTAGTTGATGAAGGTCAGCCGGTCATTGTGGCTTGGCTTGTCCTTTTCCAGCAGCTTCTTCCACTCGGGAAACGACTTGTCGACGATGTCTTCGGTGGACTCGGATCGGTCCAGCAGCACCCATAAATCCAGCGCATCCTGTTGGCGTCGCAAACGTGGATCCGCCAGCACCAGCGTGACCACGACGATGATGATCGCCCGCAGCGGCGAGTGCAGCCGCAGGCCACGCCAGAACCATCCGACCAGTGCGAGCACTGGAATCAGAAGGAACCACTCAGGAGCCTGGAAAGTGGGGAGGGGCATGGAGGAGAAGGATCGTAGATCGGGGATAGTGGATCTTGGATGGTTAAGAAGCAGAGGTTTTTGTTTCGAATTTCGGATTTAGAATTTCGGATTTTCTTGGAGCCGTCGTGTATTTCCAGGAAATGAGCAGGACGGCGATGAGGGCTAAGACTCCGATCCGCCACCACGGGTCCTCCATCGTGTGGCGTTCGACGGCGTTGC
>JANOBS010000404.1:0-3287 GCA_031411755.1 Luteolibacter sp. | reverse complement strand
AACCCGAAGTTCAAGGCCCGCCAAGGCGCCACCAAGGGAACCCGCCTCTCGAAGAAGGGCGTGAAGTAAGAGTCCCGGCGGCTTGACCGCTGGACCAAGAACAGTTTTTCGAAAAGGCGGCCTCCGGGTCGCCTTTTTGTTTCTCCTCAAAGCACCTCCAGAATCCGGCTGGCGGCGATGAGGCCGAAGGTGGCGGTGACGGGCGTGGCGGTGCCGTAGCCGCTTTCGCAACTGAGGCGCAGATTCGCGTCCGCCTGCTTCTCGGTGGAAACGGAGCCATCGCACTGCGGAAAGACCGGCTGCTCGTCGGAAAACACGGCGGTGATGCCGAACTTTTTGACCTTCTTCCCGTCGGCAGCCTTGGCAAAGCCGTAGTCCGAGCGCAAACGGCGGCGGACCTGCATGAGCAGCGCGTCGTTGGCACTGTGCGCGAGGTCCGCCACGCCGATCCGTGAGGGATCGCGACGCCCACCGGCCGCGCCGCAGGTGACGACCGGGATGCCTCGACGCACGCACTCGGCGAGGAGCAGGGATTTTTGGCGAACGGTGTCGATGGCATCGATCACGGCGTCGAACCCGCGATCCAGGATCTCGGCGAAGTTTTTCTCGCCGAAGAAGGTCGGCAGGATCTCGATTTCGCAGGTCGGATGAATGGCGCGGACGCGTTCGGCCATGGCCTCGGTCTTCTGCTTCCCGATCTGCCCGTCCATCGCGTGAAGCTGGCGGTTCACGTTGGTGACGCAGATTTCATCGAGGTCGACGAGTGTCAGGTGACCGATGCCGGAGCGGGCGAGGGCCTCGACCGTCCATGACCCGACCCCACCGATTCCGATGACCGCCACGCGGGCCTTGCGGAAACGGGCGAGCGCGGCGGTGCCATAGAGGCGGGCGATGCCGCCGAAGCGGAGGTCGAAATCGTCGGACACGGTGGGGAGTTAGCCGGGGTAGGCGTCACATTCAACCTCAGATCCCGGCGGCCCACATCGCGGCATGGATCTTGAAGTCGATCGCGAGGCCTTCGGATTCCTTCTGTCTCAGCCAAGTGCGCAGTTCGGCTTTCGGGACGAGGTGCACGGCGATGTCCTCGCCTGAGACGCCGCCACCATCGTGTTGGCGGGTCAGGTTCGTCGCGTGGAAAAGGTGGGTGTATTCGGAGGTCATACCCGCGGAAGTGGGGGATTTCACCAGCAACTCCATCGACTCCGCCGCGTAACCGGTTTCCTCCAACAGCTCGCGCCGGGCGGTTTCTGCGAGGGATTCTCCCGCAAATTCCTCCTCATCCCCGACTAGGCCGGCCGGAACTTCGATGACCCGGCGCTGGACGGGCACGCGGAACTGCTCAATCAGCACGATTTCCTGCTCCGGTGTCTCGGCCAGAATCCCGACACAGGAGTCGGTCTGTGGACGGCGCACGAAGTCCCAGGTGTCGATCCGGTACATCGCAAGCCAGCGGGTGGAGAACAGCGTTTCGATTTCAAGCATTGGTGGGGCGTGAAGCTAGCCAGCAGCCTCCATGCCGACAAGCCTCACCCGAAAGACAGGGGGAAGAAACAGTGGCGCTTCCCCGTAAAGGGCGCTACCTCTCCGCCGACGATGTCACGTCACGACTTCCAGATTCCCGTCACTTTCAAGCACCGCATCGTGTTCACGCGCGATGCGTTTGCTCCCGGCAATGCAGCCCTTGAGGAAATCCTCAACGAAGGCGGGGGTCGGCGCGTGCTGGCAGTGATCGAGGCGAACGTCTCAACGTCCTGGCCACAGCTAGCAGACAAAGTGCAGGCCTACCTGGAAGCCACCGGCCTCGATGTGCGCGGCGTGGATGTCCTTCCCGGCGGCGAGGCAGTGAAGGCGGACGATTCCCTGGTCCGGCGGATCTGGGAGCGGATCGACTCCTGCCACATCGACCGCCATTCCTACCTGATCGCCGTTGGTGGCGGTGCCTTTCTGGATGCAGTCGGCTACGCCGCCGCCACTGCCCATCGCGGCGTGCGGTTGGTGCGTTTTCCGACGACGACGCTTTCCCAGGACGACAGCGGTGTGGGCGTTAAATGCGCGATCAACCATTTCGGGAAGAAAAACTGGGTGGGATCGTTCGGAGTGCCCTTCGCAGTGGTGAATGATTTCGCCTTCCTCCATTCACAGGACGAGAAAACCCGCCGTGCCGGACTGATCGAGGCGGTCAAGGTGGCGCTGGTGAAGGATGCAGACTTTTTCGACTGGATCGAAGCGAATGCCGAAGGGCTGGCGCTGCTCGATCCGGATCTCCTCGAAGCCTGCGTCGAGCGCTCGGCCCTGCATCACGCCCGCCACATCGCGCAGGGAGGTGATCCCTTCGAGTGCGGTAGCAGTCGTCCTCTCGATTTCGGACATTGGGCCGCCCACAAGATCGAGGCACTTAGCGGCTATGAACTCGACCACGCGCATGCCGTGGCGGTGGGACTTTCACTGGACACACTCTACTCGGCCAGGATTGGACTGCTCACGCCCGCCTCGGCGGAGAGGATTTTGAAAGTCGTGGAGACGCTACACCTTCCACTCACCCATGAAGCGCTTGATCTGCGCGGAGTCGGTGGGAAAAGGCGTGTCTTTGATGGCCTTGAGGAATTTCGTGAGCATCTCGGAGGCCGACTGACTTTGCTGCTTCTAACAGCTCCCGGCACCGGCATCGATGTTCATGAAATGGACGAGGCTATTCTTGAAAGCTGCATCGTCGAACTCCAGGAACGCTCCGCGGTGAAACGCTGAGGGACTCAGGAGATTTCACCGCGATCCAGCAGGTAGTCGATCAGCGCTCCACGCGCCTCGATGCCACTTGGTCGACGTTCTGCAGCAGGCGAGGCCACGATGGCGGCGAGCTTCATCAACTTGCGCCCTCCGGACTGGGCGTCGTAGCTGTTGAAGCCGATGGTATAGCGACGATCTCCATCGGGAACCGGTTGCCCCTTGAAGGTGAAGCGCTCGACCCTTCCAGTGGCATCGAGTTTCAACTCGAAGGGCCAAAGCGTGCGATCGGACTTCGACTCCGCTGCTTCCTCACGGACAATCTCGATGAGTTCTGCGGCAGTGAGCTTTGCGGTGACGAGGAGGTTTTCGTAGGGAAGGATCTCCCAGCAATCGGCCACGGTTTTCGGGCCAGGTGGAATTTCGCCGGTGCCGAAGCTCCCATGGAAAACACCGTCTACTTCGGTATTCTGTCGCTTCAAGGCGGCGGCGAAGGACTCGCAAAGAATCTGTACGAGGCGGCTGTTGCGACCGGAGCCTTTGATCGCGGCCGTGACCTTGCAGAC
>JANOBS010000403.1:0-1395 GCA_031411755.1 Luteolibacter sp. | reverse complement strand
CGCTTCGAAACCTGCGTCCTCGACTTCACCCTGCGACGGAACCACCGCTTTGTCATGGCCCCAGAATCCCAGCAGGATCGTCTGGCTTGGCATTGCCTCGGACACCTTGCTGGCGAGTGAGCGGGCATGCTGGAACGTGCTCGGATACATCACGGAAATCAGCAGGATCTCCGGCGCTTCGGATTCATTCTGGAGCAGTTTCAGCAGGCCAGGAGTCTCGGCCCGCGAGGATGCGGCCCGGGTGCGGAAGCCACTCACCTGCAGGGCGGTGGCGAGGAACTGGCTGGCCACCACGTCCCTCGCTGCCCGCGCCGGCAGACACCAGATCGTGATCGGGTCCTGATAAAATACCTCTTCTTCCGGGGAACCATGCCGGAAGTTGACTTCCTGCACCACGCCCTGGAGTTCCCGATGGATTGCCTTGCGCTGCTCCAGCGTGACGGCGCCCGTCTCATTGTCCTTTTCCACCCGGCTCAGGATCGGGATCAGGATCTCGTCAAAGAGCGAGACCGCCGAATTGTCCTCCAGATAGTCATCGATCAGCTCCACCTCGCCGTGGTCTCCCGAACGCAGCAGCCGCAGGTAAACATTGTCCGCCGGCCCCAGCGGCTCCTCCTCGCTCAGCAGCACGTTGAGAAAGGAAAGCTGCGGCACATGCCGACCTATCACCACCAGCACCACCGTCAGCGGCGTAGCGAGAACCAGCCCGATCGGTCCCCACAGCCAGGTCCAAAACACCGCCGCCACGATCAGCGCGAACGAGGACACCCCCGTGCTGCTGCCATAGAGCATCGGCTCCATGACATTGTTGCTCAGAAGCTCGATCACGATGAACAGCGAAAGCGTCCAGATCGGCAGGGCCCAGCTCGGGGAAATGGCCAGCGAAAGCATGATCGGAAAGGCCGCCGCGATCCATGGTCCCACGTACGGAACGAACCGAAGCACGCAGGCCAGCACGCCCCACAGCACCGCGTTTGGAATGCCCAGCAACAGCAGTCCCAACGAAAGTACGATGCCATAGGTCACATTCACGATGAGCTGCATCAGCAGGTATTTCCGCACCCGCTGGCTGGCATCATCCAGCGCCTGCGAGGTCGAGCTCATGTGCCCCCGACCCACCAGTCGGAAAAGGCGCGCCTGGAGGTCCTCGATCCCCATCAGGATGAAGGCGGTCAGCAACACCACCAGTCCCGCCGTTCCCAACGGACCGCTCAATGGACCCAGGATCTTCGGCAGGGCGCTGAGGGGGCCGGAGTTCCGCTCGATCACCTCCACCTTCGTCGCCTTTGCCGTGGCTTCCTCGCCGGACATTTCCTTGTTCAGGTCCTGCAGCGTTTTGGCCAGCGCATCGAACTTCGTGCTGTCCGCCGGTTTCATCGACTGGATCTTCGCCGA
>JANOBS010000402.1:0-6075 GCA_031411755.1 Luteolibacter sp. | reverse complement strand
GCTGCGCCGGAAATCCTCCACCGGCACCGTGCTTTCGGTCGAGGAAGGCCCGCCCGGCGACTTCGCCCTGCGCGAGCTGGAATCGCTCATCGACCCGCTGCCGCTGGTCACGCCCGTGTTGCTGAAGACCGGGCGCTGGATCGCCGACTACTATGGATGCAGTTTGGAATCCGTCGTCCGCTCGCTCATTCCGGAGTCGGTACGCAGCGAGGAAAACTCCGCGAAGACCCGACGCATCGCCGTGCTCGACACCGAGCCCTCCACCGAGGTCCTCGAAAAGCTCGCGAAAAAGGCCCCGCGCCAGCACGTCATTCTCACCCTGCTCGCCAGCACACCGGAAAAACGTCTCGCCGTTTCCGATCTCGGCGAAGGCTCCAGCCCCTCCCTGAAAGCCTTGGAAAAGCAAGGCCTCCTCCGCATCGAGATCGAGGACGTCCGACGCGATCCGGAGGCCGACGGTGTTGAGGAAGTCCTCGAATCCCAGCCCCTCACCCTCAACCCCGAGCAAGCCGTCGCCCTGGAGGTCGTCCAATCCGCAATCCGCAATCCCCAATCCCCAATTCTTCTCCTCGGCGTCACTGGCTCCGGAAAAACCGAGGTCTATCTCCAAGCCGCGCAGCACGCCCTCGACCTCGGAAAAACCGTCTTGGTTCTCGTCCCGGAAATTTCCCTCACGCCGCAGACTGTTAGACGCTTCAAGGCCCGCTTCGCCTCGATGCAGGAGCAGGTCGCCGTGCTGCACTCGCATCTTTCCCAAGGCGAGCGCTTCGATGAATGGCACCGCATCCGCAACGGCATCGCCCGCATCGTCATCGGCGCCCGCTCGGCTGTCTTCGCGCCGTTACCGGATCTCGGGCTGATCCTCGTCGATGAGGAGCACGAGACTTCCTACAAGCAGGAAAACCCGCCGCGCTATCAGGGTCGCGATGTCGCCGTGCTGCGCGCCGCTTTCGAGCCCTGCGCCATCGTCCTCGGCTCCGCCACGCCCTCGCTGGAATCCTGGCACAACACCCAGACCGGCAAGTATCAGCTCGTCCGACTCGACCAGCGCGCCGACGGCCAGTCGATGCCGCTGGTCCGTGTGGTCGACATGAAACTGGAGTCCGCCAAGCACAAGGGCAACACCACCTTCCTCTCCGACAAGCTTCGCACCGCGCTCGAGCAGCGTTTGGAAAAAGGCGAGCAGTCGATCCTCTTCCTCAACCGCCGCGGCTTCGCGCGATCCCTGCAGTGCCCGAAGTGCGGCTACGTCTGCCAGTGCCCGCACTGCGCCGTTTCCCTCACCTACCACCGCACCGACGACCGTCTCGTCTGCCACGTCTGCGGCCATCAGGCGGTGGTGCCGAGGAAATGCCCGGAGTGTAAGGACCCCGCGATCATCCTCCAGGGCTACGGCACACAGAAGGTTGAGGAGGTCCTCGCCAAGGTCCTGCCGACCGCGAAGTTCGCCCGCATCGACGCCGATGCCATGCGCCGGAAAAACGCGCTGCGCGACACGCTCAACGCCTTCAAGGCCCACAAGATCGACATCCTCATCGGCACCCAGATGATCGCGAAAGGCTTGCACTTTCCCAACGTCACGCTCGTCGGCATCCTCAACGCCGACGTCGGCCTGCACGTGCCGGATTTCCGCGCCGGCGAGCACACCTTCCAGCTCCTCACCCAGGTCGCCGGCCGGGCGGGTCGCGGCGATCTCGAAGGCGAGGTCATCATCCAGACCTTCACCCCGCACTCGCCCTCGGTGCAGTACGCGCGGAAGCACGATTTCGATGGCTTCTCCGAGCAGGAACTGGAGTTCCGGCGCATGCTGAAGTTTCCGCCCTATTCGCACTTCGCGGTTCTAACAGCCCGCTCCACCCATGAGCGTCGCGCCGAGTTCACCACCCAGACGCTTCACCTCCGCCTGAAGGAAAACCTGCCGGAAAGCATCGCTCTCGGCGACCCCGTCCCCTCCCCCCTCGTCCGCTCCCACGGCCAATTCCGTTTCCAAATCACCCTCCGCGCGCCCTCCGCACGCGTGCTCACAAGGCATGTTCAAGGAGTCCTTGAACGCACCTCGCTTCCGGAAGACGTCACCGTCGTCTTTGACATGGACGCGCAGAACTTTTCTTGATGGCTTCAACCTGTGCAGGACAGAAAGGCATTCGATATTCTTCTACCGGACGTTCACGAACGCCGTTTGAGAAGCAACCACATCAAGGCAAAAGCAACCACGACAAATACCACGATGTAATTCCACGGGATAGATGACTTGACTTTTTCAACGGTCTGCGAAGGTTTGGGTAAGGCTAGGGGGGCATTTTTCTCGTCGGTTGGTTGTGCCGCTCGGTGTGATGGATCAGTGAAAGGCTTCACAAGATCTTGCTGCACATTCTGATCGGGCGGAGACTTAGGCTCAGTCACACCACCTGACAGTCGTCCAAGCACTCTAGAATATGCATCATGCCGCCCCTTAATAAGGGGGAGGCATACGTTATTTTCCACTTCATGTGAAGTATATACTTCATGCAGCTTCCCGTTAGTAAGGCGTTTAATTGCCCAAATACCCGTGTCCCCAACACTCAACTTCGGAGTTACCACCCGTAAGTTTCCGTCAGGCTGTGATGTCGCAGTAAATGTATACATTATAGATCCAGTCAATCGTTCATGCCCACTCAGCACTTCATCGATGACTAAAGTTGTCTCCCACACGTGCGGGCTACCTAGGATATCTGGCCCAGCCTTGGGCGACATATCATCAATGTGCCTCAGATTTGCAACTGTGGCTCGCACAACAATAGGCTCCTCGAACTGAGCAAGAACGACACATGTAGTCGCGAGGAATATTATTATTTTAACAAATGTCTTCATGGTCACTTTTATTACTTTATTCCATAATCCAAGGCCGAGATAGAACCAAAATATTAATTGGATCTCCAGAAGTTACGGGAAACCAAGAACCGTCGACAATCTCAGAGAGTTATGGGTATTCGCTTCCCGGTAAAGTTCGTCATCGATTCGAGGGTCACTTTCATGCCCCATTTTCCGGGATTTCCCTGATCAGTCAAATTCGATTCCGTTTTCAACACACCTACCCAAAACCAAAACAGACACGCCCCGAAAGGAGCGCCCGTTTTGAAAATTCAGTTTGTGATGGTGAGCCTCACTTCCCCGCTGCTTTCAAGGAGCCCATGAAGGCACTCATCGCCTCGTTGTCTTCCTTGGAGAGGCTGGCCGGTTCGCCGACGACGAAGCAGCCGAGGACCGAGCGGTCCTTTTCGCCTTTGAAGAGGACGAAAATACAAACCGCTGGCTTGTCATCGATCTTGGCGGTGTAGGTGGCGCTGTAGCCGGTCAGGCCGCCTTCGGTGTGCTCGGCCGGCTTCTTGCTGACGGTGGCCTCATCGATGTCCTTGATCATTTCCGGCAGCAGTTTTTCGAGCGATTCAACGCTGGCCGTCATCGGAACCTCGGCGAAGTTCACGGAGATTCGCTCGCTGTCCGAGTTGATGGCGAGGCTACCATCCTCCTTGTCGGTCTCGGACGTCCACTTGGCGGGTGCCACGTAGGTGATGATGGGTTTCTTTACCGGGAACGACTTGGCGGCTTCGGCCTTTCCGGCGTCCTTGGCGGCTGCGGCCTTCATCGAGTTCATCAGTTTCCCCATCGCCTCGCCATCCTCCTTGGGCAGGCTTCCAGGATCGCTAACGACGATGCAGCTCAGGACCGAGCGTTCTTTTCCGCCCTTGAAGAGGACGAAGATGCAGCTCGCCGGCTTGCCCTCGACCTTCGCAGTGTAGGTGGCGGAGTAGCCGGTCAGGCCATCCTCGGTGTGCTCCTCGGGCTTTTTGGCTTCAACGGGTTCGTCGAGGGTCTTGACCATGGCCGGGAGGATTTCCTTGAAGACCTCCATGCTGGCTTCCACCGGAGTGACGGCGAAGTTCACGGAGATCCGGCCATCGGCCGAGGTGATGGCAGTGCCGCCTTCCTTGTCGACCTCGGTCTTCCATTTCTCCGGGGCCTCATAGGTGAGCACGGGATCATTCTTGGGAAAGGAGGCGACTTCCGCCGCTGCCAGAGTGAGCAAGGGAAAGGCGAGGAGGCCCGTGATGAGGCGGAGTGCTGTTTTCATGATTTTGAATTGGGTCGAACGATTCAGTGAACACGGCGAGGTCGTGTGCTGTCAAGGCAGGGGCTCCCTCTCAAACCGAGATCCTGACGGGCGTGGAGGCAGTTGGGAAAAATGAACCTGTGATTTACCCGTCAACGGAGGAACATTCGGGAATGACGACTTACGTGTACGAGACCATTCCGCAGAGCATCGGGGAAGCTCCCGTGCGCTTCGAGGTCAAACAAGGGATGAATGACCCCAAGCTCACCGAGCAGCCAGGCACCGGCAAACCCGTGCGACGCCTGGTCTCAGGCGGGTTCACCCTGTTGCGGGGAGAAATGCCCAGCGCTGGATCGGTGACCGATCCCTCCTGGCATCAGAAGGATTGAGCCATTTACCGGATGGACATGGCCAGGCTGCGGGCGTTTTCCATCTTTCCATCCGGAGTCATTCCGCTCATGGTGGAGTTCTCATGGACCCGATGCTCGCACTCTCCCGGTTCATCTACCTCTGCGTGTTCCTGGCCGGACCTGTGGCCTTCGTGCTGGTGGTGTTTTTCAAACGTCGCTGGGGGAGAAATTATGACGGCGTGATGGAATCCGATCCGGAGGAAGTTCTTGCCGAACTCGATCGCGAGTTCACGCCCGTCCGCCGCACCACCATCCGGACGCAGACGGAGTATCTGCCATTCCTCTTCGAGTGCATCCGGGAAAACATCGACTCCGGATTCGAGGATCCGCAGATGATTTCGCTGCTGGAGCGGATCCAGCTTCACCGACCCGATCAGGAGCGCCGCGCGATGTTCACCGTGGTCAGCGGGAAGCAGCGCAGCGATCTCCATCTCCGCTGGGTGCGGGATTCCTGCGATCGGATCCTGCTGCGCATCCAGGGCGCGCCGAAAGTCATCCGCGCCCTGAGGGAGCACCAGCGGCACATCCCCAGGGCGGTGACGTGAGGGCCTGCTGCTAGTCGCGGACGATCGTGATGTCGCCGTAGGAATCGGTGCCGCCATCGGCCTTGATCTCGGCCTGCAGGAGATACTTCGCGGTAGGGTCATGCTTCGCCAACGTGAATCGATAAAGCGTGTGGACGTTCTCGGTCCCGGTGTGGCCGGGTTGATCGTCCTTCGCGATGACGGCCTCGCCGTTGAGAAGGGTGACCTTACGGAAATCGAGGCGATGGGTGCCGTGGGTGTATTGGAACTCGAAGCTGTAATCGCCCGGACCGGTGATGCCCTTGCTGACGTCCCAGCTCTTCGTGACCCAGTCGGCCTGGAGATCCTTCGGGGTCCACTCGGCGATCTTCGCGGGAATGGCAAGCGCCTTGCCGGGTTGCTTGAATGCGATCGCCAATGGCTCCATGGTTTTCCAGAGCCCACGCGTGAAATCCGGAATGGCAACAGGCATACTTCCGGTGGCGACTGACAGAGAGGAAAGCTCAAGGATCGAACTCCACGAGGCCGCGTCATAGACGACGCTGTCCGGCGTGATGCCTTGGCGGATGCAGTCGAGGTGGCGCCAGTTCATCACGAAGTCCATTCCGCCGTGGCCACCGCCCTTGGCTCGGTCTGCGAGCTTCGTCCAGAGCGGATGGGTGAAGAGCTTGCGCATGCGGGCGAGGTCCTTGTCGCTCATCCATTCGTGCGAACCTCCGGAGTCGAGCCGGTATTTCCTCGGCTCATCAATCGCCAAGCGCGCGGGGTAGTCGAAAAAGCTGCCACCAGTGCCGGAAAGCGCATTGATCCGGCTGTAGGGGCGCGGGCTGACGATGTCGTGCTGGATCATGATTGTGCGACCGACTTCGGTCTTGATCATGGACGTGTTCATGTCGCCGCAGATGTAGGTTTCCTTCGCGTGCTTGCCGCCATTCGGGTTGCGTTTGTCACGCCAGGTGGAAAGGCCTTTCTCCGGTGAGCTCATCGAGACGAGGAACTTGAACTGATCACCGCGACCGATGCCCAGGTACTGCGCCACGGGTCCGAGTCC
>JANOBS010000401.1:0-13257 GCA_031411755.1 Luteolibacter sp. | reverse complement strand
ATGTCCGAGTGCGTGTCCCATCCGCCGCACCAGACCTGGACGAAACGCACGCCGCGCTGCACGAGGCGGCTGGCCAGCAGCATTTTCCGCGAGTTGCTGACCATGGCTCCGCGGTCCTTGAGGGCGGCCCTGTTGTCCTTCACGTTTCCGGGTTGAGGCGCGCCATCGATCCCGTAGAGCTGGAGGGTGGCGGCGGTCTCCTTGCGGATGTCGAACACCTCCACGGCCTCGGTCTGCATGCGGAAGGCCATCTCCATGTTGGAGAGCTCGGCTTCGAGCTGGCTTTCCTCGTGGAGCTTGGTCTTGTGCATGGAGTCCAGCTGCTTGACCAAGTCGAGCTGGCGTCGCTGTTCCGGCAGGGAAAGGTAAGGGTTGCGGATGTTTTCCAGGGCCTTGCTCGAGTCGGAGTTGCTGGCATTGACGCTGGTGCCCTGGTAATTGCCGGGAAGGAACACGCTGCCCCAGTTCGCGGTGCCACCGTTGGGGACTCCGCCATCCCGGAGGGAAATGAATCCCGGAAGGTTCTGGTTGGCACTGCCGAGTCCATAAAGCACCCAGCTTCCGAGGCTGGGCCGCGGCAGCCGGAGATTGCCAGTGTTCATGAAAAGCGTCGCGGTCTCATGGGCGGGGATGTCGGTGTACATCGACTTGATCACGCACAGGTCGTCGGCCCGCTTTTGGAGTTCCGGAAAAAGCTCGCTGATTTCGAGGCCACCCTTGCCGCATTTGTCGAAACGGAACGGACTGGCGAATCCGACGTGGTTGCCATCCGGCAGGGTCTTGCCGTCGTATTTCGCCAGCTCCGGCTTGTGGTCGAAGGTGTCGACGTGGGACGGTCCGCCGCTCAGGAAAATGTGGATTACATGCTTGGCCTTGGCCGGGAAATGCACCGGCACACTGAACCCGGCGGATTCGCTGGGGGACGAGGCGAGGAGTCCGGTGGGCTTCAATATGCCAGCCAGACTGAGCATTCCGAAGCCCATCCCGGTCTTTGCCAGGAACTCCCGTCGGGTCGAGACGGTGTACTTGGGATTGGGGTAATGTTCCTCAATGAATTTCCTGGACGGTGTCATGGCGTGAATGGGTCAGGTTCAGGCGAATGGGTAAAAAACCATCCGTTAATAAGTGTAAACGCGGCTTGAGGTCATTTAGTTACGAATTCCGGAATTTTTCTACTTCCGGGATGCCTGTGGACGACGAGGTCATGGTTACAGGCGTCGTGCTGTCTCCATTGATAGACCCTCCATGCAGTAGACTTCTCCGCCTGCTGCTCCGGCATTCAAATCGGGCGCTCCCGAGCATTTCGTTGATTCGGTTTCAGGCTACTTGCTCGGAGATCGGGGTTCGGTGAAGCGAATCCAGCCATCGGCTTAACGAATATTTTACAATTCCAACCGATATTCTGAACCTCGGCTTAACGATCGGTGGGTTTCCTTTCATAGCTGCCTGTGGGGTCCATCAACCGGATGTTGCGGGCAAACCAACAACAAACGACCATGAAACCATCCTGCATCCTCATCGCACTGGGCATCGGTGCCTCCTGTCTGCCGCTCGCTGCCCAGGACAATCCCCCTCCCCAACAGCCTCCAGCAGAGGTAGGTGGAGGCGGTCCCAGTGGTCCTGGCCCCGGTGTTCCGGGGGGCCAGCGCATTGTCAGCCCACTGATCGAAGCACTCGACTCCAACAAGGACGGAGTGATTGATGCCGTTGAAATCGCCCAGGCCGCCGAGTCCCTGAAGAAGCTCGACAAGAATGCCGATGGCAAGCTCACCGAAGAAGAATTCCGTCCGATGCGTCCCGGTGGCCAAGGTGGGCCCGGTCGCGGACAAGGTGGACCGGGACAAGGCGGACCGGGACAAGGTGGACCGGGACAAGGTGGACCGGGACAGGGTGGACCGGGACAGGGTGGACCGGGACAGGGTGGACCGGGACAGGGTGGACCGGGACAGGGTGGACCGGGACAAGGCGGACCGGGAGGTCAGGGTGGCACTGATGGACAAACACAGATGCGTCCACCCGGTGGCGGCCAGGGACGTCCCGGAGGCCAAGGTCCAATGCGCCCCACTGGTGGCGGACAAGGTGCCCCAAGTCAGCCGACGCCTCCGCAGCCCCCAGCTGATCAGTAACCAGTATTTCCTGGCAGGGAGCAGCGGCCTCTGTCGCTGCTCCCGCGTCGGGCGACTGCTGCCAGATGATTTTCAAAACTAGCTCCCTCATGAAGCTTCCTCTCCATAGCCGCTGCATTCGACTGCTGGGCCTCCTTCCTTTTCTAACAACCGCGTCGATGGCGCATCCCGATGATTTCGATGGCGGCGATCAGAACGAACCTCCCGCTTACTTCCTGAAGCTGGTGGCGGCCTCGGCGAACACGAAGATTGCAAATTCGGTCAGCATCACGAACGAAGGCGAATTCCGGATCATCAAGTCGAACGGCTGGCCGGACCATACGCCCGGTACCTTTCCGCGTCCTGGAAACCCCAACATCCCCAGCCCGCAGAGCTACACCTTTCGCGTCCCTCTTAAACCAACCGCCGCCGCCACTCCAGTCAGCCATGGAATGTGGTGGTGGGGCGTTGCCCTGAATGGCGTGCCGTTCGAACCCGGTACCGCCGAGGCCTGGAACAACGACCAACGGTCAGGCTGGAGCTATGAGGCCGCCACCGGTTTCCTCAATCTCGGGCTCGACGAACACAATGCCCACGTCCAACCGAACGGTTCCTACCACTACCATGCCCTTCCCACCGGACTCGTCGATGGACTCGGCGGAGACGGCAAGAGGATGATCCAGATCGGTTGGGCGGCCGACGGTTACCCGATCTATTCCGGCTGGGCCTACTCCGATCCGAAGGATCCGAAGAGCACGCTGCGCAAGATGACCAGCAGCTATCATTTGAAATCGGGACCGCGTCCCGTGCAGACAAATGGCCCCGGCGGAAATTACGACGGACGCTTCACCCAGGACTTCGAATACAAGGAAGGCACAGGAGACCTCGATGCCTGCAATGGTCGCACCGGCGTTACCCCTGAATTTCCACAAGGGACCTATTACTACTGTGTGATCTCTGATTTCCCCTTCGTTCCACGAATGTGGCACGGTACGCCCGATCCCAGCTTCAGCAAGGGCGGAGGCCCTCCGGGTGGCGGTCAGCATGGTGCCCCGGTCGGTGGAGCCCCTCGTGGCATCCTTGAAGGCGGCCAGACCCCATCGCCCGCAGCGCCCTCCGGAGCTCCTGCCGCGGCAGCTGGACGCGGAGGCATGATTCCCTCTCCGATCATCACCGCCATGGATTTGAACAAGGACGGTGCGATCGATGCTGACGAACTCTCCAAGGCCTCTGCCGCGCTCAAGACACTGGACAAGAACGGCGACGGCAAGCTTTCGAGCGATGAGTATCGGCCCGTCCTTCCCGGTGGAGGCCCTCCAGGTGCCCTTCCCGCTGTCCCCGCCTCACCTACTACGCCAGCCGTACCACCAACTCCTCCCAGTAGTTCCTCCTCAACCGACAGTGAGCACTCCCCCATCGCCCTGTTCAATCCGAAGGCGCTGGTGAAGCCGATCACCGAAATCGATGGCACGCTCAGTGACGGCACGAAGTCGAAGGTCTACAAGATCGTCGTCCGCTCGATCCCACCCGACCATGACATGGGCCCATGGGCTCCGAAGACCATCAACGACAAGGGCGGCTACTGGGAGGATGCGATCGACAAGAAGCTCTACCGGGTGGATCTCGACTACCTGAAGATCCTCAACCGCGCGGGATGGAACATGTATGATGCCGATGGCACCGTGCACCGCACCAAGGATCGCGCGGAGTTCGACAAGGTCGCCCGCCAGGAGCTTGGAAACTGGACTTTCGCCCAGGCGCAGAAGGACGGCGTCACCAACTCGATCATCGAACTCCAGCCCAGCGAGCAGATCGTCACCATCTTCCTCCCCAAAAACCCCAAGGCCCTCGCTCAGCCCCTGATGCTCAGACAGGCCCGCTTTTCCCCACGCTCCGGGGTCGGCCTCAGTTCCAACGGCATCCGCTTCTTCCCGCCGGAACCCGTCAACCGGATCACCGCCTATCAGAACATCGCCCCGCTCGATCCCAATGGCGGCCATACCGGCTTCGGTCACGAGTATCACTACCATCGCGCCCCGTCGGTGATGAACGACGACAAGTCAGGCAAAGTCATCGGCTGGGCGCTCGATGGCTTCCCGATCCGCGGCCCTCACGAGCCCGATGGCAGCAAGCCGAAGAGTCTCGATTCGATCAACGGCCACGATCACGACAGCCTCGGCTACCACTACCACGCCACCGACACCTGGCCCTATCTCGTCGGTGGCTTCCATGGACCTCTCGGCACCGCTGCTCTCGGCGACGTCGACGTCTGCGATGCCACCCAGCAATCCGCCGGCCACGGCGGAGGCGGCGGTCCCCCACAAGGCGGCGGCCCACCTTCGGGTGGCGGCGCAAGACAAGGCGGTGGCCGCCCTGGAAATGGCCCGCCCGGAGCCCCGGCCGCTCCCACCACTGATGCGCCGAAACCCACCACTTCCACTTCAAAGCCGAACGTCCTGATCCTCATCGCCGACGATCTGGGCTGGGGTGACGTTGGTTTTCACGGCGGAAAGGTTCCCACTCCCTCCATCGAGCGCCTTACCAAGGAAGGCTCCGAGTTGCAGCGCTTCTACGTGCATCCAGTTTGCAGTCCCACCCGTGCCGCCCTGCTCTCCGGACAGATGCCTCGCCGCTTCGGGGTCACCGATGTGATGGGACCCAGGCAGACCCTTCCCGAAGGACTCGCCACCTTTCCCTCCACCCTGCGCACCGTCGGTTACACCACCTCGCTTGTCGGAAAGTGGCATCTCGGAAAAGGCACCAGCACTCCGATGAGCTTCGGCTTCGAGCACTTCTACGGTTTCCTCGGACCGGAGATCGACTATTTCAAGCACACCGACCAGCGCGGCAGCGTCGACTGGCAGCGCGATGGCACCACGATCAATGAGGAAGGTTACTCGACGGATTTGATCGCCAATGAGGCCATCCGCCAGGTCTCGAATCGCGATGCGAAGAAGCCCTTCTACCTTCAGGTCGCTTTCAATGCTCCTCATGTTCCGCAAAGCGCGCCCGATGAACTGATCGCCAAATACAAGAACCTCGGAAATCTCGCCACGGGTGCCGCCGTCATCGACGCCTTGGACACCGCGATCGGTCGCATTCTAACAACCCTCGATCAGTTGAGGCTCCAAAACGACACCCTCGTCGTCTTCTTTTCCGACAATGGTGCGAGCCGCCAACTCGGCAGCAACGGATCCTTCCGCGCCGGGAAAGGCACCCTCTACGAAGGCGGCATCCACACTGCCTGCGCCATCCGCTGGCCCGGCCAGATTCCTGCCGGAAAGCCCAGTCTGCAACCCACCGCCGTTCAGGACCTCTTCCCCACAATCGCCGCCGCCGTGGGAGCCAAGACCGAGGCAAAGATCGATGGTGTGAATCTCTGGCCTGCACTCCATGAAGGCCGTGTCGACAAGCGCCCGCCCTTCGCCATCGCCACCGGTGATATCGCCCTCATCGACGGCGACTGGAAGCTCATCGAATGGAGCACCGGCGAGCATGCCCTCTACAACCTCGGCACTGATACCTCCGAGACCAAGGACGAGTTCGCAGCCCAAAAGGAGATCTCCACCCGCCTCAGCGAACAGCTCGCCACCCTGAAAAAGGATCTCCCCGCCGCCAGTGCCGCCCGCCGTCCAGGCCCAGGTGGTCCAGGAGGCCCCGGCGCTGCAGGTGGACGCAGTGGACCCGTGCGTCAGTGAAAGTGGGCCCGGTGGGGTTCGAACCCACGACCAAAGGATTATGAGTCCCCTGCTCTAACCGCTGAGCTACAGGCCCTTGTTGTTGATTTTAAGTTGATTGGAGGAATTGATTTTCCGCTAAAAAACCAAAATGCATACCCGGAATGACCACCAGCCATGAACGGAACATGCTGAAGACCTAATGGCAACTCAGGGCGGCATTTACTACCCGTATGCCAAGGTGGCAGGCAAGCCGATTCGGGTAAGGAACAAGACCGTGAACGACGGCGGTGACTCGCGCTGGCCGCGAACCTGCTGATCTTGCGGCAGTCCTTCGCCTTGGTCAGGGTATTGCCATGTGCAACGCCTACACTGTCCGACCCAAGGTGGGTTCGAAGGAACTCGTGGCCTGGCTTTCGAAAGAGATCGGCAAACTGAAGTCGCCACTGGTGCGTCGCACCGGACCGGGTGTCGTGGTGGTGGCGAATGGTGGTGAACTCCAGCCTGCAACCATGCGCTGGGGATTCGAGCGACCGTTCAGCAAGGCGATCAACAATGCACGCTCCGACAATTTTCAATCGCCGGTCTGGTCGGAGGCGCTGAAGTCCCGACGCTGCCTGGTGCCGATCTCGACTTTCTACGAGTGGAAGGAGAACCCGGATCGCTCGAAGCAGTCCTATGAGTTCCGTCGGCCGGATGACGATTGGATGTGGGTTGCCGGTCTCTACGAGCCGTCCGAGAGGCACGGCCCATGCTACGCCACCATCACCACCGAACCGCCGCCAGCGGTGGAGCCGATCCATGATCGCATGCTCGCGGTTCTGGAACTTGAGGAGGGATTGGCCTTTCTAAAAGGCGAGACGCTGCCCTTCACTCCCTACGCTGGAGCGATCGTCGCCGCGCCCTGTGCCAGTCCGCTGAAGCGAAAGCCACCGGCGGATCCACAGGGTGAGCTGTTCTGATCAATGGAAGTCGTGGGACCTCGCGACGTGCTCGGGCTCGATGCCTGGCAGTGGGTAAATCTCCGTCACATACACCGTGGCCTGTTCGCCTTCGGTGATCTGGATGCGGCCTTCGGCGAGCAGGAAAGGTTCGGTGGAAATGACCAGTCGTAGGCGATGAAAGGTCTTCACGTTGACGAAGAGGTTCGCGATGCCGGTTTCATCCTCCAGGCTGATGAAACAGTGGCCCTTGGCCGTGCCGGGACGCTGACGACAGATGACCATGCCGCCGATCCGGACCGGCATGCCGGAGGGGAAGATTTGCAGGTCCTTGGCGCGTTGGAGTTTCAGCGGGCTCTTGTCCCGCCAGAGTTTCATCGGATGCGGGCCGGTCGAGGCTCCCTGGGTGGCGAAGTCGGCGGACAAACGCTCGCCCATCGACATCGGCGGCGGTGACCAGTTCGAGGCGGTGGGCGCTTTCAACAGATCATCATAGAGCGGCAACTCCGCCTGCCAGAGGGCCTGGCGTCGATGGCCGACCTTTGGCAGATCGTTCAAGGCTCCGGCCTGCGCGAGGATGCGGCGTTCGGTGGAACTGGGAGCCACACGGTTGAGGAAATCTTCGAGTGAGTCGAAGGGCTGGCTGAAGCGTTCGATCACGATGCGCTGTTGGGTCGTCAGCGAGACTCCTTTCAAGCGATGCAGTCCCAGCCGCAGCGTCGCATCATCGACGACGATCGTTTCCACTTCGCTGCTGACACAGGACACCGCAAGCACTCGCAGGCCGTGACGTTTCGCGTCCTGAATGAGCGTGTGGACCGAGTAGAAGCCCATCGGCTGGTTGTTGAGCAGACCGGTGTAAAACTCGACCGTACGATGCACCTTCAGCCAGCATGAGGCGTAAGCGATCAGGGCGAAGGAAATCGCATGGCTTTCCGGGAATCCATAGAGCGCGAACGACCCGATCGAGTGGATGATCTTTTCCTGCACGTCCTCGCCGATGCTCCGCTCGGTCATCCGCTGGCGGAGTTTCGTGGTGACGCGTTCCATGCGTTCGTCGGAGCGCTTGAAGGCCATCGCGCGGCGCAGGTCATCGGCCTCCGCGCCGCTGAAGCCCGCCACGTCCATCGCCATGCGCAGCACCTGTTCCTGGAAGAGCGGCACGCCGAGGGTGCGGCGCAGGGTTTCCTCACAGGCCGGGTGGATGTAGTCGATGGATTCGCGACCGTTTCGGCGGTTCAGGTAAGGATGGACCAGATCGCCGACGATCGGGCCGGGACGGATGATCGCGACCTGGATGGCGACATCGTAAAAGGTCTTCGGCCGCATGATCGGCAGCGTCGCCATCTGGGCACGCGACTCGACCTGGAAGGTGCCGATCGTGTCGGAGCGGGCGAGCATTTCAAACACCGCCGGATCATCCTTCGGGATGGTCGCCAGATCCAAGGGTCGACCACGAGCCGAGGAAATCACCAGCGTGTGCTCCATCGCCGCGAGCATGCCGAGTCCTAACAGGTCGATCTTGATCAGGCCGAGATCCTCGCAGTCGTCCTTGTCCCACTGCACCACCGTGCGACCGGGCATCGTCGCGGGTTCCAACGGCACCACCGAGTCGAGCCCGCGATCGCAGACGATCATGCCGCCCGAATGCTGGCCGAGGTGGCGGGGTTTCCCGAGCACGGCTTCATAGAGTCGTCGCAGGGCCGGAAGACGTGGATGGGACGGCGGCAACAGTGGCGCGATACGATCTTCGAAGGCATTCGCTTTTTCCTCCGCCGTGACAGGCTTCGGGCCCTCCGGTCGATGCGAGGAGCTGTGCTCGGAAAAGCGATCCGACAACGACGGCGGAAATCCCAGCACCTTCGACATCTCCCGGAATGCGGACTTCGGCCGATAGGTGATCACGTTCGCCGTCATCGCTGCACCGCGTGCGCCGTATTTCCGGAAGACGTGCTGGATGACCTCCTCGCGTCGCTCACCGGAGGGAAAGTCGATGTCGATGTCCGGCCACGTGCTGCGGTTCTCGGAAAGGAAGCGCTCGAACAACAATCCGCCGCCGACCGGGTCGACGTTGGTGATGCCGAGCGCGTAGCAGACCACCGAGTTCGCCGCCGAACCGCGTCCCTGGCAGAGGATGCCGCGCCCTTTCGCGAACTCGACCAGCTCATGCACGATCAGGAAATAGCCCGAGAAGCCGAGCTGATGAATCATCCGGATCTCGTGTTCGAGCTGGGCGTTTACCTTTTTACTACAAATCCCGTAGCGACGCGAGGCCCCGGCGTAGGAAAGACGGCGCAGCAAGGTGGTCTGCTCGGTCAGTGACAGTGGATTCCCCTGGCCATCCGGGAAATCGGGAAAGCGGTAGCCGAGGTTTTCCAAGGTGAACTCGATGCGATCCGCCAGCCGATGGGTGGTTTCCAGTGCCTCGGGCAGATCGGCAAACAAGCTCGTCATGTCCTGCGGGGACTTCAGGTATCGCTCGCCGTTCGGGGCCAGCAGCAGTCCCGCTTGATCCAACGGCACATGATGCCGCAGGCAGGTGAAGGCATCGGCCAGCGGTCGGTCCGCCTTCGTGGCGAAGAGCGGGGCATTGCTGGCGAAATACGGCAGTCGCAGGTGCAGGGCGAGGTCGATCAGGTGCCGGACCAGGCGACCATCATCGCGCAGGCCGTGGCGGTGGAGTTCGACGTAGACGTTTTCCCGACCGAACAAGGCGATCAGTTGCTCCGCCGCCCGCAAGGCCCCCGCCTTGTCATCCTTGAGCAAGGGCCGGCACAGCGGACCATCGCGATCGCCTGTTAGAGCGATCCAGCCGGGCGAGACGATGCACGACTCCATGCCCTTCCCATCGAGGTGGAAATCAGTCAATTGCCGGCACAGCGCCTGATAGCCGCGGCGGGTTGCACACAACACCGGCAGCTTCGCGCCGTCTGTTAGGTCAAGCGTCGTTCCCACGATCGCGCGGATCCCGCATTCCTTCGCCGCGTGATGGGCGCGGGCCGAGCCGTAAAAGCCGCCGTGATCGGTGATCGCGATCGAGTCATGGCCGAGTTCCGCCGCCCGCCGCACCAGGTCCTCCGGTTGGCTCGACCCGTGGAGAAACGAGAAGGCCGAACGCGCATGCAGTTCGGAAAACGAGGCCCGACGTTTCATGCATACCTCCCGTCGAGCTGCCAGTGCTCCGGGGGCACGAAGACCAACCGCAGGAGCTGATGATTCATGAGCTGGATGTCCCACTCCAGGCGCTGCCAGCGGGTAGTCGGCTCCCACCATTGGCCGGATTGCGGAAAAGGTCCACGTGCGCGGGTGATCTCGCCGCGATACTCGCCATTCAGGATCGCCAGTGGCAGGGGTTGATCCTGCTTCGACTCGAAAGCCACCGAAACCGGCAGCGGCGGACGGAAGCGATGCAGCGGCACCGGACAGGATGGATGATGGGCCGAGGAAACACCCGATGAGCCCGGAGCCCGCAGGGTGAAGGTATCCGGCTGATGATTGGCCGGCGGCACCGGGATGCCGACTTTCCCTGGGCCTAACAAGGCCTCCAACTGCGCCAAGGTGCCCGCCCAGCGCTCCGGCTGCGGCAACTGCCGTCCGAACCATTCTCGCTGTGCGGAACTCGGCAGCGTGGTTCCGGCATCGAGATCGAGTCCGACGATCGGAGCCCCAGCTTGCAGCGATTCCAGCAGAGTTTGCAGCGGATGAAGCATCGCCTCGGGCGCGACCAATGGCTCCGGCAATCGCACCGTTTTCATGAGCCTCTTCCCACGTTCCAGCCGCAGCGAGATTTCCAGATTCGAGGCCGCGACGTGACGGGCCGCCAACCGCGACGAAAGCCCGTGGAGCAGGCGTTTCAGGATGAACACCACCGACTCCAGATCCTGCACCGGGTCCTCGAAATCGTAAGACTGCTTCAGGGATTCGGGCGGTCGATGCAGACGCAGCAGGCGCAGCACTTTCCCGTGCAGCAGGTCGTGCCAGTGCCCGGCCATCGGCCCGAGCCGTTCTGTTAGATCCTGTCGGGGGATCTTCAGGTAATCGCCCAGATGTCGCAGCCCCCACAGCCCGAGCATGGAAAGCAGCGACTCGCCCCCCGCCAGCGTGCCCAGCACCCCGAGCGGCAATTCTGCCAAAGCCGCCGACGTCAGCATCGTTCCGCGTGTCGGCTCATGCCTCACCGCCAGATGCGCGAGGTCCGGAGTCGATGCCCGCGCATGCACCACGGCGGCCTCGGTGAGCATGAAATCATGCAGGGCTTCCAGGCGTCTCGACGGGGTCCGGGAAAGATCCAGCAACAGGGTGTCCGGCGAGGTGATTTCCAGATCGGGCGTCAGCGATTCCGCCAGCTCGATCAGCTCCGTGAGCAAGTGCCTTTCCCGATCCGGCTCCCGGGCCAGCACCCGGAAGTCCGGACAGCGCACCAAGGCCCGGCTCAGCGGCCAACCCGAGGAAATCCCCACCGCCCGCGCCTCCACGCTCACCGCGATCAACGGCACCTGGACCTTGCCCTCGTCGAGTTGTCCCAACGAGGCCACGACTCCACACGGCCGTCCTCGTTCCGAGGGAGAGGCCCGCAGAGCGGCGACGACCGGCAGATCCGGCAAATGAAGGGCGGCGAACATGGGATCAGGTCACACGACGAATCCGTTCCGGCACCGCCCGCAGCCGGGAAAGCAACTCAGAGCGCGGCAGGTCGAAGTCCTCCAAGGTCAGCCCGGCCGACACCGACAACCGCAGGTTCGCACAAGGCACCAGGGGGAAGTTCGACAGCACCACGATCCGACAGCCGGTGCGCTCCGCCGTTTGCTTCAAGCGCCACCAGGCCGAGGCCGGGATCGCCCGCAAATCCCGAGCCGCCAGCCCCGAGGCATCGAGCAGGACAAAGGGCACGTTGCCATCCCGAACCAGCAGGTCGCCGGCCTTCAGCATGTCCATGGCCGAGCCGCAACGCACCCACAGCAGTCGCGAGCACGCCGCCTCGCTCAGCGATGAGGGATCGAAGCCATCGCCACCATCGATCAGGATGAAGGAGGGCAAGGGAGAAAACTCCTCAGGCTCCCCCATCAACCCCGCCAGTAGCAGGCCGAGCCTCGACTCCTGCCCCGACGGGATCACTTCCGAGATCGCCCCCGGCGGAAAAGTCTCCGCCGAAAACGGAGAGGCCGACATCACCGGTTCCTCCACCGGTTCCTGCCACGCCACCTGCGCCTGAGGAAACCGTTCCCTCAGTTGCCGCCGCAGTTCGTCGATCGTCCCAACCACCCCGGTAAGCAAGCACGCCTAGAAAGAATGTTCAAGAGAACACTTTCGCAAACGTTTCCATGACCGCTAGATTCTTGGTGGTTCTGGCTGCCCAATTGCTATTTCAGTAAGGGTCTCCAGTGATCCAGTTGCGAAGTCTTTCTCGCCCAGCTGACCCACTAAAGACAGGGCGAAAAATGACTGCCTGAGGTCGCTCCTTCGTTCATGACCCTATTCCCTTGCGACTGTCAGTGTGGCATTTCGTGAAGGCTGGAAGTTGGAGACGGAGAGGCTTTCCTTCCCCACTTCTTCACCAACATGGCGGCGAGTTCGAGCATCTCGGGCTCGAAGCTGTTGACGTAGTCGGTGAACGGTTGGGTGGCCTCGGACGCTCTCAAGGCCGCAAGGATCGAGGCGGCGTCGGTCTGCCGATGCAGGGTTTCCAGCAGGCAGGCCTGGAAGGCTGCGAGTTCTGGATCCTCATCCTGCATGGCTGGAAACGATGGATTTCATCCGAAGAAAGTCTTCGCGAAAGGTCTCGGACTCCCCCTCCCCGCCCAAGGTGTGGCCGAGGCGCTCGAAGATGACGACCTGGGTTTCCGGGCAGCGTGGAAGCACGGCGTCGAGCATTTGGAAAACGGCTTCTGGAACTGCCTCGTCGTGGGTGTCGCGTCGGATCGGTGTGCCACGGGCGGTCACCGCCTCCATCCAGGAGCCACCGCTGATGTGCATTTCCCGGACCCACTCCAAGGGATAGGAGGCCAGGATTTTATCGGCGGAGCAGCCGAAGTTCATCATCTGGCAGTAGACGTTGTGCAGGTCGAGAACGAGAAATCCATCGCTGGGCGCGAGGAGTTCGGCGAGAAAGCGTCCTTGGTCGGCGACATCGCGCGGACTGAGGGCGAGTGCCAGGTTTTCCAATCCCACCGGGGCTCCGGCGACTTCACTGAGAAGCTTGAGGCGGGATTGTCCGAGCTTCAGGGTCTTCTCGGTGAGCGGAACCGGCAGCGGGGTTCCCCGATGAAAGTCCCCTCCGGTCATGAATCCGAAGTGTTCGGAGAGATGTAGGTATTTGCGGACCTGCAGTTCCTCACGGAGGCTTCCGATCCAGCTCTGTGCACGATTCCCCCACTCGCCGGAGAGGGCGGAAAAGGTCACGCCGTGTCCGACCAGAGCGCCTTTATCGCCATACTCCCGAAGAAGTGCGGTAACCCACTCCGGCAATGAGGGCAGGCTCCAGCCGACATCGAAGGACCACTCCAGGGCCTCGACCGAACCACTTTCGAACAGGGG
>JANOBS010000400.1:0-4543 GCA_031411755.1 Luteolibacter sp. | reverse complement strand
CCCGCCAGCTCCTCTTTTTTCTCCAGGAAGGCGGCGGCGATGCCCTTGATCATCTTCTCTCCGGCATCCTGCTTCGACCAGAAAAGGAACAAGGTCGAGCGCCCGAGTGCATCCATGGGGTAACGGAGGATCTTGCCTTGGGAGTTCTCAAAGCTGCCGGTGAAGGGTGCCCCGAAGACCTGGCCACCGAGTTTGTCCCGCTGGAAGGAGATCATCGCGAGATCGCCGGCAAAGCGCTTCTCGATCATTTCCTGAAGGTCGGTGACGAGCTTGTTGTCGCCGAGTTCGAGAGCCATGACCATGGCAAGACGCAGCACTTTCGCTCCCATCGGTGTCTCGATGTAGCGTGCGACGAAGGGTCGAAGCGCCTCGCCACGGACCTCGGCATTCGCACCGCTTTTCGCAAGGTCTGCCTGTGAGAGGAGGAGATCGGCCTCCAGCCGCAAGTCGGCGAACTCGTCGGGGGCCTTGACCAACTCCCGGCAGGTGTCGATGAGGGCCTTCCGGTGCTCCGCGGCATCGTCAAGGGGGAGGAGTTGCTGGTAGGCGCGGAAGAGAAACTCCAGGGCAAGGAAGCGGCCCGGAGAGTCGGCATGGGACTTGACCAGGGTTTCCGCATCGCGGATCACCCGTCGCATGGCGAGTCGCTGGCGGGCTTCCGAGGTTCCTTCCTTGGCCGTCACCAGGGCTTTGTCGAGTTCGACGATGGTGTCCTTCGTGATCGCGGCCGCGGCGTCCTGAGCGCTCGCCTGCGTGGCGAAAAGTCCGAAAGCCGCAAGGCAGAGGGCTGCCAGTGAAAGGGTGGGGGAGGCGATGAAGCGGTTCTTCATGAGCATTGGGATCCGTTGGAAACTTGATAGAACATGAAAGTCACTTCACCGGCTTGAGTTGCCAATTCCTGACGCTCACCCCGCGGTTGGGAGTGCGTGCCGTGACACTGATCGTGTTGGCACCCTGGGTGAGCTTCACGCGGATCGGCTTGGAGGCCGCCCAGAATCCCTTGGTGTAGGGAATGGCGAATGGCGCCGGATCGTCGCGGTTGAGACGGATCAATACCTCGTTGTTGAGGGAGACCGTGGCGACCTCGGCGGTGAGCTCATACTCACCCTCCGCAGGGACTTCGACGCGGTATTTGAAAAGCTCAGGCTGCTGTCCGAGCCGGCTGTAGTGGAGCTGATAGCCCTTGTCCCAGCTCTTGAGGAAAAGCACGCGATCCGAACTCTTTCGCGGCGAATAGCACGCCACGGCAGGAACCGTGATGGTGCCATCCTTGGCCACGGTGATTGCCTTGTCGGCCTCGGGGATCTCGATCTCCTTGCCTTCCTCGTCACCGATCAATTCGTCGGACTCGCCGAGCTTCATGCCGCCGACCAATTCAAGCGCTGCGATCTCGGCCTTCTTGACGATGAGCTGCTTTTTCACAAACGCGAGGCCATTCCAGAAGCCTCCGCCCTGGCCGTATTTGCCTGGTGAGATGCTCACGTCCTCTTCACCGCAGGCATCGCCGATCCACTGGGCGCGGCGGACGAGTTGATAGTCGTCGTCGAATTCGCGGGCTTGCGAATCGAGGAGGAAATCGAGTCCGCTTTGCGGGCCGCACCAGGCGGATCCCCACCAGGCACCCAGGACGATCACCCAGCCGTCGGGCGTCCAGCGGCTCATCGCGGCATGTCCGGTCTGGGTGGAGGCGCGGGTCGGAATGCCGAAGGCGCGCGTCGCGAGGCGGCCGAGAAAGGCGCGCCGCCCGCAGACACCGCCGAGGGCGATCTGCTCCTGGGCCGGAGATCCAATTGTGGGGTCGTGGGTGGTGCTGCAATACGGGACGTCATCCTTGATGATGCGGACGTAGCGCCATTTCTTATCTTCGGTCGTGATCTGATCGGGGCGGTAGGTGCGCATCATCTGGCGCATCCAGGTGAGGTCCTCGTTGCTGTATTCGGAGTCCGTGATGAAGCGGCACTCCCAGGTGTTGAAATCCGGAAACGCGGCATCCAACTCGCCGTCCTGAAAGGCTTTCTCGTAATGGAGATAGCGACCGACCTGATCGATGTTGTTGGGCGCCCGTTGAACGATGCCGTGCACGCCTGCCGCTTCAGGTTCTCCTTTGAGCCAAGGCATCTGGATGGCAGTGCCGAGGGCAAGCCGCTGGAGAATGCCGCCCTTCTCGCGGGCACGTTCACTCTTCGCCAGGATCGCGGTGTAAACCTCCATCATCTCTCCATATTCCCCGCCATTGGCACCGCCCGCCTCGAGGACTTGGCGCATGAGCGGCTCATCCGCGAAAAGCTTTTCCAACAATTTCTCCTTTTCCGCCCCTCCCTGAGCGAACTCGGCGAGCCCGCGCGGGGTGGCGTCGGTGAGGATCGCGATGCGCATCAACTTGGGATCCAGGGCGGTTGCTGAAAGCGCGGGTTGGAGATCGCCGAGCAGGGCCGTGGCCGCATCCATCGCCTCGGTCTGCGTTTGTTCCCGCGATTCTTCCAAGGCCTTCCTTTCAGCGGGTGGGGTGTCATCCTTCGGGTTTGCGATTCCGTTCCACTTGCTGCGGAGTTCGAGAAACTTGGCCTTCTTCGCTTCGTCCACTTTCGGCAGAGCTGCGACGACCTCGGCACGCAGGGACTCTAGTTCCTTCGTGTAGTTTGCCAGCAATTCCGTGCCTCGCGGGTTCAGCGGGATCTGTTGCAGCTTCGAAGTCTTTGGGCCCTCTGCGGACTCCTTGACGTAGGCCTCGTCTGGATCGACGGCCGCCACCGAGGGAGGCGCGAAGGCGAGGATCATGGCCGCCAATGCAAAGGCGAAAATGTCTTTTGGGGTAGGTGAGGTTTTCATGCGTCTTGGTGCTTAAACGTTCTTCGATGCCCTTATGGATTTTTTTGAATCAGCTCGACCGCCTTGGTCGCGAGTCGCTCGCCGACGATTCCGATTTGATCCTTTGGATAGTGCAGGTCTCCGCCGGGTTTGCCGGCTTCACCGCCATTGAGATCGTCCGTATCGATCCAGCCGCAGTGCTCGTGGTCTTCGGCGAGTTTCTTCTGCACTTCACGGACCTTGATCCATCCTGGCTTGTCCATGTTGGCGTCGCTGATGCGGCCGATCACGAAATGGATGTCCTTGCGGTTCAGGTCGGATTTCAGCCGCTCCAGCACCCTGAGGAAACTTGGTTCATAGGCATCACCCAGACCGCGGAGTCCGTCCGACTCTCCCTGCATCCAGACCAATGTGACCGAGTCATACGATTTGCCTTTGGTCGCCGTGAGGATCGTTTCGAGCAAGGGGGGATAGAGTTCGCCGTGTTGCTTGTCGTCGTTGCTGGGTTTCGAATGATCGGGGAATTGAAAACCAGCCGGATACTTGAAGTCCTTGTCCCAGAAGCGGATGCCCCGGCCAGGCTTGCATTGATGGGCGATGGTGACGTTTTCCTTGGTGTAGGCCTGATCGACGATCTTGGTGAAGCCGGCCTTGAGTCCATCGGTCATGTTCGACTGGCCGGCGAGAATGAAGAGGTGCTTCCCGCCAGCCTCGGATTTTTGTGGGGATTGCGCAACAAGGGTGCCGACGCCCAGAAGGGTCGCAATCGTTGCCCACGCAATCCTCACGATGAGTTGATCCGGCTTCATGTTACTGCTGATAAACAGGGATGTAGCGATGGGGCGTGCCGAGGACGATGATGGCCATCGGGGTCTTGTGGGGGTAGAGCTCGGGCTTTTCGGCGGTGCCTTCGTTCCATGATCCGTCGGGCTTTTGGAGGGAAATCAAGGCGTCGCGGATCTGGGGATACCACTTGGCGTCGTGTTCGTCACCGGCCTGGACCATGGCCTGCATGGCGTAGTAATGGGCGTAGTGAAATTCGCCGATCTCCGCGCGGCTGAAGATCTTGGGGCTGTTCTCGAGGTAGCGGATGGAAGACTGGACCCACTCGGTATCGCGCATGCCGCAAAGCTGGGCGGCATAGGCACCGCCGCCGGTGCAGGCGAGGGTGTTGCCGCTGTTGCCCTGGTAGCCGAAGCCGCCGGATTTCTCGTTCCAGACCTGGTCGCGCAGGTAGCCGACGACGCGGTCGATCGTTTCCGTAGGCACGAGGATCCCGGCCTGGCGGGCGGAGGCGAGGGAGACGAAAACCATGGCGGTGACCGAGGTGTCCTGGCCTGCATCCGGACGCGCGTGATAACGCCAGCCGCCGAGTGGGCTCTGCGCGCGCAGGATCACCTGTACGGCGCGTTCGAGGGCATACTGGATTTTCTTGTTGTCCTCGGTGTTGTTGGTCATTCCCCACATTTCCGACATGGCGAGGGTGAAAAGCCCGTGTTCATACATGCCGCCCATGTATCCGGTGGCGGATTCCCCGGCTTTCTTGAGCAGGAAATCCTTGGCGCGGTCGAGCGCCGCCCCGTTGCGGCCGAAGCCGGGGAAGTGACCTTTCACCATGAACGCCATGAGGCCGAGCGAGGTGCCGGCGATCTCATAATTGCCAGCGGCAGAGCTCCATGAACCGTCGGGCTTCTGGGTGGTGAGCAGATATTGCAAGCCACGCTCGATGGCTTGC
>JANOBS010000399.1:0-4957 GCA_031411755.1 Luteolibacter sp. | reverse complement strand
GTATCGACGTGCACCAGCGGGAACGGCATGCGGGCCGGGTGGAAGGCCTTCCGGGCGATCCAAGCCATGACGATGGAGTCCTTGCCGCCCGAGAATAGCAGGCCCGGGTTCTGGAACTGGGCAGCTGTTTCGCGGAGGATGAAGATCGCCTCGGCTTCGATCTGATCGAGATGGGAGAGCTGGTAACTGGGCACGGAGGTAGGAGTCGAAAGCGGAAAGGGGAAAGCGGAAAGGCTTGGGTTGCGGGACTTGGTAAGGAGGCTCTGGCGACCGGGCAAGTAATAATTACCAACTTTAGCAACTTTGTCAGGAATGAGTCTTCCCTGCCTGCTGGGAGTCGAACGCGTGTTCGAAGCTGATGAGTTCTCGCATCAAAGCGTTGTAGCGGCCGTAGGCGTTCCCGGGTTCGGTCAGCAGAATCTCATAAAGGTCCAACTCGGCAGTGATGTCGGGCGTTTCCGATGAATCGAGATATCCGGCTTTTGAAAGGCGGGGAGAAGCGATCCTGACGAGGCAGGCATTGATCCCGGTGCGTCCTGCCGCCCGATCCGCGAGTCCGGCTGCGATTCTGGAGCCGCCGGGAAGATTCTCAAATTGATCCGCCACTGAAATCATGAGCCGGGGTGGGTTTGAATGAAGTTCGCGACCGCCTCCCGGAAAGAGCCCGGATCGACCGCCGGATAGCGGATCAGGTCTTTTTGAATTTGCTCAAAGAGCTCCTCGAGTTTGCCGGACTGAATCAACCCAAGGCGAAGCATTGCCGTCACATCCGCCTGGTCCCGGCTGTGCCCACGTTCCAACTTGGCGAGCGCCTGACTGAAGGGGTCGTAGTGGAAAAAATCGAGAGCTCCGTGGCGTTCGATGAACAGGCTCCTCTCGCGCCAACCGGGAAGAGGAGGAATGAACTGGTCCGGAGCAGCGAGTTCGACATTGACCGCAAGTTCGTCCTTCAACGTGGCGATCGCTTCGAAGAATCCCAAAGGCTCGGGATCGGCTTTGAGATCGATGTCGATGGTCATCGGTCGCCAATCGTGGAGGAGGGCGGTCGCTCCACCCGTCAGGTAGATCCGACCTTCCCCTCGAACCCGTTGCCCCAAAACCTTGAGGAAACGTTCGAGTTTTTGCCGATCCAAGGGCGGGCGCATGGAGGTAGGTCAGGAATCAGCCAAATGGAGCTGGCCGCGAATGGCTTCTAACAGTTCGAAAGCCGCGTCCTCGATTGTGAGTTGCTCGGTATCAAGGACAAGCTGCGCGTTGACCGGAGGTTCGAACGAACTGTCGCGGCCAGTGAAATGGGCGATCTCGCCTTTCGCCGCCTTGGCATAGAGGCCTTTGACGTCGCGCTTTTCACAGGCCTCGAAGCTGGCCTTCACGTAGACCTCGAAAAAATCCTCGCCGAGAATTCCACGGGCGAGATCACGCAGTTCACCACGTGGTGTGATGGCGGAGACGAAGGTGATCACGCCGTTCGCCGCGAGGACCTTGGCGGTTTCCGAAATCCGGCGGATGTTTTCGAGACGATCGATGTCGGAGAATCCAAGGTTCGAATTCAGGCCGGTCCTCAGGTTGTCGCCATCGAGGATGATCGTGAAGCGGCCCTGCTGGTGGAGGACACGTTCGGCAGCGTTGGCGATGGTCGATTTCCCAGAGCCGGAAAGCCCGCACATCCACACGACGAGGCCTCTCTGACCAAGGAGGGTTTCCTTGTCGTGGCGGTTGAGGAAGCGGTGGAATTCGGGATGGATGTGCGTGGACATTAATGGAAAAAGAAAGAGAACCCACAGCTTCCGCTAGAGATCAGGGGACTGCAAGCGGACGCAAATTCTCGCCAATCAGCCTCTTGGTGAGAACCGTGATCGGCTTTTCAATCAAACGATAAACCCCGAATCCGGCGGCCAGAGAAATTACTGCGACCAACCAAAGGTGAATTTGCCAGGACGGATCCGATGGCGTCACAAACTTTCCCAGCACCAGCATTACAGGAACCTGAACACTAGAATGTACGAGATAAATGGAATACGAAGCATCTCCCATGACGGTTGCAGCTCGGGGCAATTTGATTTTTTGGCCAACTTCGAGAACCACAGCACCAAAGATGATCATCCCGAACACCCCTCCCCAAAACAGAATTGCCAGAAGCGATGTAAGCAAGGCGTAGGATGCAAGAAGCCCATAGGCCAATAGACCTGCGCCCAGACCTAGCGCAAGACCTCCCCAAATAGGGCCGGGCCTTTTTTCCGAGAATTTGGCCACCAAGCATCCGATGAGGAATTGTAGAGTGCGAGCATTGAACAAAAACTGGATCATCTCGGAAAAAGTTTTTTCAGGGAATAGTGAGCAAAGCAAAATCACGCCAACCCATAGAAAATTGCCTACAATGAAAACGCGCTTTCCGAACAGAATCCCCAGAGCAAAAGCCAGATAGAACAACATTTCGTAGGGCAAGGTCCATGCCGAGTCCAGAAGGGGCTTCCCACCCAAGCTCTCTGCGACCGGAAGCAAAAAATATGAGCAGATCACCACTTCGGCCGACCCCTTGCCCGCTCCCACGCCCGCCCCTCCCAAAAAGAACATATAGCCTAATTTGGCTGTTGTCAGAAGTAGCACTAGGGGCCAGATGCGCAGAACTCTCTTGAGAAGATAGCTGCTGGCCCGTCCTGCGAACCCCATATCCTTGGCATGCACATGCCAAATGATGAAACCACTGAGGACAAAAAAGAAATCCACCCCCAAATGGCCTGCTGAGAAAAAGCCACCCATGAACCTGGTGCTGAAGCGCAGGTTGGAAATAACGTCCACGTGGAACAGAAGAACGAACAGGGCTGCCAGGCCTCTGAACAACTGTAGACAGCGAAATTCTCTCGTCCCGACAGCCTGCTCGCCATTCGGCTTCTTTATCATCTCAGACTTTTCGGACAAAGTGTTTCAAGCCAGCCAACTGCCGAAATGCACCCCAGATAAATCGTGGATTATTCCTAGCGTAACGCTTCCACAGCCGCGACGGATCGGTCAACAGGCGGAAAAACCATTCGAGCCCAGAACCCCTGATCCAGCGTGGCGCTTCCTTCACCAGGCCTGCCTGGAAATCGAAAGCGGCTCCAACTCCGAAAAAAAGAAGGCCTTGATCGGCAAAACAGAGCTGGTCCGCATGTCGCGTGAGAAAGCCCGCCATGAAACGTTCTTGCTTGGGAGTGCTGAGACCGACCCAGAAATAGTGTGGCTTCAACTCGCGGATCCGCGCCACCAGATCGAGTTCCTCGGATTCTGTTAGAGGGCGGAATGGCGGCGTCTCGGTGCCGACAATCATAAGCTCCGGGTGGCGGGCGAGGAGTTCGGCGGAAAGTTTCTCCACCACTCCGTCTCCCCCACCCCACAAGAAATGCCGGCGCTTGTCCCCGAGTCCACGCTCCAAAAGCGCGGGCATGAACTCCGGTCCGCAGACCTGCTCCATCGAGTCGTGCCCCTGCAGCCAACCCATCCACACCATCGGAATTCCATCAGGCAGCGAAAGGTAGCTGCGATTATGGATGCGCTGAAGTTCAACGTCGGCCTGGGATTCAATCACGCCGTGGACGCCGGTGACGGTGACGTAGCCGAGCAGCGACGGCGTATCGACCGCCTGCTCGACCGCCGTCAGCGCCGTGCCCATGTTCACGTCGCTGATGCCGATGCCGAGGACATTGACCCTCGGAATGGATGAGGCTGACAATTCAGGATTCATCAGTCTGGAAAAATGGACCGCCGCGTTCGCGGGCTCTCACTGCACGACCGTTTCGCCGCGCTTGCGCTTCTCGTGCTGCTCCTTGATCCACCAGTAGGTTTTCTCAAGTCCCGTCGCGAGATCGATTCCGGGTTCCCAGCCGAGGACTTCCTTGATGAGGGTGTTGTCGGAGTTGCGGCCGCGCACGCCCTGCGGCGCGTCGAGCTTATACTTCCGCTTCACCTTCACGCCGGCGATCTTCTCGATGATGTCGAGCGTTCCATTGATGGAGACCAGTTCGCTGCGGCCAAGATTGAGCGGCTGCGAGTAATCGGACGCCATGAGTTTATCGATGCCGGTGATGCAGTCGTCGATGAACATGAACGAGCGGGTTTGTTCACCATCGCCCCAGATCTCGACTTCCATCGTGCCGTTGTCGATCGCCTCGATCACCTTGCGGCAAAGCGCGGCCGGAGCCTTTTCACGACCACCGTCCCAGGTGCCTTTCGGACCGTAGACATTGTGGAAGCGGTACATGCGGACCGTCATGTTGTAGTCCTCCTCAAAGTGGCGGCAAAGACGCTCAGAAAAGAGTTTTTCCCAGCCGTAGCCGTCTTCCGGCATCGCGGGATAGGCGTCGGATTCCTTGAGTGCCACGACAGCCGCCTCTTCCTGGCGATAGTCTGGGTAAGCACAGGCAGAGGAAGAATAGAAGTAAGCCTTCGCGCCGTTTTCCTTCGCGGCAAGGAGCAGGTGGGTGCTGAGCAGGACGCTAAGCATGCACAGCGCCTTGTTCTTCGTGATGAAACCCATGCCGCCCATGTTGCAGGCGAGATTGTAGACTTCATCGCAACCGGCCGTGGCCTGCATGCAGGCGTCGCGGAGCTCGAGGTCGAGAACGAGATTCTCGGCGTTCGGATGAAGCTGATACCACTTGTCGATTGGCTTGACGTCGGCGACGACGACCTTGTGGCCGCGCTCAAGAAGGACGCGTGCGAGTTCTCCGCCGATGAAGCCGCCGCCGCCGGCGACGAGGATGCGTTTGCTGGTGCTCATGTTTTCTGGATGTTGGTTTGAATGGATCGGTCCGGTTCAGCGGACGGGTGAGAGGGGTTTTCCGGTGGCCGAGGCGAAGGCGTGCTCCTGGCGGGCGAGTTCGAGATCGGCATCGGTCATGATGGCCACGAGTTCCTTGAACTTGACCTTCGGCTCCCAGCCGAGCTGGCGCTTGGCCTTGGCGGGATCACCGATGAGCAG
>JANOBS010000398.1:0-1242 GCA_031411755.1 Luteolibacter sp. | reverse complement strand
ATCGGGGGTGAACGTGTCGGATGGTTCGACCGGCGGCTTTCTCAGCACCCACCAGCAGGCGAGCCCGAGAATCAGGAAAATCGGCACCAGGGCCTTCAGGGAGCGGGACATCGGGAAATTCGGTTGGCGCGGCAGGCGGCTGCGTGGTTACCTCGCGCGACGGGCCACAACGGCCCTTACGATTCTTCGCATCATGTCCTCTCTTCGCATCTTGTTTCTCGGTGACGTTGTTGGTGAGCCCGGCCGCAAGGCGGTGATCGCTCATTTGGCGAGGTATCGCGAGGAAGAAGGTGTGGATTTCATCATCGTCAATGGCGAGAACGCCGCAGGGGGCCGGGGCATCACGCCGCGCATCACCATCGACCTCCTCCGTGCCGGCGCAGCGGTCGTCACCACTGGCGATCACGTCTGGGACCAGCCGGAAATCCTCGATTATTTCCCGACCGAGCCGCGCCTGCTCCGACCGCTGAACTACCCCGCCGGAACGCCCGGAGCCGGGTCGGTGGTGCTGGAAACGGCCAAGGGCAAGGTCGCGGTCGTGCAGGTCCAGGGTCGCTCGTTCATGCAGCCTCCTCTGGAAAACCCCTTCATCGCGGCCGAGACGGAGGTCGATCGCCTTCTGGCGGAAGGCATCCGGATGATCTTCCTCGAGATCCACGCCGAGACAACCAGCGAGAAGATCGCCATGGGGCGCTTCCTCGATGGCAAGGCCTCGTTCGTGGTCGGCACCCACACCCACGTCCAGACGGCGGACGACTCCATTTTCCCCGGCGGCACGGGTTACCTGACCGATGCGGGCATGTGTGGCCCGGAGGAATCGGTGCTCGGGCGGTCTGTGGAATCCGTCGTGTGGCGCTTCAAGACCGGCCTGCCGACAAGGTTTCCCGTGGCCAAAGGGGCGGTTCGACTCTGCGGAGTCATCGCCGACCTCGATCCGGAGACCGGACGCTGCCTCGCGGTTCGCCGGGTCTCGGATTTGATTGAAAATGAGGCGGTCGAGGCTCCTGCGGACCTTTCCCAAGCGCTTTAAAATCAGCGCATCTCGAAAAATCTTCTTTTCAAGGATATTTTTTTTGACAGAGTGGTCGACTTTGTTAAGTTCCGCCCGCTTTTCCCCACAAGAACTTCAGGGGTTCCGCGTCCAGTCCCGGATCAATCGAGGCAGGCCGCGGAATTTTTGTCGCCTTGTGGGAAACGGCAAAAGCAACGCCACGTTGCTCGTGTAGCTCAGGGGTAGAGCGC
>JANOBS010000397.1:0-38144 GCA_031411755.1 Luteolibacter sp. | reverse complement strand
CCGCTTTGCTTGGGGGGCGTTGCACCGTTCCAAAAAATACGCGTCATTTGGCGTCCATGCGCGGTTCGATTTCCATGTCCTGATCCGGATTGCAGGGAGTGGAGGAATTCCGCTAGGATGGCGCTGCTATGGAAAATATTCCTCCTCTCTCTCCAACCGTCATCCTGCCAGGACAGGGCCGGGTGGTCGAAGCCTTTGGCGATCACGTGACCTTCCTGCTGACCGGCGCGGAGACCGGCGGGCGCTACACGATGTTTCTGAGCATCACCGCTCCGGGTATGGGGCCGCCACCGCACCTGCATGAGAACGAGGACGAGTGGTTCCACGTTCTGGAAGGCCGGGTCGAGTTCTTCAAGGACGGTGCCTGGGCGGAAGTGCCGCCGGGGACCTCGGTGTTCATCCCGCGAGGAGCGGTTCACAGTTTCCGCAACGCGGGCGACACTCCGCTCAAGCAACTCATCCAGACCGCACCGTCGGGCTTCGAGACCTTCTTCACGCGCTGCGCCGAGGAGTTCCATCGCGAGGGCGGCCCGGACATGGGGCGGGTCGCGCAGATTGCCGGCGAGCACGGGATCCGGTTTGTATGAGAAATGACGAATGCGTGGCCTGCGGCCGATTGGGGATCGGGGATAGGAGATCTCAGATCCTGTAACAGGTCCAGAGTCCACGATCCCCGATCTACCATCCCCTATCCCTGATCCACAATCTCCGATCGCTCTTCCTTCTTCTTCCTCCCCACCAACTTCACAATGACGAGGTAGAAGACCGGGACGAGGAAGATGGCGAGGACGGTTCCCGTCACCATGCCGCCGGCGACTCCGGTGCCGATGGCGTTCTGGCTGGCGCTGCCTGCTCCGCGGCTCAGCACCAGCGGCATGACGCCGAGGATGAAGGCGATCGAGGTCATGAGGATGGGGCGCAGACGTAATTTCACCGCCTCCAGAATCGACTCGACGAGGCCCCTGCCCTGCTTCTGGAGGTCCAGCGCGAACTCGATGATGAGGATGGCGTTCTTCGTCGAGAGGCCGACGGTGGTGAGAAGACCGACCTTGAAATAGACGTCGTTCGGAAGCTCACGGAAGGTGGCGGCGGCGAGCGCTCCGAGAATGCCGAGCGGCACCACGAGGATGACGGCGACCGGGACCGACCAGCTTTCATAGAGGGCGGCGAGGCAGAGGAAGACGATCATCAGCGAGATGGCATAAAGAGCCGGTGCTTGGTTTCCGGAGATGCGTTCCTCCAGCGACTGGCCGCTCCATTCGAAGCCGATCCCGGGCGGGAGCTTGGCTGCCATCTCCTCCATGGCTGCCATCGCTTCACCGGAGCTTTTCCCCGGAGCACCCGCGCCAACGATGTTGAGGGAAGGCAGGCCGTTGTAGCGTTGAAGCTGCGGAGATCCGAAGGCCCACGAGGTGGTGGCGAGCGCGGAGAGCGGGACCATCTTGCCTTCCTTGTTGCGGACGAAGACTTTCCCGAGGTCCTCCGGCGTCATGCGGAAGGCGGAGT
Organism: Luteolibacter sp.; assembly: GCA_031411755.1. Lineage (GTDB taxonomy): Bacteria > Verrucomicrobiota > Verrucomicrobiia > Verrucomicrobiales > Akkermansiaceae > Luteolibacter. Next base: position 36,638 of record JANOBS010000397.1, on the reverse strand, counting down.
CGAGTTGGATCATCACGCGCTGGACGCGCGAGCCGTTGACGAAGTTGTTCACGTAGGAGGATCCGAAGGCGGTCTGCATCGTGGAGTTGATGTCGGCCAGCGAAACGCCGAGCGCGCTGGCCTTGTCCTCATCGAGGTCGATCTTCAACTGCGCGGCGTCCTCCAGCCCGTTCGGCCGCGCACCGATGATGGTGGGATTCTGGGCAGCCATTCCGAGGAGTTGCTTGCCTGCGGCGGCGAGGCTCTCATGGCCCACGCCCCCGACGTCCTGAAGCCAGAAGTCGAAGCCGGACGAGGTGCCAAGCTCGGGGATGGCCGGTGGATTGAGCGGGAAAACAACGGCGTCCTTGATGCCGCCGAGTCCCATCATGGCGTTCTTGATGACCTGTGAAACGTGATGATCCTTGCCGACACGCTCCTCCCAGGGTTTGAGCCGCAGGAAAGCGAGGGCTGAGTTCTGTCCCTTGCCTGCGAAGCTGAAGCCAGCGACCGTGAAGTAGTGTTCGATCTCCGGTTGCTTGGCGAAGTAGGCCTCCACATCGCGCAGCACCTCGGAGGTGCGGGCATCGGTGGCACCGGGAGGCAGGCTGATGAGGGCGAGGAAATAGCCCTGATCCTCTTCAGGAAGGAAGGAGGAGGGCATCTTCTTGTAGAGGAAACCGACCGCGACGACGATGCAGAGAAGAACTGCGATTCCGGCCCAGGCGCGTTTCAACAAGCCACCGACCCAGCCCTGATAGCGGTTCGTCATGGAATCGAAGCCGCGGTTGAACCACCCGAAGAAGCCGCGTTTCGCATGCTGGTGCCCGGCTTCCACATCCTTCAGCAGGGTGGCGCAGAGGGCAGGTGTTAGAGAGAGCGCGAGGAAGACGGAGAACAGCATGCAGGACACCATCGACATGGTGAACTGGCGATAGATCGTGCCGACCGAGCCACCGAAGAAGGCCATCGGGATGAACACCGCGGTGAGCACCAGCGTGATGCCGATGAGCGCGCTGGTGATCTGACCCATCGCCTTTTTCGTGGCCTCCTTCGCACTGAGGCCCTCCTGACTCATGATGCGCTCGACGTTTTCCACGACCACGATGGCGTCGTCGACGAGGATGCCAATCGCCAGCACCATGCCGAACATCGTCAGCGTGTTGATGGAAAATCCGAAAGCCGCCATCAGTCCGCAGGTCCCTAACAGCGCGACGGGAACAACCAAGGTCGGGATCAGTGTGGCGCGGAAGTTCTGGAGGAACAGATACATCACCAGGAAGACGAGGATGATCGCCTCCACGAGGGTCTTCAGCACCTCTTCGACGGAGATCTTCACGAAGGTGGAGGTGTCGAGCGGGTAGTCGATGCGGGTATTCGGCGGAAAGAAGGGAGTCAGCCGTTCGATTTCACCACGGATCGCCTTGGCGGTATCCAGCGCGTTGGCCGTGGGAGTGAGCTTGATCGCAGCGGCTGCGGTTGGCTTGCCGTCAATTCGGGCGTTGATTGAGTAGTCGTGTCCGCCGAGTTCGACGCGGGCGACGTCGCTGAGGCGGACGCGTGAGCCGTCGGGATTCACGCGCAGGATGATGTTCTTGAACTCCTCGGCCTCCCGCAGCGTGGCGCGGCCTTGGAGGATGACATTGAGTTGCTGGCCCTTGGTGGCGGGAAGCTGGCCAAGCTGACCGACGGGCACCTGGGTGTTCTGCGACTGGACAGCGGCCGTCACATCCCCCGTGGTGAGGTTGTAGGCGAAGAGTTTGTCAGGATCGAGCCAGATGCGCATCGCATAGTGGGCACCGAACTGGATGACCTCCCCCACCCCTTCGAGCCGACGGAGCGGATCGAGCAGGCTGGAGTCCATGTAGTTTCCGAGTCCGATGGCATCCATGCTGCCGTCCTCGGAGGAAAGGGTGATGAACATCATGTAGTTCCGCGTCGCTTTCGCCACGACCACGCCCGACTGCTGGACGGTGAGTGGAAGGCTCGGCGTGGCGAGCTGAACCTTGTTCTGGACCTGCACCTGAGCGACGTCGGCGTTGGTGCCGGGTTTGAAAAACAGGGTGATGATGGCCGTTCCGTTCGCATCGGACGCGGACGTCATGTAGAGCAGGTTGTCGATGCCGTTGAGCTGCTGCTCGATGACCGAGGTCACGGTGTCGCTCAGGGTTTCCGAAGAGGCTCCGGCGTAGTTCGCGGTGATCGAGACCGACGGCGGCGCGACCGGAGGATACTGCGCCACGGGCAGCCTGGTGATGGAGATCAACCCAAGCAGGGCGATGAGGATGGCGACCACCCAGGCGAAAACGGGACGGTCGATGAAGAAGCGGGCCATGGTGGAGAAAACTCGAAATTCTAAATCTTAAATTCGAAACGGAATAGGGACAGAGGGGCCAGTGGTCAGGATTCAGGGGTCAGGAAATCCATTCACCATTCACCACTTACGATTCACCTCTAGCTCTTCCCCGCCTTGTTGGTCGGGACAAATGGGCTGGGAACGACAGTGGCCCCGGGGCGGGCCTTGAGGTGGCCTTCGACGATGACCTGCTCCCCTGCCTTGAGTCCGTCGATGACGACCCACTTGTCACCGGTGGCGGCGGCGGTGTGGATCATCCGGAGTTCGACGGTTTTATTCTCGTCGACGACATACACACTGCCGGCACCGCCCTGGGCACGGGTGACGGCGCGTTGTGGCACCGTCAGTGAATCCTCCCGGGCAACCAAGGTGATCCGGACACGGGCGAACATGCCGGGAAGCAGCAAGCGATCCGGATTGGGAAATTCCGCGCGCAGCGAGATCATGCCGGTGGAAGGGTCGACGGAGACTTCAGAGAACAGGACCTTTCCCGGATGGGAATACTCGGAACCATCGTCGAGGAGCAGCTTCACCGTGGTCTTCGGTGAGGACATCGCCTCGACCTTGCCCTCGCTGATCGAGCGCTTGATCGCATTCAGTTCGCTGGCCGACTGGGTGAAATCGAGATAGACCGGATCGAGCTGTTGGATGATGGCGAGCTTGGTGGCATCACCCTGGCCCACGAGGGCTCCCTCGGTGACCAGTGCCTTCCCAATGCGCCCATTGATCGGCGCGGTGACGGTGGCGTAGCTGAGACTCAGTTCAGCCGTCTTCACCCCGGCCTCGGCGGAAAGAACCTCGGCCTCGGCGACCTTGAGGGCATTCGCGGAATTTTCCGCCTCCTGGCTGCTCACGGCCTTTGAGTCGGCGAGCTTTTCGTAACGGGAAGCGAGCGACTGCGATTGGTCCTTCGTCGCCTTTGAGACGGCGAGCAGGGCATTGGCGCGGGCAAGTGCAGCTTCGAGCGGCGCGGGGTCGATCTTGAAAAGGACGTCACCAGCCTTCACCTCGGCCCCTTCGACGAAGGTCTGCTGCAACAGGATGCCGGAAACCCGCGCACGGACCTCGGCGGTGCGGATGGCGCTGATGCGCCCGGGCAGCTCGTGCACGACGTTCACCGGCTCCGAAAGCACCGGCACCACCGACACGGCAGCCGGCGGCATTTGCGGAGGACCGGCGGGGGCTTTCTTTCCACACCCGGTGAGACAGACGGCAGCGAGCAGGAATACGGGGAAGTGGGCGGCGTTCATGAAAGGGATCGAGAGGGCAGCAGGAACTGTAAGAGCTTTTCCAGCGAAGCATCTGATAGACGCGGAGAGGGCCACTCGGAATGACTTTGTTGTTTCCAGAGTGGAAACCTGAGGTTACCAGTGGTCCGGGATGGAATTGAGGCACCTGCGCTACTTTGTGACTGTCGCGGAAGAACTGAACTTCCGGAAGGCGGCCGAGCGCATGAATGTCACCCGGCCTGCGCTAAGCAAGCAAATCAAGGACCTGGAAGCGGAACTTGGCGTGCAATTGCTGGAGCGCAACACCGTTCGAGTGTCACTGACCGAGGCTGGAAAAGTCTATCTTCAGGAGACGAAAGCCGTCCTCTCACATGTCGAGCGGGCGAAACTGCTGGCCCGCGAGGTTCACTCCGGTCGCCGGGGTCATCTCAGGATCGCGAGCGTGGGACCCATCGCGGCGGGATTCATGCCGGAAGCATTGAAGTCCTTTGGTGATGAATTTCCCGATGTGGACGTGAGCTTCGTGGAAATGATGCCACCCGAGCAGGCCGACGCGCTGGAAAAGGGAGTGATTCACGTGGGCTTCGCCTATGGGAAAAAGGCCGCCCTGCCACGGGGGATGCAAAGCTTGCGGGTTCTTCATGCGAAGTTTGGGATCGGACTTTCCCACCACCATCCGCTGGCAGACATGAAGTCGCTGACATTTGATGATATAGCGAGGGAGACGATGCTGTTTCTTGGCCGCGAAGGCGAATCGGTGCACTGCTCGGACGGGATGGTGCTTTTCAAGAGTGAAGGACAAAAGCCAGGTCCTGTGCGATTTATCCAGGGCTTCGATTCGCTGCTGACCATGGTCGCAGCGAATCAGGGCATCTCGCTGCTGCCACGGATCCTCGATCTGAACCGCATCCCCGGACTGGTGCTGAAGCCGCTGATCGCGGAAACGGCGTCGCTCGATTTCAACATGTGGGCTGTCTGGCGGAAGGACGAGCCTTCGACGCTGGTGCATGAGTTCGTGCAGCGCCTGAAAGACCGGGTCGGACCGGCAAAGCGCGGTGCGTAGCCCTCTCAGTCACCCAGCAGCCCCTTCAGGCCACCGAAGAAATTTCCGAGTTCCTCCTGCGAGGCCTCCGCACCGAGGATTTCGTCGTAGGTGGTGTGGATGAGGTGCTCGTCGCTGAGTTCGGTGATGAAGCTGCTCGACTGGCAATGCGTGCGCTCTCCCCATTTCGTACGATAGGCGCAGTAGGTCATGGTCAACTGCTTGCGGGCGCGGGTGATGCCGACATAAAGAAGCCGCCGCTCCTCGTCGCGCGTGCCTTCGAGGATGCTGCGCTTGTGGGGCAGGATCCCCTCCTCCAGTCCGACGAGATAGACGATGGGAAATTCGAGGCCTTTTGAGGCGTGGAGTGTGATCAGCGTCGCGCCCTGCTTTTTCTCGATATCGTCGTCATCGCGATCCGAAGCCAGTGCGCTGTTGTCGAGGAAAGCCTGGAGGCTCTTGCCCTTCTCGGCGTATTTCCGGAGCTGGTCGATCACCTCGGCGATGCCTTCGGCGCGTTGCTGGCGCTCCTGGTCGGTCTTGCAGCCGCGCTCCATCCAAGGGATGTAGTCCATGCCATCGAGCATCGACTTCAGGACGTCGCCTGGGTTTTCACGGGCAATGTCGATGCGAGCCTTGGCGCTGCCGATCTTTGAAACGAAGTCCTCGATGGCCGCGCGGGCCTTGGGGCCCATGCCGTCGGTGAAGGCCGGATCGCAGAGCGCCTCCCAGACGCTCTGGTTGTTGTAGCGGCTCCAGTCGGTGGCGAGAACCGCGGTGGTTTGGCCGATGCCGCGGTTGGGGGTGTTGAGGATCCGCAGTAGGGAAACGTCCTGCTCGGGAGCGGCGAGGACCTGGCAGTAAGCAAGGACGTCCCGGACCTCCTTGCGGTCATAGAAACTCTGCGCACCGACCATGCGATACGGGATCTTTCGTTCGCGCAGCGCCTCTTCCAACTTCCTGCTCTGGCCGTTGGTGCGGAAGAGGATGGCAAAATTCTCCCATTCGCACTTGGTGGTGCCCTTTTCCGCGAGCATTTCCTCGGCGATGAATTTGGCCTCCTCCTCGTCGCCGGGCATGGCCACGATGCGCACCGGCTGGCCGCCGTGCTTGGTGGCGCGCAGGACCTTGTCGCGGCGTCCGACATTGTGGCGGATCAAGCTGTTCGCGGTGTGGATGACGGCGAGAGTGGAGCGATAATTTTCCTCCAGCCGGATGATGCGGGGATTCGGGAAGAAGCGCTCAAATTGCAGGATGTTCGCGACCTCCGCGCCGCGCCAGCCGTAGATCGACTGATCATCATCGCCGACGACGCAGACATGATACGGCGCGCCGACGAGCTGCTGGAGGAGCTGCATCTGGAGCGAGTTGGTATCCTGGAATTCGTCGACCGTGACGCGCTTGAACTGCTCGCGGAACATTTCACGGATGTCGGCATGCTCGCGCAGCAGTTGCTCGGCGAGCACCAGCAGATCGTCGAAATCCACCACGTTCTGGGCGCGCAGTTCGTTCTGATAGGCGCGACCAAGCGACGCGAAGAAATCGTTCTCCACCTCACCGGGGTCGATGCCCTGATTTTTGGCCTTGGAGATTTCCGAAAGCACGGCCTCGGGCTTGATCTTCTCCTCAGCCCCGCCCTGGCGGATGATGAGCTGCTTCATCAGGCCGGTCTGATCACTGCCGGAAAAGATCGCGAAGTTCTTCTTGTAGCCGAGCTTGTCGATCCCGCCGCGCAGGATCCTGACGCAGAGCGAGTGAAAGGTGCAGACGGTCATTTCCTCGGCCGCCTTTTTCGAGACCATGCCGGCGATACGCTCGCGCATTTCGGCGGCGCCTTTGTTGGTGAAGGTGACCGCGAGGATATTCTTCGCCGGGATGCCCTTTTCCAGCATGTGAGCGATTCGGCAGGTGACGGTGCGCGTTTTCCCGGTGCCTGCTCCGGCGAGGATCAGCACGGGACCATCGAGCGCGCCGACGGCTTCGCGCTGGGCGTGGTTCAGGGAATCGAAGGAAAAGGCGTGGGCCATCGGCAGCGCAGAGAAAACGCGAGGCCGGACTTGGGATCAAGTCCGGCCTCGAAAATGAAGGCTACTTCAGGAAACGCGGCTCAGTTCCGGCGGTTTCCGCTGATCAGCGAAATGTAGTAAAGCAGCATGGCGAGCGAACCGAGAGCCGCCACCACGTAGGTCATCGCAGCCCAGAACAGGGCCTTGCGGGCCTTTTCATGCTCCATCCGGGCACCCAGTCCGCTGCGATCGATCCAAGCGAGGGCCCGGCGGCTGGCATCAAACTCCACCGGAAGAGTGATGAAGGCGAATAGCGTCGTGACAGCGAACAGGGCAATGGCGATCTGCAAGACCAACAGGTTCCCGCTGAAATACATGAGGCCGAAACCGACCGCCATCAGGATCGACATGAGGTTGCTGGAGAGTTGGACCGCCGGGACGAGTTTCGACCGCAGACCAAGCCAGTAATACGCCTGCTGATGCTGAACTGCATGGCCGCACTCATGGGCCGCGACTGCCACGGCGGCAACGGAGGCCGCATGGTAAACCGGCTCGCTGAGGTTCACTGTTTTCGTGGTGGGGTCATAGTGGTCGGTCAAGTGACCGGGCACACTCACCACCTGGACGTCGGTGATACCGTTCTGACGAAGCATCAATTCCGCGGCCGCTGCACCGGTCAGGGGCATTGGGACTCCTGAATACTCGGCAAAGCGCCGCTTGAGCATGCCGCCGGCTGCCATGCTGACCAGCATCGAGACTCCGAAAATGACCCAGTAGGTGATCGAGATGCCCATGGGCCCCGAGGATTGTTGGATGTAGGAGAGAATTTCAATCTGCATGCGCTGGAGTATATTGGGAAATGCCCGATTCGCAACCAGTCGGCGGGTTGAAATCCTGGCCCGGTTTCCACCCACTGAGTTCTTTTCCGCGCAAACCATTGCCGGGGCAGGTGGAACCCTTGTAGAGTCGGGCAGTCTTGATCGAAGTTCGCTTCAACCGCGGCCTGTATCTGCCGGAATCCGACCTATGGCTCGACCCATGGGACGCAAAGCCGCGCGCCTTCGTTTCCCACGCCCATGCCGACCACTTCGCCCGGCATGAAACCGCGATCTGCAGCGACGTGACGGCGATTCTCGTGCGGAAACGCTTTCACCTCGCGGAAAGCCGGATCGAGTCAGCCGCGTTTCATGTCCCGATCGTTCACAATGGCTTCCGTCTGCGGATGCTCCCGGCCGGCCACATCACGGGCTCGGCGATGCTGCACGTGACCCGGTTGCGCGATGGCGCGACGCTGCTCTACACCGGGGATTTCAAAACGCGGCGTGGTCGAACGGCGGAGCCCGTCAGTTTCCTCAATGCTGACACCGTCATCATCGAGACCACCTTCGGCCTGCCACAATTCGTGTTTCCGCCGCAGATGGAGATCGAATCCGCCGTGCTCGGCTTCGTCCACGGAGCCTTGGCGGATGGAGAGACGCCAGTGCTCTTCGGATACTCGCTCGGAAAGGCCCAGGAAGCCTACGCCCTTCTCGCCGAACACGGCATTCCGGTGCTGCTCCACCCAAACGTCGCCGACATGACCGATGCCTGTCGCGAGGCTGGAGCGGATCTTCCCGAGCCGAAGCGTTTCGAGGGCTTCGCCGTCGAGGGTCATGCGATCATTGCTCCGCCGAATGCCATCCGGTCAAAGGCCCTGCGCGGTTTGAAAACCAAGCGCACTGCGATGCTCACCGGCTGGGCGATGCAGCCCGGTGCAAAGTATCGATACCGGGTCGACGAGGTCTTTCCGATGTCGGATCATGCCGATCACCCCGGTCTGCTCGAGTGCCTCCAGCGCGTCCGTCCGAAGCACGTGCTGACGGTTCACGGCTACATGCACGAGTTCGCGGCCGAACTCCGCAGTCGCCGGATCGACGCCTGGTGCGCGATGGGCGGCGATCAGCTCGAACTTTCCATCGCCGGTGCTCCGCAGCGGGCTGTTGTTTCATCCCACCACGGTCGTCAGATCCGGCCGATCTGTGCTTTCGCCGACTTCAGCGATGTCTGCAGGCTCGTTGGGGAAACGAGCAGCCGCCTCGCCAAGATCGATTTTCTCGCGAACTATCTGAAGGCCTTGGAAAGCGATCGCGACCTCCGCCTCGCCGCTGGCTGGCTGACCGGTGAGGCCCTGCCGAAATCCGGTGGACGTCGGGCGATCCATGTCGGATCCGCCGCCCTGCGCAGGGCCCTGATTTCCATTCCCGGAGCCCGCGAGGAACGCTATAGGGAGCTCTCGCTTTCCCAGAACGACTCTGCCCGCACCGCCCGACTTTTCCTTCAGGAGCTCACGATCAAACCGGAGCGGCTCGATCTGGAGGGGCTGGCCGGTTTTTTCGAGGAACTCGCCGACAGCAGCGGTTCGCTCGATCGAATCGAGCGCCTCGCCAACCGGCTGAAGTCCCTCCACCCCACCGAGTCGGAGACCTTGGTGAAACTTCTAACAGGCGACCTTCGCATCGGCCTGAAGGAAGGCCTCGTCGAGGACGCCATCACGGCCGTCTTCAAGGCTGATCCTGCGGCGGTCCGCCACGCCCACATGCTCACCGGCGACATCGGGGAAACCGCTGTCTTCGCCCGATACAAGACGCTTGATGAGGCCGAGCTCCGCCCCTTTGTGCCGATCAAGTGCATGCTCGCCTCCCCCACCGCCGCTGCCAGCGAGGTCTGGGACTGGCACGTCGACAACGGGCTGCCCCAGCTCTGGATCGAGCCGAAATACGACGGCATCCGCCTCCAGCTCCACAAGTTCGGCGACCGCGTGGCCGTATTCTCGCGCGATCTCCAGCCGCTCGACGACGCCTTTCCCGACCTGCTCTCCGCCGCCGCCGCCATTCCCCACGACTGCGTGCTTGATGGTGAGCTCATCGCCTACGCCTCCGACCGCACGCTTGGCTTCGCCCAGCTCCAGCAGCGCCTCGGGCGGAACATGGGCCAATCGGATCTTTTTCTAACCGACAGCAGCCAGCCGCTCTCGGTGCCGCTGCGCTTCGTTGCCTTCGACCTGCTCTGGCATGATGGCCAGGGGCTGCTGGAGCTTTCCCTGGAGGAGCGCCGTGTGAGGCTCGATGCGCTGGGGCTTTCCGGTGCCTTCGAGGCCATCGCCGTGGAAAAGGTCAGCCAGCCTGAGGAACTCGACGCCGCATTCAAGCAGGCGCTGGCCGAGGGACACGAAGGGCTCATCGCGAAGGATTCCGGCAGCTCCTACCATCCCGGCCGACGCGGCAAATCCTGGCTGAAACTCAAGGGCGTCATGCCCACGCTCGACTGCATCGTCGTCGCCGCCGAGCAGGGCCACGGCAAGCGCTCCGATGTCCTCAGCGACTACACCTTCGCTGTCCGTGACGAGGAAAGCGGCGACCTGCGCATCATCGGAAAGGCATACAGCGGCCTCACCGACGACGAAATCGAGGACCTCACCGAGCATTTCCGGAAGAGCACGATCACGAAGGAAAGGCGCAAGCATCTCGTCGAGCCTGACATCGTTTTGGAAATCGCCTTCGATTCCATCCGCGCCTCCGATCGCCACGACTCCGGCCTCGCGATGCGTTTCCCCCGCATCAAGGCCATCCGCCGCGACAAGACCCTCGCGGAAATCGACACGCTGCAATACGCGAAGAGCCTGGTGAAGTAGCGAAGGCCCGCCTTCCTGGAGGTGTCTTACGGAGCCAACGGAAACCTTTTCAAAAACTGCTCGGGACTCAGAGCGGGAACCGGCGAGTTCTTGAAGTCCTTCACATTCCTCGTGATGATGAAGTCCGCCCGGTCACTTTCCGCGGCAGCGGCCTGCATGGCGTCCTCATAGTCCGACATCGTCAGTTTCAAGGCGCGCACCACCTCGGTCCCGCCGACGCTTGCGATCTCAAGCCAATCGAGCAGGCGTTGCAGACAGAAGCGGGCGATCCCATCGCCCTTTTCACGACTGAGCAGGTAGTAAAGTGTCGCAATCGTATGGGATGCCGCAGCACCTTGGTGCAATCCGCCACAAGCGGACATGACCGCCTCGGAAGCCTTGGCCCCGGGGCGCGATAGCAGCGAATCGAGCAGGATGTTGGTATCGAGCAAAAGCCTCATCAGTCGGTCACTTCACGTGCTTGCGGTAAAGATGCTGAAGACGCTCATCGTCAGGATCCGGAACCACCTCCTTCAAGCTTCCCCCCCATTCAGCCAGCCACTGTGAGGCAGCCGCCTGCTTCCGGTTGGCATTGAGAAAGGCCATCTCGATCGCTTCCCGCACCAGCGCCGACTTGGAAACCCCACGTCGGGAGCTTTCGTGATCGAGAGTCTCGTTCACTTCGTCCGGGAGCTTCAGGGTGATGGTTGCCATGCCAGACTGGTATTACAAAATCCACGAAAAAGCAATACCTTAATGCGCCGCCAGCCAGTTCGCACCGGTGCCATGCTCGACGAGGATCGGCACGCCGTTCGGCAAGGGCAGCGCGGTCTGCATGAGATCGAGCAGCTTCGGCACGAGGCTTTCCTTTTCATCAAGCGCGAGGTCGAAGACGAGTTCGTCGTGCACCTGGAGGAGCATCTTGGCTTTCGCCCCGGACTCCCGCAGCAGCGCGTCGATGCGGATCATGGCGAGCTTGATCATGTCGGCGGCGCTGCCCTGGATCGGCGTATTGATCGCGGCGCGCTCGGCATTTCCCCGCACGTTCTGGTTTCCGGAGGTGAGGTCCGGGAAGTAGCGGCGTCGGCCTGTTAGAGTCTCAACGTAGCCGCATTCACGGGCTTCGAGGATGGTGCGGTCCATGAACTCCTTGATCGCCGGATACTGGCGGAAATAGCTCTCGATGATCTCGGCGGCCTCGGTCCGCGGAATCGCGAGACGTTGGCTGAGGCCGAAGGCGGAGATGCCGTAGATGATGCCGAAATTCACCATTTTCGCGCCGCTGCGCTGCTCGCGCGTGACCTCGTCCTCCGCCACGCCCCAGACCTTCGCGGCAGTGGCAGTGTGGATGTCGCGACTCTCACGGAAGGCCTCGATCATCGAGGCATCGTTCGCCAGTGCGGCCATGATGCGGAGTTCGATCTGGGAGTAGTCGCAGCTGAGGAGGGAGAATTGCGGATTGTGGATTGCGGATTGCGGATTGGAAGAGCGAGGGACGAAGGCTTTGCGGATCTGGCGGCCGAGGGTGGAGCGGACCGGGATGTTCTGGAGGTTGGGGTCCGTGGAGGCGAGGCGACCGGTGGCGGCGACGAGTTGATGGAACTGCGTGTGGATGCGGCCGGTTTCCTTGACGATGTGGCCAGGCAGGGCGTCGAGGTAGGTGCCCTTCAATTTCGTGGCCTCACGGTATTCGAGGATCTCATCGATGATCGGGTGCTTGCCGGCAAAGGTGGCGAGGGTTTGCTCGTCGGTCTTGAACTGGCCGGTCTTCGTCTTCTTCGCCTTGTCGGCGAGGCCGAGTTCGTTGAAGAGGATTTCGCCGAGCTGCTTCGGGGAATTCAGGTTGAAGGGTCGACCCGCGTGAATGGCGATCGACTTGGTGAGTTCATCAATGCGGAGCTGGAGCTGGCCGCCGATCTCGATGAGCGCGGCGGGATCAATGGCGATGCCTTCCATTTCCATGCGGACGAGAACCGGCAACAGTGGGCACTCGATGTCGTGCAGCACGCGCTCCTGCCCGGCGAGCATCGGCCGGAGCTTATCCGAAAGCTGCCAGGTCACGTCGGCATCCTCGGCCGCGTATTCGCCGAGCACGGCCACCGGGATGGCGGCAACGTCGAGTTCCTTGCTGGCCTTCTTGGTCTCGGCGAAGGCGAAGAGGTCGTCCGATTGCGGATTGGCGATTGCGGTTTGCGGATTGGCAATCTCAGAGAGCTTGATCGGCTTGTAGCCGAGCATCGTTTCGCTGAGGTAGTCCATCGTGTGGCGCTGCTCGGGGAAAACCAAGGCATGGGCCAGCATGGTGTCGTAGAACGGCCCGGCGACCTCGATGCCGAGATGATGCAAGACGGAGAGATCGTATTTCAGGTTGTGCCCGATCTTTTCCGCAGGGCTGGAGAGCGCGCTACGAAGATCTTGGATCTGGGATGGCAGATCGTGGATGGGGAGATACCAGCCTTCGTGGGCCTTCCAGGAAAAGGCGACGCCTAACAGCTTTGCCTCGAAGCGGTCGAGGGAGGTGGTCTCGATGTCGAAGCAGAAGGACGGCTGGGCAGCGAGCAGCTTGAAGAGTTCCGCCTGCTTCTCTTGAGTGTCGGCGAGGTGATAGACGTGCGGGACGTCGGTGATGGTCTTGAAGGAGTCGAAGAGCGTTGGGGCTGCGTCGCTGGCGGGCTGGCTTTCGTCGGAGGAATTGGCGGAGCTTTCGCCAAAGAGACGCTTCGTCAGCGTGCGGAATTCGAACTCGGTGAACAATGCCTTCACTGCCTCGTCGTCGCGCTGGGAAAGGATCAGATCCTCCCATCTCACGTCGAACGGCACGTGGCGGTCGATCGTTGCCAGCTCCTTTGAAAGCAGGGCCTGCTCGGCAAAGGTTTCCAGGTTCTCCTTCTGCTTGCCCTTCAGTTCGGCGGTCCGGGTCAGCAGGTTCTCGATCGAACCATAATCCGCGATCAGCTTCTGCGCGGTCTTCGGGCCGATGCCGGGAACGCCCGGGATATTATCCACCGAGTCCCCCATCAAGCCGAGCAGGTCGATGATCTGATGGGGATCCTGCACGCCCCAGATCTCCGGAAGCTGGGGCACGCCGATGATTTCGTGATCGGAGCCCTTTTTTCCCGGCTTCCACATGAAACAGGTCGGGCTGAGGAGCTGGGCGAAGTCCTTGTCCGGCGTGACCATGAAGGTCTCAAATCCGGCGGCATCGGCGCGCTGGGAAAGCGTGCCGATCAGGTCATCGGCCTCGTAGCCATCGAGCTCCATGACCGGGATGTGAAAGGCTGCGCAGAGACGCTTTACCTCGGGGATCGCGGCGGCCAGCTCCTCCGGCATCTCGTCGCGCTGGGCCTTGTAGGCCGGGTATCTCACGTGCCGGGCGGTCGGCGCGGAGGTATCAAAGGCCACTCCGAGGTGGGTCGGCTTTTCCTTTTCCAGAATCGTCAGCAGGGTGTTGATGAACCCATAGAGCGCGGAGGTATTGACGCCCTTCGAGTTACGGATGGGATTCTGGATGAAGGCGAAATGGGCCCGATAGACGAGCGCCATGCCATCGAGCAGGAAAAGACGGGGCATGCATGGAAGGAGAAAGTGCCAGGGGCCAAGTTCCAAGTGCCAAAGGGAGGGAATGCACGAAATCCGAAACGAAGAACCAGGCTTCTGCGGGGGCTTTGGAGCTCAGGAGATCGGGTTTCGCGCCCACTCGAAAAATCTTCCCAAGATTGGGGGTGGGCAGCTACGTATTGTTTCCACAATGAATTGGTTCACCATGCTCTTCGGGATTGCTGCCGCCGGCGTCGCTGGATACGTTCTCGAGCCCACTTTCCGTGAGCGCTTGACCGGAGAAAAGCCTGTCTCTCGCGTCATCCTCTCCCAGGAAACCGCCGAAGGAGAGACACTTCCCGATATCGATCTCAGCACCATCCGCCCGGAACAGTTGCCGGACAAGGTTCTCGTCAAGGTTGCCGTCGAGCTCACCGACCCTGCCGATACCACTTCCACCCTGCAACTCGCCGCTGGTGGGCGGGCCAAGGGACTCCGGATCGAAGGCAAGGACCTCATTGTTGGAAAGGGATCGTTCGAAGGAAAAATCGCGATTCTCAATACCGATCTCCTCCAGCAACTCGCCGTCAATCCGCCGAAGCTCGTCGCGCCGGAGCCTGTTCCTGCCCCGGTTCCAGAACCAACCCCGCCGCCGGTTCCTGAGCCGGCACCCGTTCCAGCTCCCGTCCCGACTCCGATTCCTGAGCCCGTGCCTACGCCACGGGGTGAATCCGAGCCGGAACCTGTCGCGCCTGTGCCCGCCCCGGCTCCAGTCCCTTCAGCCCCGGCGACCCTTGGCGATGCCGATATCGTCAAGATCATGCAGGAAAGTTACCGCAGTGGGCTGATCAAGGAGTTCGTCGTCGACAAGGTCATTGGATGGAAGGCCATCGGAGAGGAAAAGGTCGATGGGGAAACCTACCTGACCGGTCTTGTGGACTACAGTGCGGAGACCATTTTCGGCATCAAGAGCGTCCAGGCGAAGGCCCTCATCAAGGATGGCAAGGTCGTAAAATGGATCTCGCCCAAGAGCGGCATGGAGATCAAGTGATCGCCACAGGTGCGCATGTCCCCTTGCGGTCTTGTCGGTACCTGCAACCTTGATCCATGCTTTTGTCGAAATTTTCAGCCCTCCTGCTTCTCACGGTCCCCTGTCTGGCCGAGCTGCCGGGGGTTGTCTCGAAGCTGAACCTGCCCTATGCCGGGACGACTGATCCGCATCAGATGCTGGATCTCTACCTCCCGGCAAAGCGCCCTGACAACAAGCCTCTGCCGCTGGTCATCTTCATTCACGGAGGTGCTTGGAGGGAGGGAAACAAGCGTGATGGCGCAGGCATCGTCAGCCAACTCGCTGCCACCGGGAACTATGCAGGCGCCTGCATCGCCTATCGGTTCTCCCAGGAGAAGCCTTGGCCGGCGCAAATTCATGATTGCAAGGCGGCGGTGCGCTTCCTCCGTTCGAATGCCAAGGAGTTCGGGCTCGACCCCGACCATTTCGCTGTTTCCGGCATGTCAGCCGGTGGCCATCTCGCATTGCTCATCGGGCTGGATGGCGACAGCCGGACGCTGGAGGGCGAAGAAGGCGGCGCGCCAAAGGAAAGCAGCAAGGTTTCCTGCGTGTTGAATTGGTTCGGGCCGGTCGATTTCCTCACCATGGACTGGCCCGCGCGGCTGCGGAAGACCCCGAATGACAATCCGCTCGATGAGCTCCTCGGAAAGCCCGCCGCCGAAAACCCCGATCTTGCCCGCGCGGCGTCGCCTTTCAGCTACATCACGGCGGGAGATCCGCCGGTCTTCACGGCGCATGGCACCGCCGATCCGCTGGTGCCCTACAAGCAGGCGCTGAAACTGGACGAAGGCTTGAAGAGCGCCAAGGTTCCCGGCTACCTGACCACCATGGAGGGTGCTGGCCACGGCTTTCAGAGCCAGGCGTTGAACCTGCGGGTGCTCACCTTTCTCAACCGCTATCTTCGTGGCGTGCCGGGCGAGATCGCGACCACGCCACTCAGGAACGATTGAGGTGAGTCACCACCTCACCACCAGCGGCTGGATCGGAATGACCTTGCCGTGCCCGCGACAGACGTCGCAGGGGATCTTGCCATCCCCCTTTCGATAGCCGCCGCCCTTGTCCGGTACCTTGCCGAAACCGTTGCAGTCCTTGCAGGCCACCGGCGCTTGCGCCCGTTCAATTTTGAAGGTTTCACCAGCCAGCAGTCGTGAATACAGTTCATCCAAGGACAGTTCCGTTCCCTTCGACGCGATCTCCTTCTGCAGCGCGCTGAAACGTGGATCGCCCTTTCCGATGTTTCTTACTCGATAGTCTGCCAAGGCCAATTGGATCTTCGCCATTGGCCGCTCGTCTTTCTCCTCCTGTGGCTTCTTGTCCTTATCCTCCTTGCCGCTCAGGGGCAGGGCCAACAAGAACAGAGTGAAAATCAGCTTCATTGTGCCTGTAGCTTAAACCACTGATGCACGAAGGATTCAATGCCGATGAACAGGGAAATATCAATCTGTCTGAGGTGTGAAAGCACGCCCGACTGGATTGGCCTCCACACGGCCCATCCGGGGTGCATCCTCCGGACTGATTTTCAGAAGCGTGAAAGCACGCCCGACTGGATTGGCCTCCACACGGCCCATCCGGAATGCATCCTCCGGACTGATTTTCAGAAGCGTGAAAGCACGCCCGACTGGATTCGAACCAGTGACCGTCCGCTTAGAAGGCGGGTGCTCTATCCAACTGAGCTACGGGCGCGTTGCGGCTGGAGGCTGGCAAAGATCTCCCCACAAGTCAAAACCCGATGCCAGATCGTTCTCGCCGGGCGAACCCTGGGCTGCTAAGTCGACCTCATGAATCCCCCGCCGATCGTGCCCTCCTATCAGATGACCCAAGACGCGGAACATTTGAAGCTGTTGGCGATCTTCTACTACATCTCCAGCGGACTGTCCTGCCTGGGCTGCCTTTTAGGAATCTTCTACGCGGGCATGGGCCTAGTGATCCCGAGGATGGCGGCAAGCGCCCCACGTTCCCCCGGAGCTGCTCCTTTCCCTGAGGAGATGACCTGGATGTTCCTCCTCATCGGCGTTGTCATCATTGTGATTTCCCTCGTAATGGGGGTGGGCAGCTTCCTGACCGCCCGCTGGCTCAGCGCCCGGAAAAATAAAACCTTCTGCATGGTCGTCGCCGGATTCTCGTGCCTGAGCATCCCACTTGGCACCGCGCTCGGCGTCTTCACCTTCATCGTCCTCTCACGACCCAGCGTCTCCGGTCTTTTTGATGGCCAGAGTCCGCTGACCACGCCGCATGCGTGATTGATTGGGATTCGGAACAATTTCCCAGCCCACTCATTCTAACGCTTGCGCTTCTTTGGCGCGTCTCCGGGTTCATCGCCGTCGCTGTCACCTTGACCGCCCCAAAGCGGTTTGACGTTCTGCTTGTTCCATTCATCCCACTTCGCCTGGAGTTCGGCCACCTTAGCAGGCTGCGTGGTGGCCAGATCCTTGGTTTCTCCGAGATCCTCGGCGAGATTGTAAAGCTTCACTGCGGTGACGGCACCGTTGCCCGCTCCATCGGCGTGACCATCGTAACGCACCAACTTGTAATCTCCCACACGAATCGCCATCTGCGGACCGAAGCGCCAGTAGAGCGCCTCGTGCGGTGCGCCGGTCTTCCCGCCGTCAAGGTAAGGCAGCAGATTCGTCCCTTCCTGCATCCACTCCGGCTTTGCCTCCACTCCGGCCGCGGCCAGTGCGGTGGCGGTGGCGTCCAACTGGATCACCGGTTGATCAAGGACGGCTGGCTTCACACGACCCGGCCACGAAATCACGAAAGGCACCCGGATACCACCTTCCAAGGTCGTCCGCTTGGAGCCCCTGAGCGGCAGGTTTGAGGAACCATTGATCGTGACGCCCGGCATCGTTGGCCCACCGTTGTCGCTGATGAAGACCACCAGCGTGTTGCCTTCGAGATGACTGTCCACCAGCTTCTGACGGACTTTGCCGACCGCCTCGTCCATGGCGAGCATCATGGCGTCGTAGGTCTTGCGCTTCTTGTCGCCGATGTTGGGGAATTTCGCCAATCGGTCATCGGTCGCATCCATCGGGGTGTGGACAGCATTGAAGGCAAGATAGAGGAACCAGGGCTTGGCCTTGTGGCGTTCGATGAACTCAACCGCTTCCCGACCGAAGGCATCGGTCGTGTATTCCTTTTCTTCTACCTGCGTCTCGCCGCGCAGGATGCCCGTCGTGTTGAAATAACTGTGCGCCCCGCCGAGGAAGCCGAAGAACTCGTCGAAGCCGCGCTTCTGCGGGTGCATCTCCGGAAGCGAACCGAGATGCCACTTGCCCACGATCCCGGTTGCGTAACCCGCGGCCTTGAGGCGATCCGCAATGGTTTTCTCGGTCACCGGCAACCCCTGGGTGCCGCCTCCGGGATTGAACTCATGGCCGAAACGCGTCTGGTAGCGTCCGGTCAGCAGGCCGGCACGCGTCGGTGAGCAATACGGCCCCGTCACGTAGCCGCTGGTAAATCGTGCTCCCGAGGCCGCGAGCGAGTCGAGGTTCGGAGTCGGGATATCCTTGCAATGATGGAAGCCCACGTCGGCATAGCCCATGTCGTCGCCAACGATGAAAAGGATGTTCGGCCTCGCCGCATCAGCGCCCATCAGCACGGAAACAGGAGCCAGCAGGGCAGTGAGGAGAAGTTTCATGGTCGTTCTGGGAAATGAGTGATTGAGGACTAGATCAACTCCTACGCCCACCTACCTTCCATGCTGCCGGATCTTGTCATCCGGTGCACACTCGCGTTGAAAAAATGATTCGTGCCCCATCAACAGATCAGCAGCAGGCGCGGTGAATCTCCCGGGGCCGTGTCCGGAGCACGATGCACGCAGGGGGGCACCGGACTGCCCGGCCACTCCACGGCAATCCGCCACAAATTTCCCAGACCGAAGTCATAAGGGAGGGCTCCTGACAGCGGCTCATAGTGCAGATCGTAGCAACAGTCGCTCAGGAACTCCGCGAAGTCCCCGTCGTCCTCGCCGCCGTAAAGTGCCAGCAATTTCGCACGCGTCTCCGGAACATCGATCTTTTGTCGTGCCTCCTCATTGCGCAGCCCTTCGCTGCAGGCCCCGTGGTAGGTGCACAACCAGGTATCCGCCTCCACCGGAGCACTGTCCGCATGGAAGGAGAACACATCCGTCGCTATCGGTCCCGGATCCTCGTCGCGCGGGTAGCCCCGGATGCAGTTCAGCACCGGATCACGACCCTGCTCGCGAAGAAGGCGGAGATCCTCCACCATCACCTCCACTGCCAGCTTTCCCGCCGCACTCACCGGCAAGGCCTGCAATTGGCCCTCGTCCAGCGTCGTGATGCCCTCCCCAGCCTCCAGCAGGCGCGTCACTTCGGGAAAATCCCCCGCCAAGGTCCTTGGCCAGCAAAGCGCATTCACCCCATTCTCGAAGCGACCTGACACCAACTCCTCGAAACTGCCCACCACCCGCACCCGGGCATCATCGGAAGGAAAAAAAACGTCACTCATGCGCGGGCCCCACCTTAGTCCGTCCGGAGATCCCGCCCCAAGGCAATTTCTCACAAGCCGGATGGAAAGGATCCCTGACTCGGAGCTTTGCGCGCGGTGGGGATGCGGCTATGGAAAGGCCATGCCCTCCGGTGTTGTCAGCCTCCTCCAGGACCTGGTCCGAATTCCTTCCGTGAATCCAGACAATGCTCCCGGCACCGACCAGACCGGCGAGGCCGCGATGGCGGCGTTTCTTGATGGTTGGCTGAGTGCCTTGGGCGCAGAGGTGCTGATCGAGGAAATCAAGCCAGGTCGGCCAAACCTGATCGCGCGCTTCGCCCCAATGGACGGTCGACCACGGGTGATGTTCGGCCCACACCTCGACACCGTCGGCGTGGCTGGCATGACCATCGATCCCTTCGCCGCGGAGATCCGCGATGGCCGCATGTGGGGGCGTGGCACATGCGACACCAAAGGCCCGATGGCCGCGATGCTTTGGGCGCTGCATGAATGCCGTGACCTTTTGGCCAATGCTCCGGTGGCCTTTGATTTCGTGGCCTTCATGGGCGAGGAATCGGGACAATGGGGCTCGAAGGATTTCGCAAGGAAGCATGGTGGAGACTACACCTTCGCGCTGGTCGGGGAACCGACGTCGATGCAGGTCGTTCATGTGACCAAGGGCTCGCTCTGGGCCACCCTCCGCACCACCGGAAAGGCCGCGCACAGCTCGCAACCGGAGCGCGGGGAAAACGCGATCATGAAGCTGGCCCGCGCCCTGGATCAGCTCGATGCCGACCTCATCCCGAAGCTGGCGGGTTTCACCCATCCGGTGCTCGGACGCAGCACGATGAATGTCGGCGTCGTCCGTGGTGGCTCGCGACCGAACATCGTGCCGGATCTTGCCGAAGCGGAAATCGACATCCGCATCACTCCCGCGCTCGCCTCGTCGGGAGGCGCTCTGGCCCTTCTAACAGAGACGATCGCGCGTCTGGGCCTGCCTTTGGAGATCGTCAGACCACATGAGAATCCACCGATGGAAACCGACGCCGCGCATCCGATGATCCAAGCGCTTCTGGCGACAGATCCGGCTTGCGGACTGGCAGGTGCGCCGTGGTTTTCAGACGCCGCCCACCTTTCCCACGGCGGCGTCCCCAGCATCTGCATCGGGCCGGGATCCATCGACCAAGCCCACACAGCCGATGAGTTCATCGAACTCGCTCAACTGGAAGCGGGTGCGGAGTTTTTCACGCATTTTGTACACGGGCTTTGTTGAGCCGCTCGATTGAAGAAGTGCGAGCCCTTCCCCTCGTCACGCAGGAGGCCAGATCATGAAATGGGCCTTCGAGCATTGACCTCTCTGATCCACTCGCAGGGCGCGACTGAGGGACCTTGAACAAATGAAGGCAATCCGGGCGTGCCATGCACCGGGAGTCCTCCTTAGACTCCTGGCCATGCGCCCCGAATGGCCCGCCACCTCCGATTGGAAAAAGCACTGGCTGCTTTCCGACGACTGGGTGTTTCTCAATCATGGCTCGTTCGGTGCGTGCCCGAAAGTGGTTCTGGAGGCGCAATCGGAACTACGGAATCTCATGGAGTCCGCGCCCGTGCAATTCCTTTGGCGGCATCATGACGAGCGGCTCAATGTGGCACGGCAGGCTCTGGCTGGATTCCTCGGAGCGGATGCCATGAATCTCGCATACGTCACCAATGCTACCACCGGGGTGAATGCCGTGGTGCGGTCACTCACGTTCCAACCCGGCGACGAGATCCTGACGACGGATCACGCTTACAATGCCTGCCGGAACGTGCTTGAGGAAGCAGCCAGACACAGCGGAGCGAATGTCGTTGTTGCGCCGATCCCCTTCCCCCTCCAGAGCGAGGAAGAAATTGTCGCTGCGATCCTGAACGCCGTCACCCCTCGGACGCGGCTGGCGATGATCGATCATGTCACCAGCAACACGGCCCTTGTATTTCCGATCGAAAGAATCGTCCGTGAATTGGAGTCCCACGGCATCGATACGCTCGTCGATGGCGCTCATGCACCTGGAATGCTGCCTCTGGATCTGGAAAAGCTGCGCCCTGCCTACTACACCGGCAACCTCCACAAATGGACCTGCTCGCCGAAAGGTTCAGCATTCCTCTGGGTTCGTCCCGACAAGCAGTACCCGATTCAGCCTGCCGTTATCAGCCACGGCAACAACACTTCACGTGCCGGACAGACTCCATTCCAGGATCGCTTCGACTGGGCGGGCACCCATGACCTCACCGCTTGGCTCTGTGTTCCGAAGGCCCTCTCCTG
Source organism: Luteolibacter sp. (assembly GCA_031411755.1). Taxonomy (GTDB): domain Bacteria; phylum Verrucomicrobiota; class Verrucomicrobiia; order Verrucomicrobiales; family Akkermansiaceae; genus Luteolibacter. The sequence goes on along the minus strand of JANOBS010000397.1, from coordinate 15,026 downwards.
GCTTGGAAACTGCCTGCCTGGAGGCTGGCCAGCCTTGCGTGAGCACAACCACACGATGCTGCTTGAAGCCCGCAAGCTGATTTGTGATCGCCTCGGAATGACTCCGCCCTGTCCGGAAAATCTACTGGGGTCGATGGCCACTCTCCCGCTTCCTGGTCGGCTTGCGGAATCCGAAGGGCGCTTCCCAGTCGATCCGCTCTACACCCGGCTTGCAGATGGCTACGGGATCGAGATGCCGATCATCCATTTCGGGGGGAAACGCTGGATGCGGATCTCCTCCCATCTCCACAACTCACTCGACGAATACCGCTACCTCGGGGACTCACTTGAGATGCTCTCCCGCTCCTGACCCATGGACCTCGCCATCATCGGAGGCGGCCCCGCCGGACTCAGGGCTGCCGAAGTCGCGGCACTGGCGGGAGCCCGCGTCACCTTGTTCGATGCCAAGCCATCGGTCGGCCGCAAGCTGCTCGTGGCAGGACGCGGCGGACTGAACCTCACGCATGGGGAGAATTTCGACTCCTTCGTTGAACGATATTCGGGACCCGATCAGCCGGATGAATTCTGGCGGAAAATTCTAACTGAATTCCCTCCGGACGATCTCCGACAATGGGCCGAGGGACTTGGAATTCAGACCTTCCAACAAAGAACCGGGCGCGTGTATCCCGTCGAAATGAAGGCAGCTCCCCTGCTGCGGCGCTGGATTGAACGACTGCGAGACCTCGGGGTGAAATTTGAAACACGGCATCGCTGGATGTCCCTGAAGCGCGAAGGCCGCTTTGAGCTTGGGTTCATGCACAATGGCAACCCGGTTGGATTCGAGAGCGACGCCGTGATCCTCGCGCTTGGAGGTGCCTCATGGCCAATCACCGGATCCGATGGCTCATGGGTTTCCATTGTTGAGGGTCTTGGCATTGCCGTGAATCCCCTTCAACCCGCGAACTGCGGATGGGAGCATTCCTGGCCTGAAGACGTCCTCAAGGTGGCGGAAGGATTGCCGCTGAAGAATATTACCGTGAGGGCGAACGGAGTCGAAGTCGCAGGCGAACTGATGGTGACGTCCTACGGCCTCGAAGGCGGCACGATCTATCAGCTCGGCTCGACTCTGAGGGCGATGGATGAACCTGCCATCGAGATCGATTTCAAGCCGACCTTCACCGTCGAGGAGCTGGTTCGCAAACTGGAATCCGTGAAGCACGACATTCACACTGCATGTCGGGATCGATGGAAGCTGTCTCCCGCGGCTCATGCCATCCTGTGTGCAAATGCGTTGCCGGGCGAGGATCTGCTGGAGTTCGCGAAACGCGCAAAGGCATGCCGCATTCACCTCACCTCGCCCCGTCCGATCGACGAGGCGATTTCAAGCGCAGGAGGTGTTAGCTGGCGCGATCTCGATGATCAGCTCATGTCACTCAAACACCCCGGCCTGTTTGTTGCCGGGGAGATGATCGATTGGGAGGCCCCCACTGGCGGCTATCTGATGCAAGGTTGCTTCGCGACCGGAACGCTCGCCGGCAAGGCGGCCGCGAACTTCCTCAAGGAGCAGGACTGACCACCACCCGGTAGAAGCGACGTGGGCCATCGAGTGCCGGTGTGAACTGCATCGCGGGTGGATTGAGCGCCCCGCCGGTTCCAGGAACCGGAGCCCCTAGCGGCACCCATGCCCCGCTGAGGTCGGCCTTGGATTCCAGCTGATAGAGGTGGCCCGCATAGCTCGGCACACTGAGCGTGAATTGGGTGGCGCTGGACTGGGTGGAGATCACCTTGATCGCGGATCGGTCGAGGATGGTTCCTGATCCAACGATCCCCGGCGGCAAGGTGCCGGACCAGTTGATAATGTCGATCACTCCGGCGTTGGTAAAGGTCCCGGACACATCGAACACCGCATTCCCGGTCAGACGGATCACGCCGTTGTTGGTGGCGTTTCCGGTGATGTGGAGTGTGCCCGCACCAAGGACCAGGGTGCCGTCATTGAGCAGGCTCTGGTAGGTGGCGGTCGCGTTCGGGAGCACGAGAGTCTGGGAACCCGAAACCACAAGGTTGTTGGTGATGACAAGCGTGGCGGCGTTGCTGCCGACATGATTGGAATCATTGATGGTCGCCACCACCGCATAGCTGCCTGCTGCAACCGGCACGGTAGCCGACCCGTTGTAGGTCACCGATACAGCAAGACCAAAAGGAGTCGTGCTGGTCGTTACAGGCTTGGACAAACCATCGTAGGTCTGGGCAAGGCCGCTGATCCCCACGGTAGCACTGGCTTGCGCGATGGTAAGCGATCGAACGACGTCGCTGGCGGCCATATGATTTTCACTGCCGGCCTGTGAGGCGGTGATGTTGACTGTGCCTGCTCCGACAATCGTCACGAGGCTTCCAGACACGGTGGCAATCGAGTTGTTCGATGAGGAGTAACTGACAGGCAATCCTGCATCCGAAGTCGCATTCAGGCTGAAGATCGCATCACCAAACGTCTTTCCGTCCAGAGCTGCGAACGTGATCGCCTGCGAGGCCTTGTTAACTGTCAGTGTCTGCGGCACCGAGGTCGCGGCAAGGTAGTTCGTATCCCCGGCTTGAGAGGCCGTGATCGTCGTAGTTCCCGCTCCTACGATCGTCACCGTGTTGCCTGCGATCGTCGCCACGTCGGGATTCGAACTTAGGTAGCTCGCGGAGAGCGCAGAGCTGGCAGTCGCTCCAAGATTGAAGGTCGCGTCTCCAAAGGTCTTCGAAGTCAGCGCACCGAAGGTGATCGTCTGAGCTGCCTTGTTCACCGTGAGAACCTGGTCCACCGGAGTGGCCGCGAGATAGCTGGCATTTCCAACCTGCGAGGCGGTGATCGTCGCAGTACCGGCACCAACGATGGTCACCGTACTTCCAGAAATCGTGGCCACGGCGGGATTCAAACTCTGATAGCCGACCGAGAGACCCGAGCTGGCCGAACCTGCGAGACTGAAATTACCACTTCCAAACGTCTTTGTCGCAATCGATCCAAACGTGATCGTCTGCGAGGCCTGGCTCACCGTCAGCGTCTGCGGCACCGGGGTCGCGAGCAGGTAGTTGCTGTCACCGGCTTGTGAGGCGGTGATCGTCGTCGTTCCCGCTCCCACGATCGTCACCGTGTTGCCTGCGATCGTCGCCACCGAGGTATTCGAACTCTGATAGCTCACTGGAAGGCCCGAGCTGGCTGAACCGGCGAGACTGAAAGTCCCACTTCCAAACGTCCTCGCCGCAAGCGCTCCAAACGTGATTGCCTGGGAGGCCTTGTTCACCGTCAGGATCTGATCCACCGAAGTCGCAGGAAGATAACCAGCATTGCCGGACTGGGAGGCTGTGATCGTCGCGGTTCCGGCGCTCAGGATCGTGATCGTAGATTCGCTGACCGACGCAACCGCCGGAGCTGAGCTGGAATACGAGACTGTTAGACCGGATGAAGCCGTGGCTCCGGGTGAGAACGGCGCGTCCCCGAAGGTCTTTGTTGCAAGGGTTCCGAACGTGATGGTCTGGGGCAGAACTCCTGTTTCCACGAGAATGATCCCTGCCGTATTGAGCTGGGTGGTGTTCCAAACAAGGCCGCTCGAGAGCGTCGGCAGATTGACCGTTGTGAAACTGCCCGAGTAGGTGATGGCATCGAAAAGATCAAACGAGTCTCCGACCGTCAGGGCATCGCCCGAAGCCGACACCGTCAGCCTGCCGCCGAAGGTCAAGGTCGTGGCCCCCAGGACCCGGTCATTGCTGAGTGCTGCCCCTGCCTTGGCGAGCTGCATGGTCGAGGTGCTGGTGCCTGCCAATGTGAGAGTGCCGCCAACGGTCAGCGCGCCGACATCATTCACCCCGGGAGCGAGCCCGCCACTGATGCTCACGGCTCCTGAAACCGTGCCATTTCCACCGATAGTCGCGCTGGCGGCAACGGTGACCGCGCCCGTTCCAGTGGCCGAGCCCGCAACGTTGGTGGCCAGGAAAGTTCCGGCATTGATGTTGGTTCCTCCCGAGTAGGTGTTCGGCGACGAAACCGCCATCGTTCCGACCCCGGCCTTGGTAAGGATTCCGGTTCCCTTGATGGCTCCGTTGCCGCTGATCGTCAGGTCGGCGGCTGGGCTCGTGGTGGCGTCCGCCACCGTGAAGGTCCTGCTTCCAAATCCGATGCCGTTGGCGATCGAGATACTGGACGCCGTCGTGCCTCCCACGGTGACGTTGCCATCCAGGGCGAAGTCCTCGCCGTTGTATTTCCCGCTGCCGCTGCCGACCACCGCGCCGCCGTTGAGGGTGAGCGAAGGGACGTGCGCGTGATAGGAAGTCAGGCTGAGTGTTCCTCCGGCATTCACCGTGAAGGCGATCCCGTTGTTGGTGACGTTGGTATTGGCGTGAATGACCGTGCCACCGTTGTTGATGGTCACGGCGGAATTGGTCGGCAGGGCGTTGTTGTAGTCGCCGGGCTGGAGGCTGACCGTTCCCGCATTGACCGTGAGCCCACCCGTGAAGGTGTTGATGCCGCCGAGCGCCAGAGTTCCGGCTCCGTTCTTGATGAGGCCCTTCGTGCCTGCCACCACGAGGTTGAGCGTGGCCGTCTGGTTGTTGACGGTGACGACTGGATTTCCGGTCGTCGTGTTGAGCGTCAGCGGACCGGCGGAACCCGTGGACAGTGTCCAGTTGTGTCTTGCGGACGTATCCCCAAACACGAGGGTCCCGACCGTGCGTGCTCCGTCGAGAGTGACGGCGGCATTGGCGGTGAGGTCGAGGACGGAGAAATCGGCAACCGAGCTGGCTCCGGTAACCGCAGTGCTGTTGGACCAGTTTCCGCCGGTTGGCCATGATCCTCCATTCGCGTTGACCCAGACGGATGAACCAGTGGAATTGCAGAAGATGCCGATGGTTCCATCTCCCGCGTAGCCAGCACTATCGGTCGCCCGGACGGTGAGGTAGATCATCCCCGGAGCTGGCAAGCTTGATGGCTGCTGCAAGGAGATCTGCCCGGAAGTGGAATTGATCGAGAAAATGCTTCCGGTATTGCCTGCTACGATCGCCCACAAGGAAAGGGTCCGGGGCGAGGACAGTGTGGCGGTGGCGCTGCCCAGCGCAGTGTTGGCGGACATTCCGGAATTGGCCGCAAAGTAACGGCTGGCGACCACCGGTGGATTGGAATCCTGGACCACGATATTCACCGAGGGCGAAGTGACAAAGGTATCGAGGTAAAGCGCCCGAGCTGTTAGATTGACCGATGCGGCCGCGGTGGCATTCGCGTAGGTCGCCTCGTAAGGAGCCACCGTATCGGTCCCGATGAGCACGTTGTCCCGGTAGAATTCCAGACCCGTGATCGTCTGGCCGTTCGAGGTGACGCTGGCCGTTACTGTGATGTTGTTGGTGCTGAAGAAGCTCGCGCTGTTCGTCGGCGAGGTGATGGCCACGACCGGAATGGCGGCCTGCGGAGTCGGATCCCCCGAGGCTGCTCCTGCGACGAAAGGCGCCATGACCGTGGCGGGAATCGGCTGCCTTGCGATGCCCGGGCCCTGCCAGGCGACTGAAACATGGTCTCCGCCTCCACCTTCCACTTGCTGGGCTTCGATCCAGTAGGTCTGCCCCGCGACGAGCGAAATGCCTGACGAAATCTGATTGGTTTCCTCATCCCAGCCCTGGAAGGCCGTCCAGTCATTGACCGTGGCAATCAAGGCCTTGGAGGACTCATAGCCATTGGAACCAAGGTAAAGCCGGCTCTGGTCATCGGAGGCGGTCCAGAAGTAATAGATACCGGAAACCGTGGGTTTCAGATAGCCGACAATACGACGCGAATAGTTGTCCCCCACCCCTTGGGCAGAGGTCAATGAGGGCAGTGTGCCCGAGTAGATGGGAGTGCCGCTCCAGATCTGGTCATCGTAGGCGGAACTGCCGCTCCAACGTTGTTCGGTAACTGCCTGCCCGGACGGAGGATTGCAGACGATATTGACCGCACCGTCACCGGACGATCCAAGATCATCGGTCGCCCGCACCACCAGCTGGACATTGCCCGGATTTGGCAGGCTTCCGGGAAGCGCCAGGGTCACCTGACCGGCGCTGTTGATGGCGAAAGCATTGTTCGGATTTCCAGCAATGATCGACCACGATGACACCACGCGAGGTGAAATCACGGTCGCGGTGCTGGTGGCGATGACAGTGCCAATCGTCTGACTGGAAGTCGCAGAGGCGAAGACGGTGTTCACCACGGGCGTGCCTGGATCGAGCAAGGTGATCAGATGGGTGGCTGGGGAGGAAACCGCAGCTCCAACCGGACTCGAAAGGGAAACGATCAGGCTCTCGGGAGCCTCGCCTACTGAGTCAGCGACGAAGGTCAGAGGTAGCAACTTGAACTGCTCGCCTGGATTGAAGGTCAGCGTGCCTGGCGTGAGCGTGTAGTCGGTTCCGGAAATGGCGGTGCCGGAGGTCGTGTAGTTGACGGTGACCGCCGTGGCTCCGGCCGGACGATCGAGAATCGCCATCAGCATGGGAGCGGACGCATCCGTTTCCAGGCAGGTGCTGGAGTCCACCGCGAACCGGACAACCCTCGGTGCATTGTCGGGGATCGGAGTGAGGATCGGAGTGCGGCTGAATCCGGGGCCCTGCCAGGCGACGGAGACGTGATCGCTGCCGCCGGTTTCCTGATGCTGGACCTCCACATAGTAGGACTGACCCGCCGTAAGGTTGAGGGAAATGGACTGCTGCGAGGAATTCGCCGTCCAGTTCTGAAAGGAGGTGGCGGTGGCAAGACTTGCCCTCTGAACCTTGTTGGCTGCGGTGGAGTCCGTGCTGATGAAAAGACGCGAGGCATTATCCGAGGCGATCCAGAAAGTGTAGGCACCGGTCGTAGGAGCGGTGATCAAACCTGTTAGACGTCGCGAAAAGACGTTGGCCACGTTTTGATCCGGCGTGAAGCTGGTGAGGAAACCGGTGTAGTCCGGGGCGACTGTATTCCAGGTGTTATTGGTGTAAACGTTGGTGGCATTCCAGCGCTCCTCGGTGACGAGACCTGCCGGCACTTCGTCGAAGATGAAAAGGTTGTGCTGGTTTCTGGAGGTGGTGAAGCTGGCACCGACCGGATTCACCAAGCGCAACACCGCGTACTCGTTGGGCTCACGGACCAGATCGTTCTTGATGCGGACGCGGATGTTCTGGGTGGTGACACCTGGCGCGAAAGTCAGTGTCCCTTCGGAAATCGCCGCATTTCCTGCCGATGCATCGGCAAAGGTCCAGTCGACGTCATCCCCCATCGCCGTGCCGCCACCACCGGTGTAGGAGACCGAAATGGGGTTCGCTGAAGCGGCGGAGAGCACCACCGGAACGTCGCGGTATTCGCCCAGAACTCCTGGAGATTCTCCATTGGCCGAGGCCAGCGCTTGGAAGCCGACGGTGACGGTCGAGGTCTCATTGTCGGTGATGAACAGGGTGGCGGACGCGGGTCTGTCCGGACTGTATCCAGCTCCGGGAGAAACCGTGACAGTGACCGACTCGCTTCCCTCGACCGTCGAATCATCCAGCGGCACAAAGGTCACGTTGACACCGGACTGGCCATCCGGAATGACTGCGGTTCCGCTGAGTCCAGTGTAGTCGGAGGCACTGTTTGCCGTGCCCGAAATGGCATAGTTGACGGTAAGGGCCCCTACGGTTCCGGTCCGGGAGAAATAAAATCGACCCTGCACGGATGAGGCCTCGGCAGGCGAATCATTGTAGGCGGAAACCGATACCCGCTCGGTGCCGCCTTCATTGTCCCGAATCACGGCCTCGGCCGTGCCATCGTTGTAAACACTGTAGCTGGCAGAGGGAGTGATCGTGACCTTGACGGTTTCGGCTGCTTCGAAACTCAGATCGTCCGTCACCGGGATGGTCACCGTCACGTCGTTGGTCCCATTCGCGGGAATGGAGACCGATCCGGATAGGGCGGTGTAGTCACTGCCGGGTGTGGCGGTTCCAGAAACCGTGTAGTTGACCGTCACGTTTCCGAGCGAATTGCCGATGCCCCGGAAGATCAGGGTGGCATTGGTCGATCCTTCGACGCCGACTGTTCCGGCCCGCACCGCGACGAGCGGCTTGTCCGCATTGTCGGCGATCGTCACCGTTGACTGGAAAGCGGCACCCACGCTGTAGGCATTGTCAAAGGTGGTGACCGCCAGCGTGACGTTTTCGGAAGGTTCCGCGAGGTCGTCGTCGATCGGAAGGATGACTACCGGTGCAGATGAAGAGCCTGCAGGAATGGTGACTTCGCCGTTGAGCATCGCGTAGTCGGTGCCATGTAGGGCACTGCCGGAAATCCCATAGTAAACCTTGAGCGCCGAAGTCGCCGGGCCGCTGCGGGTGATGAGGAACACGCCTGAATCCGGACCAGCCTCCGAGGCGGAGGAATCCGGAGCGCTCACCGTGACCTGTGGCGTATCGTCATCTGTTAGAGTGATGGTGGAGGTCGTCGCGGCCGAGTTTCTCAGATAGACGGTATTGTTGGCGCTGATCGTGGCGATGATGGTCTCGGGTACTTCGGCGGCCGAATCATTGAGAGGAGTGACCGTCACCGTCGTCGATGACGAGTTGGCAGGAATCGTGACGGTGGTGGGCAGCGTGGAGTAATCGGTGCCATTGGTCGCGGTGCCCGTCCAGGCCACGGTCAGGCTCACCGCAGAGGTAGTGACTCCAGTCCGAGTAAAGATGAACGTGCCGGTGTCGCTCCCGCCCTCGACCGCATAGGGATCCGGCGCAGTCACCCGCACAAGTGGCAGACTGGTATCGTTATCACCGACGGTCATCACGACCGCGTTTCCAGATCCGGAAAGGTAGCCTGCTGCGGAGGCCAGTTGAAGGGTGATCGTCTCGGGACCCTCTGCGGTTGAGTCATTGACCACCGCCACCGCGATGTCGAGGGTTGCAGATCCCGCTGGGATGGTGAAGGCAAAGAACGATCCGGACGCGGTGTAGTCCGGTGTGAAAGTGTAGTCGGTCGTCTTGGTGGCAGTGCCACCAACCGGAGAGACAAGGACTGTCAGCGCACCGGACGTGTCGCCGATGCGGGTCAGTCGGAAGGTTCCGCTCGCGCCGCCCTCAGCGGGATCCGCGACATTGGCAAGCGTGACAAAAGTAGAGCCGGTGGCGGTCCAGTTGACCGTGTTGGTTCCGGCCACCACGGTCAGCGGATTGGCAACCGAGGGCGTGAAGGTGTAGCCGTTGAGGCTGGCCGCCAGCGTGACCGATCCGATGGGCTGCCCGGCGAGCGAATAGGTTCCATCGACGTTGGTGTAGCAACCCAGTCCGGAGCCTGAAACATAGACTCCCGGCAGCGGCTGGCTGTTGAGCGTGACTGTCCCGGAAACCGTCTGCTTGCCGTGCGCGCCGACGTTGATGACCGTCGAGCGGCGGACCGTTCCGCCTTTCATGTCGGAGACGGTGAGCATCGCCGTGACCTGCGCAGGCAGGACAAAGACCCGAGTGAATGTCGATGATCCATCGCCCGCCACCCCGTCACTGAACTCCCAGTGATAGGACAGGGCATCGCCATTGCTGTCGCTCGCGGTCGCCGTAAAGGTCACGCTATCACCGGCATTGATCGTGTTGGCACTGGCGGTGAAGGTCGCCGTCGGAGCGACGTTGCCTGGAAACGGTCCCTTGAAATACGCAACGTCGATCGAGGGCGGCGTGGTGGTATTCTTCGACAGCACGGTGAAGTGCATGTCCGCTTCGAGGTCGGAAAAGGTGCGGCCCACCGCGATGCCGGCATCGTTCTTGCCGCCCGCGCTGCCCGGAGTGGTGTCGAGCAGGTGTCCGGCATTGCTGCCCATGCCGCTGTAGAGCACCAGGGCGGAATCATTGAGAAGACCACCGCGAGCCGGGTGGTATTCGACATTGTACTGTCGGACACTGTCCTTCGCCACGGTCAACGCATAACGTTTCCCCTCCTCCAGCGTCGGCTGGTCGTAGGCGTAGATCCGATAGACTCCGTTGGTGGCCGGGGAGTGATAGTAGTTCGCGGGAAGCCAGCCGAGCGCCCGCTTGCTGATGGTGTTGTAGTGGGCACTGAATCCACCGCTGCCACCCATGACGTCGTAAGGATTTCCATACTCCTCGTTCGCGCCCGTGCCGTAGGCCGTGCCGTCGGTGGTGCTCCAGTAGTTCGCATGGTTGAGCCCGAGCGAATGTCCGCACTCGTGGTTCAGCACATCCATGCCTCCCCAGCCCGCCCACACGCTGTCGCCGCCGCCCCAAGAGGCACCGCTGCGGAGACCGCCGTTCACCCGGACGATGATGCAGTTGTACTGGGTGGAATCATATCCGAGTTTCCTGGCCTCGGCACGGGCCTGGTTGTGGATCACTGCAAGGCCATCGACTTCGGCGTCCTTGGCAATGTACCATGCAAGGGTTTGAGGGAGCGTGATCAGCGGAGTCACCGTCGAGGTGACCGAAAGCTTTCCAAAGGAGGCCTCGCGATAGTAGCGGGCGACGTCCTTCATGTCGCTCAAGCCCTGATCCTCGGTGTTGGGAGGAGTCATCTGATCCGGATAGGTCACCCGGATGTAAAGGCAGCGGAAGTTGCCGATCGCCTTCGACGAGGTCCCCGGGAAATTGTCGAGATAGAAGCCCGCACCGCCCGGGCCGCTGGCCTGGACAAGGGTCCGGTATTTCTCATCGATCACGGTCACGTGCGAACCATTGCAAAGCGTGATCAACCGCTCACCCAACTCGACGGTCGGGGTTTCCTCAGTCACGGGTTCGTTCGAGGCCACGGCTTCGGTGGTCTTTCCGGAAACCGGGCAGACATCCTCCACCACCGTTCCAGTCGCGATCCGCTCGCCGATCTCAAGCTGCCGCACCGGGCTTTCCGCCACCGCGAGTTCGCGGTCGATCGACACGCCGCGCAGCGGGATCTGCTTGCGCGACATCACCGGCTCCATTTCGCCGAAGACCCGCGCCTTGTAGCTCATGCCATCGGGAGTCTCGAAATACCGGAGCGTGAGCCCTTCATCAGGAATCGGCATGCCAGGAGCCGGACGACCCATGTAAACCTGGTAGTTCCCGGTCGCGGAAACCGGCTTTTCCAGCGAGGCCACAATCTCCTTCGGCAGGTCTTGGCGGATCACCCTCGGAACCGATTGTGCCAACGCCGCACGGGGATTGGTCGCGATCAGAGCCTTGAACTCGGCCCGACGCTCCTTGGCTAACAACTCGCCTTCTGCCGCCATCGCGGCGCGATCTTCCGGAGCGGCCTTCTTCCAACGCTCAGCCCAGACCTGAAACGCGTCGATTTTCGCAAGATCGGGCGTCGCGATTTTTTCGGAGGCCCAGGCACCAAAGTCTGTCGCAGGTTCTGCTTCGGTCGGCTGTGCGGCCTTGTCACCTTCCGTGATCGTTGAAGGCTGCGATATCGATTGCCGCTGGCGTGCCGAAGCACTTGGCTCGGACTTCGTGGTGGTGGAATCAGTCGTCTTTCGATGGGGTAGAACGGCCAGCAGACCGAGCAAGATCAAGACAGCGAAAAGGCGGAAAAAACGGGACTTCATGGGTTTCAGACAAAAGGGTGAAGATCAAAATGAACGTGCGCGGATTTGAGCCGTCAACTCGTGACAAGGCCTAATCCGCTGGCGCCGGAGCACCGAAGCCGACGCCCAACATTTCGATTTCGTTGCTGATAGCGGGATCAAACTGTCGAGCGGCCGACGCCAAATGGGCAATCAGCGTATTGGGCAAGATCTCAACAGGAAAGCGACTACGTGGATGCATACGAATCAGAACACAAGGATCACTAAACTACAAAAAAGTTACTTTGTAGGGATGCGACCATCCCGGGATTGCGTCAAATTCATTCCAAAAATCGTTACTATTTTGTGAAAGCGAACCGTTTCCTATGCCGGAAACCCAACGCGAAACACCCCTGACGAACCCGCAAAGACGGTCCGACAAGAGGTGTTTTTGATCGCTCCGTGACCGTCGCAAGGTCTTCAGCCCTTCGTCGATGGCAGACGCCACCCTTCCCGCGAACTACTTCTTTTTCGAAGAGTCGCGCAAGGCGACGGTTCGATTGAAGACGGGCTTCGATCCGGCAACGTGATCCTTGGCATCCGCGATGAAGTAGCCGGTGCGCTCGAACTGGCAGCGGAAGCCGGGCTCCACACTGGCAAGCGCGGGTTCGACCTTGGCGGTGATGACCTTGAGCGAGTCTGGATTGATGACGCTGAGGAAGCCACCTTCCGCGTCGTCGGGATCCTCGGTGGTGAAAAGGCGGTCGTAGAGGCGGATCTCGGCGTCGGCCCCGTGTTCAACGCTGACCCAGTGGATCGCGGCGCGGCATTCGATGCCTTCAGGAGTATCGGCTCCGAGTGTGCTGGGAATGATGACGGCGCGGATCTCGGTGACGTTTCCATCGGCGTCTTTGTCGAAGCCGGTGCAGCGGATGATGTAGCCGCCCTTGAGACGGACGTGGCGATCGGGACCGAGGCGGTAGAACTTTTTCGGCGGGTCCTCCATGAAGTCCTCGCGCTCGATCCAGACCTCACCGGCGAGCGGCACCTGACGGCTCCCGTCCTCCGGGCATTCGGGATTATTGACGAGTTCGACGGTCTCGGTGGTGCCGGGCGTCCAGTTTTCCAGGACGACCTTCACCGGATCGAGCACAGCCATGCGGCGTGGCGCGATCTTGTTGAGGTGATCGCGGACTTCGAATTCGAGCAGGGCGACGTCGGTGGTGCCGTTGAACTTGGTGATGCCGACGCGCTTGCAGAAGCTCCGGATCGCTTCGGGCGTGAAGCCACGACGGCGCAGGCCGGAAATCGTCGGCATGCGCGGATCATCCCAGCCGCTGACGTGGTTCTCCTTCACGAGCTGGAGCAGCTTGCGCTTGCTCATGACGGTGTAGGTCAGGTTCAGGCGGGCGAATTCGATCTGGCGCGGCTTGGACGGCACCGGGCAGTTTTCAATGAACCAATCGTAAAGCGGCCGATGGTTTTCAAACTCCACCGTGCAGAGCGAATGCGTGATGTGCTCCAGCGCATCCTCCAGCGGGTGGGCGAAGTCATACATCGGGTAAATGCACCAGGCGTTGCCGGTGTTGTGGTGCTCGGCGTGCATGATCCGGTAAAGGGCCGGGTCACGCAGGTTGATGTTCGGCGAGGCCATGTCGATCTTCGCCCGGAGGATGCACTCGCCCTCCTTGGAATCGCCGGCCTTCATTTTCGCGAAGAGCGCCAAGTTCTCCTCAACGCTGCGGTCGCGATACGGCGACGGAGTTCCCGGGACATTGAGGTTGCCTCGGTTGGCGCGCATTTCCTCGGCGCTCTGGTGGTCGACGTAGGCCTTGCCTGACTGGATCAGATGGATGGCGCAGTCGTGGTAGAAGTCGAAGTAGTTGCTGGCGTAAAACAGGTTCGTGCCCCAGTCGAAGCCCAGCCACAAGACGTCGGTCTTGATGCTCTCGACGTATTCGGTCTCTTCCTTTTCCGGGTTCGTGTCATCGAAACGCAGATGGCACTTCGCCCCGACGGCGGCGTTCTCCAGCGCGATGCCGAAGCTCAGGCAGATCGCCTTGGCATGCCCGATGTGGAGGTATCCATTCGGCTCCGGGGGAAAGCGCGTGATGATCGTCGAATGTTTGCCGGTGGCAAGGTCGTCGGCGATGATGTCGCGGATAAAATCGGAATTCGGGGAATCGGACATGGGAGCGGAGAAGAAAGTGATTGGTGGGCGGTGATCAGTGATCGGATCAGACTGGAAAAAAAGTGCGAATTTCCCGATTCCCACCGATCACAGATCACCGCTCACCGATCACTCTTCGCGTCATTTCGCCAGTTCCTCCAGCAAGGCCTGATTCAGGCGGATGCCTGCCTCGAAGTTCTCGACGGGAAAATTCTCGTTTGGCGAGTGGATTTGGGCGTCGGAAAGCGCGAGACCGAGTAGCAGGGTGTCGGATCCGAGAAGATCGCGGAAGGCTTGGACGATCGGGATGCTGCCACCCTCTCGAATGAGGACGGGCTCGGCATTGAAGGCGACTCGGAGGGCTTGCTGCGCGGCCTTTCCATAGAAGGAATTGGGGTCGGCGGCGTAGGGTTTTCCATCGTGACCGGGAATGAACTCCATGGTGAGTCCCGGCGGGCAGTTCCACTCCAGGTGCTGGCGGACTTTTTCGATGATGTCCTTGGGGTTTTGATCAGGCACGAGTCGGAAGGAGAGCTTCACGAAGGACTCTGCGGGGATGATTGTCTTGGAACCCTCACCCTGGTAACCGCTACCGATGCCGTTCACTTCTGCCGTCGGGCGGGCCCAGGTGCGCTCGGCGGAAGAGTAGCCGCTTTCCCCGAAGAGCGTCGGCGAGCCGGTGACCGTGAGGAAATCCTGATCGGACACGCCGGGGACCTTGGACCACATTTCGCGCTCCCAGGATTCGAGCGGACGGACCTGATCGTAGAAGCCTTCAATCATCACCTTGCCGGTCACGTCGTGCAAACTGGCAACGAGCTTGGCGATGCCGGTGGCTGGATTCGCGACCACACCACCGAAGAGGCCGGAGTGGAGGTCGCGTTTAGGCCCACGAAGGATAACCTCGCAGCAGGCGATGCCGCGGAGGCCGTAGCCGAGGGTCGGCACGCCGGGAGCCACCATCCCGGTGTCGGAAATGGCGATGATGTCGCATTTCAGCTCGTCACGATGATCGCGGAGGAAGGCTGCCAGATTCGGGCTGCCGATTTCCTCCTCGCCTTCGAACAGAAAGATCAGATTCACCGGCAGTTCGCCTTGTTCGCGCAGGGACTTCTCGACGCCTAACACATGAGCGAGCATCTGGCCTTTGTTATCGGCTGTGCCGCGTCCCAGAATTTTTCCCTCACGGATCACCGGCTCAAATGGATCGCTGGTCCACAAGGCTAACGGATCCACCGGCTGCACATCGTAATGCCCGTAAATAAGCACCGTCCGGCGGTCCGCGACGTGCGGGTTTCTCGCCACGACGACGGGGTGCTTCGGAGTTTCATGAAGCTCGGTGGTCAAACCCATCCCGGCCAGTTTGGCGATCAACCACTCCGCGCAGGCCCGGACATCGTCCG
>JANOBS010000396.1:0-1324 GCA_031411755.1 Luteolibacter sp. | reverse complement strand
GCTCAGTAGCGGCCCAGCAGCCGCCGCAACTTCAGGAAAGCCAGCCCCGCCACCACCAAGCGCTCCGCCTCCGCCACATCGTGCGACCTCGCCGCCTCACCCCGCAGGCTGCCCTTCTTCCGCAACGGCGCGATCCTCCCGCCGATCTCCCGCAGCACCTTCTTCCCGAATTCCTCCTCGCCCAGATACCAGCCCCGGCGCAGCTCCTTCAGCGACTCATCGTTCAAGCTCCCCTCGCGATCCAGCGCCCGCGCCTCCAGGTAGCGCGCATACGCCTGCCGACCGCTCTTCCCCTCCGCCAGCGAAAAGGCCGACACCACCCGCTCCGTCACCAACCACTCCGGACCCTTCCGACCCCCATACACGGGAAAACTGCTCCACGCGTAATCCTTCAGCGTCCGCCCCGTCGTCCCGCCCACCAGACCGGCCCTCACCGGATTGAGATGAAGGTAGTCCGCCACCACGCGCAGGTAGTGGGCATCGCGCTCCTCGCCGTTCACTACCACCGCCTTGTAGCGGCCTTGAAAGACATGCCCGCGCCTCAGCCGCCGACGGTTCCAGCCTTGGGAAAACACGCCCATCAACCACTTCATTCCCGTCACCAGGTTCGGCTCCGGCGTTTCCAGCAGCAGGTGAAAATGGTTGCCCATCAGCACCCAGGCATGCACCCGCCAACCGTGCGCCGCACAAGCCTTGCCAAGCGCCCCAAGCCAGGCCTTGCGGTCCTCATCGTCCTCAAACACCACCCGCCCGCCATCGCCGCGAGCCATGACGTGGTAAACCGCCCCAGCAGCCTCGTATCGAACCGGTCGTGCCATGGGGAAAGACGCTAGCGGGAGAGGGGAAAAGGCTCAACACTTGAATTTCGGGACTGACCCCTTTCATGAAAGGCGATCATTCGACCTTCGGTGAAAGCAAACTTCTGCCCCGGAACGGCATCCCTGTTCCATCGAATCGTAGGATCGTAAGACTCGGACCCGACCGGCGGGAAAATGTGAAAATTTCGGAAAAAGTGTCTGGAAAACGGCATGGAATGGTTGATTTAGAGAGCGATGGAACAATCGCACGGAATATAGAGGTAAGATTTGATAGTGCTAGTGGTAATGACTCGGGAGCTATGCGGGTCGTCATGTCGGGAACCATTCCAGTTATCACCGTTTCCCGAAACTAATACCACCAACAATTACTGCTATAATTTGCGGGCCACTCAGGGTTCTTGTAAAACGCTGCGAAAGAACATTCCCTCCATGAGCGCCATGCGCTACAACCCGCTCTGTCGCACCTTCGGGCAGCGGCTCAAGGAAAAGGGCAAGAAATCCATCGT
>JANOBS010000395.1:0-4187 GCA_031411755.1 Luteolibacter sp. | reverse complement strand
TTCAACTGGCCGTTCTATGTGGCCTCTTGCGCGGTCATCATTCTGGGGGCGCTTTTCGGGTTTTACCTTTCCGGTTGGATGGCCGCCGTGGTTCTAACAGGGACCGCCATCGCACTCTGGCTGACGCTTGCGTCTTTGCTTGCCTCGTGGTGGGTGTATGATGCTTCCGATCTGCATCACTATGGCTGGCTCACGCGTGCGGCGGGGAAGTCCACCGGTCGTTGGATCAACGCACACTCGGGTTTTGATGAAACAACCCAGGCCCTGAAGGAACGGCTGCCCGGCGAATGGGTCGTCCTCGATCACTTCGATCCGTTGTGCATGAGCGAGCCCTCGATTCATCGCGCGAAGAAACTCTATCCGCCACTGCCCGGAACCTTGTCGGCTCCGTTTGATCGTTGGCCGGTCGCGAACTCATCCATCGACGGCATCTTCGGATTGCTGGCGATTCATGAACTTCGCACCCACGCGGATCGGGTCAAATGGTTCGCGGAAGCGCGTCGTGTGCTCGTCGAGGATGGTCGCGTGATCCTGATCGAACACGTGCGTGATGCCGAGAATTTCATCGTCTTCGGCCCAGGTTTCCTGCATTTTCATTCCGTCCAAACTTGGGAAAGATCGTGGAAGGAAGCAGGCTTCGAAGCTTCCGATCGCTTCCGGATCTCACCCTGGCTCCGTGTTTTCATCCTCACCGCCTCATGATCGCACCTGACACCCTCGAATGGCCTCTGCGTGTGGCCGGAGCCGGATTGATCCTGCTCGCCCTACTGCACGTCCCCATCAGCCGTGAGCTGAAATGGAAAGAGGATGCCAAGCGCCTTTCGCCGATGAATGAGTCGGTCTTCCACGTCCACACGTTCTTCGTGTGCCTGGTGCTGGTGATCATGGGGCTGCCGTCACTGCTGACTCCGGAGGCTCTGTTAGAGAAGAGCCTGCTGGGCAAATGGACTGCAGTCTCCTGGGCGGTCTTCTGGTTCATCCGACTCTACTGCCAGTGGTTTGTCTATCGCTCCGACCTCTGGAGAGGAAACCCGAGGGATACCGTGATCCACTATTGGTTTACCCTGGTGTGGATCTACCTCACCTCGCTTTACGGCCTGGTGGCGGCCGTGCAGTTCGGTTGGGCATGATGAGATGGTTCATGCGCCCCTGGCGGACTTCCCCGGATGGCTTTTTTACGGAGGGTTTACAGACCAGGTCAGGCAGTTCGGATAAGTCTGCGGGATGACCTCACGCATGCCGCACTCCGCGCTGTTCCTCTGCCTTGTAACTGCTCTTCATGCGCAGGACGAAATCCCCGTGACGCCACGCATCGAATCCGTTGGCGTCTTTAAGAACGGTGTGGCGGTGGTCCGCGCTTCCTTTCCGGTCGAAATGCCAGGACTGCTTCGCTGGGATCACGTGCCGCAGGTCATGCATGGAACCTTCCAGGTCGAGAACGAAGGCATTCTCGCGGTCCGCACCACTCTTCAGATGGTGGACGAGGCCGATGACAAGGAGCTGCCTAACGGAATCCTCCAGGATGATCTCGCCGGCAAGCAGGTGGAGGTCACCCTCCGCACCCCGACCGACGAGCCCGGGCAGGTCCTGCGCGGCACCGTCTGGGATCTCCCCGAACGCACGCGGAGCAAGCGCTGGAACACCGATTTCACACCGCCTGATTCATGGTCCGGACGCTACTACCGGCCCCAACCCCAATCCTCCTCAGAACCCGCCGTCACCACCGGCACGTTCCTTGTCCTCGAAGATGGTAAAGGCAACCGCGAGTATCTGAATTCCGGCACCATCCAGTCACTGAAAGTTACCGGCCCCTTCGGACCGAAGACCCGCAGGGTGGAGAAACCGGTAATGATCTTCGATGCGCGGAAGATCCCCGCTGGCAGCCGGGTGACAATTTCCTACCTCGCCAAAGGACTTGCGTGGACGCCCGCCTATCGCGTGGACCTTTCGGACCCCTCCAAGCTGTCCCTGCGCCAGACGGCGGTGATCCGGAACGAGTTGATGGACCTGAAGGACACGGAGGTCCAATTGATCTCCGGCTTTCCGAACATGAGCTTCGCCCACGTGGACTCCCCCCTCTCTCCGGAAGGATCGCTGGCCAGCTTCTTCCAGCAACTCGCCCAGCAACCCGGATCCACGAACGGCGTCCAGTCCCAGATGGTTGTCTACAACTCCGCCGCGCCGAACCAGGTTCCCGCGCCTGACGCGAGCGAGAAGGGAAATGCAGGCGACGACATGCACTTCGAAAGTATCGGCCCGCGCACCCTCGCAGCCGGGGATTCACTCGCCCTTGAAATCGCAGCTGGCAACACCGGCTACCAGCGGGTGGTCGAGTGGATCATCGAGGACGACCGAGATGAATACGGCCGCTACAATTATCGCAACAACGAACAGAAGCCCGACAACTCAGAACCTTGGGATGCCGTGAAATTCGCCAATCCGCTCAGGTTCCCCATGACCACTGCCCCGGCAGTGATGGTGGAAGGCGGGAAATTCCGCGGCCAGTCGATGGCGAAATGGGTCAATCCCGGCCAGCAGGTGTGCCTTCGCATCACCAAGGCCCTCAGTGTTTCGACCCAGTACGCGGAGGTGGAGGAGGAGAAACAGCGGGAAGGCCTGGAGATCGGCGGTCGAGGCTACTACCGCACCAAGGTCAAAGGCACCATCACCCTCCGCAACACCCGCGGCAAGAACGCCGTCCTCAACGTGCGCAAGCAATTCTCCGGCGAGATGATCGAAGCCACCGACAAGCCACGCGCCACCCTCCGCACCGAAGGCGTCCGCAGTATCAACCCGCGCCGCGAACTGGAGTGGGATTTTGACATTCCGGCCGGGCAGGAAAAGGTGGTCACCTTCCGCTACAGCGTGCTGGTGCCCTCGTGAACGTGCTTCAATATCCCAGCCACGGAGCCAGCCATTTCTCGCACTCCTCGACGGTGAGGCCCTTGCGCTTCGAGTAGTCTTCGATCTGGTCCTTCTGCAGCTCGGAGATCATGAAGTAGTGGCTCTCCGGGTGCGAACAGTAGAGACCGGAAACCGCGGAACCCGGGTGCATGGCCATGCTTTCGGTGAGGGTGACTCCGGTCTTCTCCGATGCACCTAGTAGATCGAAATGGATCCGCTTTTCCGTGTGGTCCGGCTGCGCGGGATAGCCCGGTGCGGGACGGATGCCACGGTAGTTCTCCTTGATGAGCTGCTCGCTGGTGAACTCGTCCGGACGCTCGTAGCCCCACGCGACACGGGCGCGATGGTGGAGCAGTTCGGCGAAGGCCTCGGCCAGACGGTCGGCGATGGCCTTGGTCATGATCGACTGATACGGATCGCTGGCGGCGTCGAATTCGGCCGCGAGTTCATCGGCACCGTGGATGCCGACGACGAATGAGCCGATGAAGTCCGGTCGTGTGCAGGAAACGGGCGCAAAGTAGTCGCTGAGGGCTTCGTTCGGCTTGCCAGTCTCTTTCTTGATCTGCTGGCGCAGCGAGTGGAAGCGGGTCTGCTCGGTGGTCCGGGCATCGTCTTTCCAGACAATGATGTCGTCGCCCTCCGCATTCGCCGGGAAGAATCCGAAGGTGCCGCGCGCGGTGAAGCGTTGTTCGGCGATGATCTGGTCGAGAAGTTCGAGCGCATCGGCATGCAGCTTGTGGGCCTCAATCACGACTTCTGGATTCGTCGATTGGAAACGCTTCTCATCCATCTTCCAAACGCCGCGCAGCTCCCACGAATGGAAGAATGGCGTCCAGTCGATGTAGCTCGAAAGCTCGCCCAAGGTGATCGGGATGGTCTCATTCTCGGCAAAGCCTGCCTCATAGGAACGATCGCGATGGCAGATCTCCGGAGCGCTTTCGCGGCTTTCGATCGTGCGGGTGCCGGTGAAGGTTGGCTGCGCGATGTCCACCGTGGTCCAGTCAGTCTGGCGGGCGTTGGCGCGGGCGTGATTGAGCGAGAGGGTCGCCTTCTTCGGGCCTTCGGCATACTGCTTGCGCAGCTTCTCGTGCCTGGCGTTGTTCTCGGCCACGAACGGAGCGCGCTGGTCTTCCGAAAGCAGGGCGGTGGTCACCGGCACCGAGCGCGAGGCATCGAGCACGTGCACCACCGGGCCGCTGTAATGCTGGGCGATCTTGATCGCGGTGTGGGCCGCGCTGGTGGTGGCGCCACCGATCAGCAGCGGAATGCCACGATCGGCGAAC
>JANOBS010000394.1:0-1052 GCA_031411755.1 Luteolibacter sp. | reverse complement strand
CGACGATGTTGAGCTTCGGCAGGCGGGTGCGCATGACCTCCAGGTCGTCGGCGATGAAGTGCTCGACGAGGTAGGCTGGCGCGAGCTCGTGGTCGGACTTGCCGATGACCTCACTCTCGCTGGCAAAGCCGAAACGGAGGTAGAAGTTCCGACAGCCGGCGATGATCCGGAGGTGCTTGTCCTTCGCGAAGAAGGCGACGCCCTTCAGGTGGTCGAAGGCGTGATGGAAGCTGCTTCCGTTCGCGAGGGACGCGAAAAAGCGATTCTGATCAGGAGGTTCGAGCGGAGGGTTCATGGGATCAGGAAGGGGACTGTATCAGCCCGGGGGCGTGACTACGAACGGCTTTCCGCACCAGGTGGAAACGGCTGCTCGGAGATGATCCAGCCTTCGTTCTTGTCGGAAAAGGTCTTCAAGGTCCACTCGCTGGGAATGAGGGCGACGAGGTGGCCATGCGCATCGCGGGCGAGAGTGACGCCCATCGAAAGCGCGGGCAGGGCCTTGGGATCACCGGACTCCGGTTTCATCCAGCGGGCATACGACCACGGGGCTGACTCGATGCGGGTCTCGGCCCCGTATTCGTTTTCCAGACGATGCTGGAGAACCTCGAACTGGAGCGGGCCGACGGCACCTAACAGCGGAATGTAGCTGCCGGTGGATTCGAGCAGTGTGAACTCGGTGACGACACCTTCCTTGAGCATCTGTTCGAGTCCGGAGCGGAAGCGTTTGAACTTCGCGGTGCTGCGGTTGTGCAGATACGAGAAGCACTCGGGGGCGAAGCGCGGGATGACGTCGAAGGAGATCGAGGGATCGGTGGAAAGCGTGTCGCCGATGAGGAAGTCGTGGTTGCCGACGAGTCCGGCGACATCACCCGCGAAGGCATCGTCCACGGTTTCCCGCTCCTGGGCGAAGAGGCGCTGGGAGTTCGAAAGGCGGACCTTTTCCCCGGTGCGGGTGTGGGTGACCGTCATGTCGCGCTCGAACTTCCCGGAGACGATGCGGATGAACGAGACGCGGTCGCGGTGCTTCGGGTTCATGTTCGCCTGGATCTTGA
>JANOBS010000393.1:0-2540 GCA_031411755.1 Luteolibacter sp. | reverse complement strand
TGGCCCTCTTGCCGAAACCACCTTTCTCGGGTTCCAAATAAGTGCCCGTGGAAAAGTGAAATGGAGCGAGAAGGCGCTGGAGAGGTTCAAAGACCGCGTGAGGGAAATTACCAAACGCAACCGGGGGCAGAACGTCCAGTTTGTCATCAACGAACTGCGACGCTATGCCCAGGGGTGGATGAACTACTTTGGCATCAGCCACACCTACGCCACGGTGCTGGAACTCGATGAGTGGATGAGACGGAGGGTGCGGCTCTACCACTGGAAACAGTGGAAGAGACCTGGGACGCGGCGGCGCAATCTGATCAAACTGGGGATCAACCCCGGTGAAGTCTACCGTGCCAGCCGCAGCCGCAAGGGGTATTGGCGCATGAGTCAAAACAGCCTCGTGCGCTTCGCCCTGAACAACGCCTACCTGAAGGAACAGGGAGTGCCTGAACTGAGAGAGATCTGGATCCGGCTGCACTACGGAGACGAACCGAAGTCGAAGTCAACGACGAGGCGAATCACCTAACGAGTCTGATTGGAACCGCCCGGTGCGGAGCCGCACGCCGGGTGGTGTGGGAGGGGTGGCAGGCGCAATCCTGCCACCTCGACCCGATTGGGATTCTTGTGGGTTGTGGCTCTCTACATCTGGCTGTGTGCCGACTCTACGGGCCCAGATTGACGCACCGCCTTTACGCGTAAACGTCTTTACCGCTCCCACATTCCCTTCAACGACCCAGTAGTTGATGTCGCCGGTCCCTTGGTTCTCTGGATCATAGATATTGAAATCGGTTGCCTGCCATTTGTTATTGTCGTCGGTCTGATTTTTCCCGGCGATTTCCATGTCCAATTGCTCAATAGAGAAGCCATGCCTGCCGGATACTGTGACGCTGCGCGTGCAACGCTGCGCTCCCACGCGACCAAAGTGGGAGGCGTGATGAGCAAAAGCGAATTCCAGTCCATTGATATTGGAAGCCAGATTGATGTTTTCGCCATCGGTGTGTTCGTTGACAAGGATGCCAGTATTATACCCGGCCACGATCACGTTGCGCAAGATGGTGAGGGCCGCGTTATTGCAGGCTGGGGTGATAATCCCAGCCGTGCCATGGGTGGGTTTGGACGCCTGGACGTTATATCGATCGGTGTTGACGAAAACGTTCTCCAGTCTGCATTGCGCGGCGTGCTGGAGATCGATGCCACTGATGAAAGGGTTGTCGTAGGTGCGCACATCCAGATTCCTGAGAACCACGTGAGCCCCGGAGAAAGACATATACAGCTTCTCAGTCGTGTTTTGGACAGAAATGACTGCGGGGCCTGACTCCGATATGCATTTGATTATGGTTCCATTAGACGGAAAAGAAAAAGACCCGATTGTCCCAAAAACCGGAGTCGGCTCACTCTCGCCAACAACTTCGATAGTGATCCATTGTTTGGTGCCGGGAATCACAATTCTGCCTCGATAGATTCCGTCGGGAATAAGTATGCGCCCACCGCCCGCATCAATCAGGGCGTCAAGGCAGGAAGAAAAGGCTCTGGTGTTGTCGGTCTTATCGTCGCCGATCGCACCGTAATCTTTCGCGTTGAACACACGGCGCTCGACTTCTGCGGAGAAGGTCGGGCCCATTGTCAAAAGACAGCAGAGAATCACAATATCGGTTAGGTTCATAAATTTGTGGTCCCAACGTAAAAGCGCATGCACCACTACCAGCGGCGGCGAGCGTCGATCACGGGGTTAGTTTTGTAGTTACAGAAAAACATCGAAACAGGGCGGCTGGTAGTGGTTGTCATGACGCGGCTTGTTAGGCTTCTTTTTCTTCGGGTATACTCCATGTGCTTGCCTCAACCACAAGACGTTGTCCTGGATTCAAGTTTTCTTCCATCTTGCTAACTTCGGCGATCCAGGCTGGTGCATTTGTAAGGTCGTTAAAGTTATGCTGACCAGGACATAGTAGCCACGAAAGTTCATCGGCTTCTTCATCGTCTCGGCAACTAAATATCTCGAACATTGCTCGGCAAACGGAGACGCCCCAGCACGAGAGATGGCCACCCTCCCAGTCATCGACATCAGGCTCAATTCGGAATCCGAACTCGCCGTTTAACCCGTATGGTGGAGGTTCTGGAAGTCGGCGTAAAAACTGCAGCATCTTCCTGATGGCTTCAATCTCGGTCTCCGTAATGCTTGTGTGACTAAGTAACGCGTCGCCAAAGGATATGCAGGCACGGATCAGATTGTTGTCCGCGTCACGTATATCATAGGGCGAGGTCTTGTCTTGGCAGCAGTCTTTCATTTTCTTGCCTAACAGTTGGATATTAGTCCCCGATCTGGTGGTATATCCGGGTGGCGGGCGGGTTTTTTGAGGGGGTGGAATGGGGGGCAGGCATATGATTCTGAATGGATATGATGGGGTCGTGGGCGAGTATATCCGGGTGGACACAAAAGCAAGCGTTTTGGCGATTTGGGGGCGCGGTCGTTAAGAGAAGTTGGAAATCGGGCTGGGCGGTTTGTATATCCAGGGGTTGGCGGCAGTTTTTGGGTCGAAAACTGAGTTGGAACT
>JANOBS010000392.1:0-1097 GCA_031411755.1 Luteolibacter sp. | reverse complement strand
GGCTGATGGCTTGCCGTCGGCAGGGGCACGGGGCCAGTCTCCCCGCACCAATGCCCAGGCCGCCGAAAAAATTCGTCCCCACCCCCTTCGAATACCATCAGGAGATCGAGGTGAAAATCGATGCCCTGACGAACCTCGGTTCCGGCGTCGCCCGCGTCGATGGCTGGGTGGTCTTCGTCCCCTTCTGCCTGCCGGGTGAAACCGTGCGGGCCCGCGTTTACCGCAACGACAAGAACTGCTCGCACGCGGATCTCGTCGAGGTACTGGAAACCTCGCCCGATCGGGTCGAGCCAAAGTGCCCGCTCTTCGGCACCTGCGGCGGCTGCCAGTACCAGCACTTCTCGTACGAAAGCCAGCTTGCCTGGAAAACCCGACAGGTCCGCGAGCTGCTGAAACACATGGCCGGGATCGAGTTCCCCGTGAACGACTGCCATCCCTCGCCGCAGCTCTGGAACTACCGGTCCAAGATCACACCGCATTTCGAACAGCCGCGCGACGGACAAATCGGCCCGATCGGATTTCTCGTCGTGGGACGTCGCTCCCAGATCATCGACGTGCCGCAGTGCCCGATCGCGATGGACGAAATCAACGCCGCCCTCCCCGCCGAGCGCGAGGCCGTCCGTGCCCGGGCCCACACCTTCAAGCGTGGCGCCACGATCCTGATGCGCGCCACCAAGGATCGCATCGAGACGAACCCGAAAGCCGTCGCCACCGAACGTGTCGGCGACATCAACTTCGACTTCCTCGCCGGGGACTTCTTTCAGAACAACCCCTTCATCCTCCCGGAGTTCACCGGCCACGTTGCGGAAAAGGCCTCGGCCGGAAACACCCGCTATCTCGTCGACGCCTACTGCGGCTCGGGACTGTTCGCCCTGACCTTGGCGAAAAACTTCGAACAGGTCGCCGGAGTTGAGGTTTCGGAAACGGCCGCTGATTGGGCGCGACGGAATGCCGAGTCCAACGGCATCACCAATGCCCGCTTCATGGCCGCCAGCGCCGAGGCGATCTTCAGCGAGATCGATTTTCCTGCGAACGAAACCGCAGTGGTCATCGACCCGCCTCGCAAGGGCTGCACCCGCGAGTTCCTCGACCAGCTT
>JANOBS010000391.1:0-1861 GCA_031411755.1 Luteolibacter sp. | reverse complement strand
ACGGTAGGAAGGTTTCATTGAGCACGCGACCGATCAGCTCGGCTCGGAAGCCGGAGGCAAATGAACAGGTCAGCCTCGAAGCGACGACCATCCTCCAGCGTGATCGCGGAGACATCCCCATTGGCGGACTGCTCCACACTCGCGAGCTTGCCTTCGAAGAGTCCGACACCGCTGCTCTCCGCGAGCTTTTCCAGGTAGGTGACGAGCCGGTGGTTCTCAATATGAAACGCATAGTTGCCACGCACGAGCGGCTTGCCCAGCGGACCGGAGACGAAGGCCTTGCCACGATCCATCATCGCGCTCGGAAGATCGAGATCGCGGCAATCCTCATCGGCATAGAAACCATTCGCAAGGGCCATGCCCTGGCGTTGAGCATCATACTGGAACTCGAAAGTGTAGTTGAAATACTCACGCGGCCCCCACTCGAAGCGGATGCCCTGCTTCCAAGTCGGCTGGGTCTCTCGATAGAACTCTTCTTTCGAGACCTTGAGCGTGTCGAAGAAATGCGAGGGAAACACCGCAGTCGTCCCCTCACCCACGCCGATCACGCCGATGTCCGCGCTGCAAACCAGCTTCACGTCGAGCTGCGGCAGCAGGCGCTTGATCGTCACCGCCGCCATCAGGCCCGCGCTTCCGCCACCCAGCACCAACACCTTTGAAATCCGATCGCCCGAAAACATCGGAACATCCCTCAACAGAATTCGTGCCGAATGTCAAACCATCGACGGCAGCCGGCCACGCAGGTACTCGGAGATCGCCATCCGCTTCGAGCCTTCGGGCTGAACGATTTCGAGTTTCAAGGCTCCGTCCGTGCAACCGACGATCATCTCACCCTCCACGATCTCGATCATGCCCGGCGCGAGTTCACGGTCTATAATCTGCGTGGGTGGAAACACTTTCAAGCGGCGCGGTTTGCCGTTTTCGAGGACGTTCATGAACGTGCCGGGCCACGGGTCATAGGCACGGATCGTCCGTTCCAATTCACTGGGCGTGCGGATGAAATCGAGAAGCCCGTCGTCGCGTTCGAGCTTCGAGATGTAGGTCACTTGAGCCTCGTCCTGAGGTGTGCGCGGCGCCTTTCCGGAAAGGATCAACGCGATCGCCTCGGACATGGCCTCGGGGGCCAGCTCGGCCAATCGGTCGTGAAGACGGCCACCGGTTTCATCCGGCTGGATCGGGATCGATTTTGTTAGAATCACGTCACCGGCATCGAGCGCCCGGACGACATGCATGACGGAGATGCCGGTCTCTGCATCGCCCTGCGCGATGGCTGCCTGGATGCAGGCAGCTCCGCGATGCTTCGGCAGCAGCGAGGCATGGAGGTTGATGCAGGCCAGCGAAGGCAGCGCGATGAACTTGGTGCTGAGGATTTGTCCGTAGGCCATCACCACGACGAGATCGAGCTGGAGGGCGGCGAGTTCGTCGTGGATGTCGCGGATCTTCTCCGGCTGGAGCACCGGGATGCCCGCTTCCACTGCCACGGTCTTGATGAGTGGCGGAGTGAGCGTGTGATGGCGACCGACGGGCTTGTCCGGCTGGGTGACGAGCAGCACCGGACGCGGACCTTGTTCGATCAGGCGCCGAAACGCCGGGATCGCGATTTCACCGGTGCCGAGAAATGCGACGCGCATGGATCAGACAGCCGTCTTGCTGGTGCGCTGGAATACTTCCAGGGAAGTCACGCGATCCACGATGTCGCGCAGCACCTTCACTGGAGCCTGGGTGGCATCGATGTCGAAGACCTTGTCGGCTGAATAGTATTCGAGGATTGGCTTGGTTTCCGCCTCGTAGGTGGCGATGCGCTGCTGGATGACCTTGTCGCTGGCGTCGTCGATGCGGTTGTCCTTGAGGGCGCGTTTCC
>JANOBS010000390.1:0-5902 GCA_031411755.1 Luteolibacter sp. | reverse complement strand
CGTTGGGCCGATGCCTCGCATGATGCCGCGACTTGCCTGATGGCCGTCCACGATGTTCCGGATCCAGTGGCAATGTTTACCAACGTCGCCAGGTCCCTGAAACCTGGTGGCCGTGCCGTGATGGTGTTCATGCACCCGTGTTTCCGCATTCCCCGCCAATCGCACTGGGGCTGGGACGCCGAACACAAGATCCAGTACCGTCGGCTGGACCGCTACGGTTCGCCGCTCGACATTCCGATCACCACCCATCCCGGTGCCCAGACTGCCGGGGAGACGATGTTTCACCATCGACCGCTCGCCGAGCTTCTGAATGCCATGGGGCAGGGCGGACTCGCCGTCACGGCGTGTGAGGAACTTTACAGTCACCGTCGTTCCCAACCCGGCCCACGCAGTCGCGGCGAACACCGGGCCGCCATCGAGTTCCCGATGTTCATCGCCTTGAAGGCGGTTCGTTTGTAGTCTCCCTCCCAAGTGGTATCTGCGATGTCCGCCCGCTCCCGATCCTCACCCGACTTCGCTGGTTTTTTGCTGGCGTCGTTTTCGTTGGATGGCACGGGCGTGCCGCTGCCCTTGGAGCGCTTGCTCGATGACCTGGCGGGCCTTGTGTTCTTCATCAAGGATCGCGAAGGACGCTATCGCTGGGTGAACCGCACGCTCGTCGATCGCTGCGGTCTAACAGACAAGTCGCCGCTGATCGGAAAACGTCCGTCCGATCTCTTCCCTGAGACCTTGGCTCCGTTCTATGAGCGACAGGATGAGCGTGTCATTCGTCTTGGAAAGGCGCTGGTCGATCAGCTTGAGCTCCACCTCTATCCCGGTCGCCGTCGCGGTTGGTGTCTGACGAGCAAGTATCCAGTTGTCGCGCCTGGCTCTTCGAAGGTCGTCGGCATCCTCGGTGTTTCCCGCGATGTGGAAACGTCCGCTCGTGGCGCGAAGAATCGGGGTTTTCCGGAACTCGCGCGCGCCCTCCATCTCATCCAGCAGCGCATCGCCGAACCTCCGACCCTCGCCGAACTCGCCGAGGCCAGTGGGCTTTCCCAAAGCCAGTTCGGCCAGTGGACCGAGCGCTTGTTTCATCTCACGCCGAAGCAGCTAGTCATGAAGGCGCGCGTCGACGAGGCCCTGCATCTGCTAGCCGCCGGCGACCAGCCACTTTCCGAGATCGCCCTAGCCACCGGCTTCTGTGACCAGAGTGCCTTCACCCGCCACTTCCACCGCCTCACCGGCATGCCGCCAGGCGCGTTCCGGCAGCAGTCGAAGGGGAGGTAAGGTCGGAGATTCATCCTGTTCTTCCTATCAGCGAAATTTCCCATTGCCTTTTGCCCGGTCACGACAAAGGTCCCCGCGCCATGAAAGATCGGCACGCCCCAGCGCCGGAAATCGGCAAGCTCCCGCCGGAAACCACCGGGTGGAAGGAAATTGTCCGCAAGTACCAGCTTTCCTCGAAGCGAAAGAGCGCGTGGCAGCTCGGCAATACGCTGATCCCCTATGCCCTGCTGTGGGTGGCGATGTTTTTCGCCCTGCGCGTTTCATGGTGGCTCGTCGTTCCGTTGGCGATTCTGGCCGGCGCATTTCTGATCCGCACCTTCGTGATTTTCCACGATTGCACCCACGGCTCCTTTTTCAAATCGAAGCGCGCCAATGAAATCGCCGGCTTCGTGACGGGTGTCCTGACGATGACGCCCTTCCACCAGTGGCGGATGGAACACACCGTCCACCACTCGGCGGCGGGGGATCTCGATCGTCGCGGCATCGGCGATGTCTGGACACTGACCGTGCAGGAATACCTCGAATCATCCCGATGGCGACGCATTTCCTACCGCATTTTCCGGAATCCTGTCGTGCTGTTTGGCATCGCGCCTCTGCTTTTGTTTCTGGTGGTGAACCGCATCCCGGTGAAGGAGGCAAACCGCAGCGTGCGGCGCTGGCTGATGGTGACTAACCTGACGGTCCTAGGTATGGCAGTAGGGCTCTCCATGGTCTTTGGCCTGGCGAACTACCTCCTCATCCAGCTCATCATCATTTCCGTGGCCAGCATCGCGGGTGTGTGGCTTTTCTACGTCCAGCATCAGTATGAGGATGTTTATTGGGAGCGAAAGCCGGAGTGGGATTTCGCCCAGGCCGCGCTCGCAGGCAGTTCCTTTTACAAGCTGCCGAAGGTCCTCCAGTGGTTCTCCGGAAACATCGGCTTTCACCACATCCACCACCTCAGCCCGCGCATTCCGAACTACCAGCTCGCCCGCGCCCATGAGTCTGAGCCGATGTTCCAGCAGGTCGAGCCGCTGACCCTGCGAAAAAGCTTCAAGTCGGTCTCATTCCGCCTCTGGGACGAGGAAAACCGCCAGCTCACCGGCTACCGGGCTCTCAAGGGCAGAAGGCGCAAAAGTGAGGCCCGTGCGGCCCGCCATTGAGGAGTAATTGAATACAGGCGGGAACAGAGCGGCACCGCGTGTAGACCGTGACATCCGATCCGATCCGACAGTGCTCAATCCCAAAGCCAGTTCGCGCAGTGTCATTTGAGCAACTTTGAAGGGGTGGTCCCGAGTGGAATCGAACCACTACCTACGGCTTCGGAGGCCATCGTCCTATCCGTTGGACTACGGGACCTTTCCCTTGACGCACCTCGCGGCGCGGGGCGGAGTCTTACTGCTGCGGCCGGGGCTTGGCAAGGAGAAGTAAAACGACGCGAAGTGGAAATGTTTCTCAGATCACCCGCGACCAGAGGGTCTTTAGATAGCGGGACTCCGGGTAGTTCGAAAGTTCAGGATGATCGGGGCCCGCGCCGCTGCGATCGAGGATCTGGAGGCGGCGGTTCTGGCGGTGGGCGATGGAGACGACGAGTTTCTCAAAGGTGTCCGCCGGCATGTGGCCGGAGCAGGAGCAGGTGACGAAAACGCCGCCGGGTTTGATGAGTTGGAGGGCGAGCTTGTTGAGGTCGTGGTATTTCGCGTGGCCGGTTTCGTCTTCGGGATTGAAGACGAACTTTGGCGGATCGGCGATGACGAGATCCCACTGGCGGCCGTTTTCAAGCATCGTACGCATCCAGGTGAAAGCGTCGGCGTGGGTGAACTTGACGCGGGCGCTGTTGAGATTGGCGTTACGTTTCGCCATGGCGATCGCGGTTTCATCGAGGTCGACGGCAGTGACTTCATTTGCTCCGGCGAGGGCGGCGCTGACGCTGAAGCCTCCGGTGTAGCAGCAGAGGTCGAGGACGTCGCGACCCTTCGCCAGCGCGGCGAAGCGGCGGCGGTTGTCGCGCTGGTCGCAGAAAAAACCGGTCTTGTGGCCGTCGGTGAAATCGACCTCGAAGCGCACGCCATTTTCCCGGATCTTCACCGAGCGAATGGCTTCCGAAGCCGGATGGTCGCCGCGTGGGATGCCTTCGATGCGACCGAGCTCGGGGTCGATCTGGATGATGGTGCGGCTGGTGCCGAAGGTTTCATGAAGGACGGGCAGCCATTCGTTGAGACGCTGCCAGGCTCCGAGGGCGGTGACTTCCAGCGAGAGGATGTCGGCGAACTTGTCGACCACCAAGCCAGGGAGGAAATCGGCATCGCCGTGGATGCAGCGGTAGGAGTCGGTGTCGTCGTCGAGGTGGAACATTTCCCTGCGTAGGCGGCCTGCATTGCGGATGGCATCGAGGAAGAATGACTCGTCGATCGGCTCCGGGCGGTGGCTGACGATGCGCAGCGGCATGCGTGATTTCGGATTCCAGATGCCCCAGCCGAAGGTCGTGCCCTGGGTGCCGAAAACCTCCACAAGAGAGCCGGGCATGGCATCGCGCGAAACCTCGCCGATCATGCGGGGCCAGATGGACGGGTGGAAATTGAGATACTTGAGAGTGACGGTGGGCACGCGCGGAGCTTGGCGGGAAACTTGGTGGTTGAATAGTGAAGAGTGGAAAGCGGAGGGTGCGCCCATGAAATTGCATCGGTTGCTGGCGGAAGGTTGTGTGACGGTCCTCGGGACGGTCTTCAAGGAAGGGACGGTGCTCGACCGGGTGCTGGAGGCAACTTTCGAGGCGAATCCGAAGTGGGGCAAACGTGACCGGGCCTTTGTGGCGGAGACGGTGTTCGAGGTGGTGAGGTGGCGTCGTGCGCTTGCCTTCATCGCCGACAACCCGAAGCCCGCCGCGCTGTGTGCCGCGCAGTGGCAGCGGATGGGGATCGAGATTCCGGATTGGTGGAGCTGGGAGGGTTGTCGTGTGGAGGAAATGGCCGACCGCGAAGCTGCACTGGCGGATCAACCCCGGGCGGTGCGTGAATCGATCCCGGACTGGATCGATGTCCGCGGCGAAAGCGAACTTGGTGCGCAGTGGGATCTCGAGCTGGCCGCGCTGAACCGTCGTGCGCCCATTTTCCTGCGGGTCAACCGACTCATCGGAAGCGTCGAGGAAACCGGCAAATGGCTGGAGTCCGAAGGCATCCTCACCCGTCGGGTGGAGCACGCTCCGGACGCTCTGGAAGTCACGCTTGGACGCATCGGCAAGCCCTTGATTGCAACAGGCCGTTTTGAAATCCAGGATGCGGGTTCCCAACGGATCGCGCCCCTGCTTGGCGTGGAGCCCGGGATGCGGGTACTCGATCTTTGTGCCGGAGCAGGTGGCAAGACCCTGCAACTCGCCGCCATCATGGAAAATCGTGGGGAAATCATCGCGCTCGACGTGGCGGGCCGGAAGCTCACCGAGCTTGAGCGTCGTGCCCAACGCGCCCGGGTCAGCATCATCCGCAAGGAACTCTGGGGGCCGAACACTCTGCGCAGCCTGACGGCCTGGGCGGATCGGGTGTTGATCGACGCTCCCTGTTCCGGACTGGGCACGCTGCGCCGCCAGCCGGACTTGAAATGGCGCCTCACGGCGGCGGCGGTCGAGAAGGCCCGCCGCACCCAGAAGGCGATGCTCGAGCAGTATCCGGAGCTCATGCGCGCGGGTGGCAGCTTTGTCTACGCCACCTGCTCGATTCTTCCGACGGAGAACGGCGGTCAGATCGACGATCTGATGGCTCGTGAAGCGCACTGGGAGATTGGCGAAAGCCTGACTGTCTCCCCCTCCGCCACAAACTCGGACGGTTTCTATGCTGCGAGGCTCGCAAAGAAGTAGTCGGTGAACAGGAACGAGCCTCGGGCAAATACAATGATGGCTCCGATCAGAGCCAGGATCCCTCCAATCAGAAGGGTCCACATGATTCGCCGAACGACAATCTGCTGAGCATTCATGATCATTGGATCATGGCGATATCCACTCCTGTATCAACGAAAACGGGTTGCTTGGGGCATAATCAAATCGATTCATTGGAGAGTTGCCAAAGGTGGAGTTTGTGATCCACATCCATTGCATTGCTTAGGTCGTCTGGGAATGATTGGCTCAGGCGTGACGGCGAACACCCGCTTGAAAATCGGCATTGCGCTGGCGGTGGGCGGAAACGTGCTGTTTTTCACCAGCGCCTGGATCGCCTGGATGCCATGGAGCGCCTCGTTCAAGGGCATCCTCTGGAGCGTGCTGTTTTTCGCACCTGAGGCTGGAACCATTGCGGGGGCGGCGGTCATGGGAAAGGAGAATTTCCTCCGCTTCAAGGCCGTCACCGCTGCATTTTTTGCGAGATTCCGCCGCCGCCCGTAGCCCTGGGTGGATTTCCGGGGTACGGCAGAAAATCGTCGCCCGCAATCGGTGAAAGACATCCGGCGGGCAATGTGTTAAGGGGAGCCAGATGGCTGACGAAGAAGAGGACAAGGAGCGCGACGCAGGGATCGCAGAGGTTTACGCGAAGACCCGCAAGAGTCTGATCGCGAGGCTGGACAATTGGGAGGACCAGCGCACCTGGGACGATTTCTACCAGACCTACTGGCGCCTGATTTACTCGGTCGCGGTGAAGTCCGGCCTGCGTTCGGACGAGGCCTTCGATTG
>JANOBS010000389.1:0-3953 GCA_031411755.1 Luteolibacter sp. | reverse complement strand
TCGTGGTCATAGACCATCCAGGCCCGGCCTTTCGTGACACCGCCCGGTCCTTCGTCGAGTCGCACGGCAATGGCCTTCTGTGCGATGTTTCCGGGAGCCACCTGAAGTGTCCACATCAGGGAATTTCCAAGCTCCATGCGCTTGTAAGGAGGCAGCGAAGTATCCTTCTTCTCCTTAACTCCACGGGCGAGGCCCCGCGGCAGCGACACGAGATCGATCGCCGAAAGCTGCGAGGGATTGTGAGGACGCAGGAAGGTCTCCCGGATGTATTGGATGACCGAATACTTCTGCTCGGTGGTGTATTGCGGCTGGGCCACCATCTGGCCGTAACCATGGGTGAGGGTCAGATACATTGAATAGGGATCGGACCCGTTCTTGAACGCACCCTCCGAAAACCGCAGTGCGGTGGGAAGAGATCCCGGCTGCTCCTTGGTGCCGTGGCAGGTCACACACAGGCTCTGATAGATCGTCTTCCCTTCCGCCAGGGTCGCGTCATTCCAACCGGCCACGATCTGGGAATGGTCGCTTTGTTCCAAGGCCTGCACCCATCCCGTTCCGCCTTCAATGACGGGCTTCCGGCCAGCCTCCGGCACGTGGTTGAAATCCGGCGTGTTGGCCCCTTTGCCTTCCTTCTTGAACAGGAGGCCGATCTCGTTCGCTGGAAGTGCTCTCTTCCAGACCTTCACCTCAAGGATGCTGCCTTCTTCGAAATCTCCGCCGAAATCGGGTGCGGCGCGCCCCACCTTGAAGACATGCTGCTGCTTGTCCGGATTGCTCAGCGATACCTTTTCTGCGATCTGTTTGCCATCCAGCAAGAGGCGGGCAGTGCCGTCCTTCACGGTGAGAACCACGACATGAGGCTTGCCGTCGCTCACTGCTGGACCACCTGTCATCTCGCCCAGCCATCCGATGTCGTAAACAAGTTTTCCATCCCGGATGAACAGCGCCTTTGACTGCGGTTCCCAGTTTCCAGCAGGTGGGCAGACGGCAAGAAGGGTGCCACTCCCGGTGGTCTCAAAGCGCGACATTGCGGTGAAATCCCCGCCGAGGCCCGGACCTGCATCCGGGAAATCCTTCGCACCGGAGCCGCGCAGCGATGGCACCTCTTCCGGACCACGAACCAACTTCCCGTCATCCCATACCCGCAGCACCGGGGTTCCTTTTTCCGGATGCTCCACCGCGATGTCGTGGACGCCTTTTCCAAATGTCAGAGGGAGGTCCTCGCCCAGCTTCACCTTGGAAGGGCCGTCAAGATGCAGACGGAAGTTGGTCGGCCATTCGGATGAGTCCGGCGGCTTGGCATCGCGTGGCATCGCGAGAACGACACCCGGAAACACACACAGAAGGAGAAGTCGGAAAGACATGGTCACTGACTGGTTTGATTGTCGTTAGTTCGGCTTCTTGTCGGCTGCAGGACGGGCTTTGTCCACGTTCGCAGGGACGACGTATTTGATGGCCTTCATTTGAGCGTCGAACTCCGCGCTGAGTTTCCCGATCGAAGCGGGGTCGGAGGCTAGATTCTTCACCTCATAGGGATCAGCGGTCACGTCGAAAACCTCAGTCCACTCGTCGTGACCGGGATACTTCACGAGTTTTGCATTCGTGGTGCGCAACCCGATGAGGGTGGGAGTGTTTCCGCCGCCATTCTCGAAAAAATACTCCGCCAGGAAGGACTTCCTCCAATTGTCGGGCTTCTGTCCGGAGGCAAGCGCTTTCCAGCTTACACCCTGCATTTCAGGGGAAACCTTCACGCCCGCGAGATCGAGGAAGGTCGGGGCCAGATCGATGTTGAGCACCATTTCGTCGATGACCTGACCTTTCGGGAAAAGGCGCGGATAGCGAACGAGCATCGGAACGCGGAGGGATTCCTCATAGATCGAGCGCTTGTCGCCGAGCCCGTGTTCACCGAGGTAGTAGCCATTGTCGCTGGAATAGACGACCACCGTGTCCTCGGTCAGACCGAGCTTATCGAGAGTGTCGAGCAATCGACCCAGGTTCTCATCGGCCCCATTGACATGACGGAGGTAGTCGAGATGCACGGAGTTCAGGGAAAGACCGCGCGGCTTGTCGTCACTTCCTACTGAAGCGGGCCCGTTGAAAATGGCCGTCGCGTTGGAATTCGGGACCTTGCGGCTGGTCTCACCGTCATAGAGGGAGCGGAGCCGTTCAGGAAGATTGGGTCCTCCGCGCGGGCTGTGCGGACTCTTGAAACCGACCACCATTGAGAACGGCTGGTCGCGATTCTGTTTCATCCAATCGATCGCATAATCAGTGCTGACATCATCGACCCATCCGTTCGTGGGGGTGGACACACCGTTGATTTCAAAGGGACAATTCTGGTAGCGGCCATGTCCGACAAAGCTCGCCGAGTAATCGAATCCAGGACGCTGCCCCTTCTGCTCACCCATGTGCCACTTCCCGATGTAGGCGGTCTTGTAGCCTGCTGCGCGGAGCAGCGTGGCATGGGTGACGGAGTTTTCCGGAAACGGCGTGTGGTTGTTGGTGATGCCGTTGAGGTGGTTATACTGGCCGGTGAGGTAGGCAGCACGACTTGGAGCACACAGCGAGAGGGTGACAAAGGCATTGCGGAACCGGATGCCACTTTCGGCCAGACGATCCATGTTCGGCGATTTGAACCACGGAAAGCGCGCATGTTCACCCTGCTCACGCTGGACCACTCCCATCGCATCCCAGCGCTGGTCATCGGTGTAGATGAACAGGAAATTCGGCTTGCGATCGGCAGCCTGAACCGGTGTGGCACAGAACAGACAGGCCAGGACTTGGATAGCCAGGATTTTGAGGGTCGCTTTCATTCCTTTCCCAATACGATTCAGGGTTTCCGGGAAACGCCCGGCCGCGTCTCTACCTCTTGGCTGCGGCGATTCATTCATACGGCCCGAATTCCGAAAGGCTGTAGACGCGCAGGCCCGTGGTCGGGTCTGGAAAGAGGAGCAGGAACTCACGGGCCTCGGGATTGAGCGAAAGATAGCGGTCGTAACAGGGAACGATCTTCTGGGACTCGTCGGCATAGGCGACGAGCATCCGGAACATGCCATTGGCCTCAGCGATGGGTTTCGTGACGATGCGTTCGCCGGGCTTCACCGTGACGCGCTGGGTGCCGAGCATGACGGCACCCAGCAGCGGGCTGTAGTTGATCAGAAGGGTCGAGCCTTTGGCGAACTGGAGCTTCGAGGGATCGATGACATCCGCGAGGTAAACCTGCTTCTGCACGTCCGGCAGCAGGACGACAACGGCCTTGCTGGCTCCCTCAGGGTAGGTGAAGCGACACTTCGAGGTGAGGGTGTCTCCCGTCTTCACTGCCAGATGCAGTGGCCCGCTGGCTGCCGGAAGCCAATCGGTGACGAAGGAGGAGCGAAGCTTGATCGTGCTGTATTCATGCCACGCTCCTTTATCATCCTGAGAAGCAAGGACGAGATCCTCGGCATCCTTCAAGCTGGAAACGCAGAGGATGCGCAGCGCTTGGGCCGGCTTTTTGCCGTCGGCTTTTTCACCACCCGGGGTCACTGTTTCCCCATGGGTGCTCACGCCAAGGAAGGACAGCACGCAGACAATTCCAGGAAGCAGGCGGCGCATGGGGTGGATGGATGTGGTGAAAAAATTCAAGGTCGTCTGAAAGGACGTGGGCATGTCAAGCATCGGAGGAATTCAACCAGCGGAAGGACTGGATGACAAACCGTCGCCCAAAAAAAGTATTGATCGGACTCAGCTTGCTGGTGGCGGTGGGCCAACCGTCCTGGGCATCGGGAGCATTCTGGGGATCGAGGTAATCCGGGATCCGCTGCACGACCGCCTCACACCAGGCCGTTGCAATCACCTTTCCGGTGCTGTCCAAGGCATCCCCGTAGCTGCGGATCATGAAGGTGTCCGAGCGAACCGTGATCTGGGAGCCCAGCGCAGTCAGCAAGACGGCCTGGCTGAGATGCCCAGCAGCC
>JANOBS010000388.1:0-2113 GCA_031411755.1 Luteolibacter sp. | reverse complement strand
CCATGAGAGGATTGGCGGGTCCTCAGAAGCTGGCGGGGGCTCCGGAAGATCAGGGGCCATGGAGGCTTGGCCACGCTGGAGAGTGGTGGTTTCGCCTTTCTCATCGCGGAGGACAAAGGTGGCCTCGGCGTCGGTGAGGGGGAGCTTGGGCTCGACGGGGGCGGGCGGGACGAAGGGGCGGACTTCGAGGGTGCCGGGGATGTAGGTGTCGGCTTCTGCGGGGGGATTTCCGGGAGCAGGCTCCTGCGCGGAGAGAAAGGCAGGGAAGGAGAAAAGTAAAAGAGCGGCGAGTGGTTTCATCGAGTTGGAAGTAGATTTGCCACTGGTGGTGCCTAGATAGCAAAGGGCGCGGACTTGATCGCGCCCCAGCTACAGGCACAGCGAAGCGCCCTCCAGAAAGACGCGCCAAGCCGCGCCGATTGGCGCGACAGCTCTGTTTTTCTGGAGGGCCACTTTGAAAATTCGCGGTTTTGTAGCTGGCCCAGTAGCTTTTGTTGGTCGCAAAAGCAGTTGTGTGTATTTAGAGAATTGGCATGAGTGTCATTACGAATGACACATGGAAAGTAGCTGAGATTTATAAGCTCTGGCAAGGTGCAAATTAGGGGTGGAGCGTTGGGAACCACTCGGCTCCGTGCTCCACCCCTCCCTCTTCCTGTCGGAAAAACCGTTGATCAGGCGTCGAGTCGAAGCGCGGCCTTCTGAGCGGCGGTCTTCGCTTCGAGCTTGCCGACATCGTCGGCGCTGGTGAGGCGCATGCCGACCGGCTTTGAAACGCCGAACTCTTCCATTGTGACGCCATACATCACGTCGGCGCGGGCCATGGTCCGCTTCGAGTGGGTGACGATGATGAACTGGCTGTGGTCGATGAAGCGATCGAGCACCTTGACGAAGCGATTGATGTTCGACTCGTCGAGCGGCGCATCGAGCTCGTCGAGCACGCAGAACGGACTCGGCTTGATCATGTAGATCGAGAACAGCAGCGCGACAGCGGTCATCGAACGCTCGCCACCGGAGAGCAGCGTGATCGACTGCAGCTTCTTGCCGGGCGGCTTGGCGATGACCTCGATGCCGGATTCCAGCGGATCGCTTTCATCGAGCAGCATGAGATCGGCCTGGCCCTTTTCGCCGAAGAGTTCCTTGAACATGTCGCGGAAATTCTCGCGGACCTTGGCGAAGGTTTCGGAGAAGCGACGCTGGGTTTCCTCGTTGATGCGGTCGATGACTTCGAGCAACTCGGTCTTCGAGCGGACAAGGTCGTCGTGCTGGCCACGGAGGAAGCTGTGGCGCTCCTCAAGCTCGTCGTATTCCTCGATGGCATCGAGATTGACCGGGCCCATGGAATCAAGGCGGCGCTTCAGGTCAGAGACGATTGACTCTACAAAGCTCCAGTCCGGTTCGCCGGTCATTTCACCAGGAATCTCCATCACCTCCTCAGCCTTCGAGTTGACCACGACGGTCGGCATCTCATCGTCCTCCTCATCCGAAGCGACAACAGTCTCGCGTCCGCCGCGTGCCTGCTGGGCTTTCTGTGAGGCGATGCAAAGCAGCAGCGCGTGGGCGTCCGGCTCGAAGGTAGCGATCTCGATCTGGTGGCGTTCCTGGATCGTCTGCACGAGGCTTTCGAGGCGGAGCTCAAGCTTCGTCATGGCCACTTCCTCGCGGCCCTTCTGCTCGGTTACCTTCGAAAACTGACGGCGCAGATCACCGAGCACGGCTTCCGCCTGCTCGATGATCGCGAGGAGTCCAGTGCGGCTCTCGGCGCGGGTGTTGATCTCGGTCTGGAGATCGTCGGCCTCATAGCGATGCGTCTCGCACTGCTCGTAAAGCGCCGCGCTTTCGGCGGTGGCGGCTTCGATGCGCTGCTCGAAAATCTCGATCTCCGATTCGCGGCGCAAGCTGACTTCGCGGAGTTCCGCCAGGCGGGCCTCCATCGGCTTTTGCTGCTCTTCGGCGGCCTGCTTGGCGCGGCGCTCGACGGCCAGCGACATGCGCAGCTCGTTGAGACCTTCGGCGAATTCCGACTCGCGGCGTGCGGCGGCATCGGCCTCCGTCTGCAAGCGGCGCTGATCGGCATCGAGGGCCTCAAGGCGTTCTCGGGCCGAAGCCAGCTCGT
>JANOBS010000387.1:0-2077 GCA_031411755.1 Luteolibacter sp. | reverse complement strand
CAACTGGCGACGCCTGCTCGTACGCCATGAACGGCGAATCGATCTCTACAGCGGCTTTTTCAAGCTCGCCTGCATCATGATTCTTGTCAGACACTTTTGAAACCACTTCTAGGGTTCAGTGTTCAGTTTTCAGGAAGAGGGAGAAGAAGGTGCCGAGTGATCGGTGGAGTGGTGGAGGATTCTGGCGGGCCAAGGGTCCAATCCATAACAGCCTGGGACATCGCCCCAGGACTGGCGTTCGCCTGGACATTGAGCGCCATCGGTGCGGGCCATCGGGGTAATCGGCCGGTAAGGGAATGGTCCGTGGCTCAACCGTTTTGTTGCAGGGTGGCGGCGAGACGGATTTGATCCAAGTGGGTGAATGGTGGCCAAGGCGCGTTCTGTTTTCCGCTGCATGAATGGAGCATCCACCCGCATGAAATCCGGACTCTTCTCCCTGCTGGATGAGCTCGCGCGAAACGCGTCCCGGTTTTTCCTTCGCCTGGTTTCGTTCCGGGCTTGAAGGATTCTCCAGTGGATCCCTGTATCCACCATCGCAACCCATATGGAAAAGCATCTCACGGAAAACACCCGCCGCGGCTTCCTTGGCGGCCTGGGCGCGGCCTTCGCCACGCTAAGCCTCCCGATCCAGCAAGCCGCAGCGCAGGCCGCCGCGCAGGCTCCGAATGATGCGTCGGGCAATCCGATCCCGAAAAAGACCATTTCCAACCCTTACATCTACCGGTTCTCGATCGGGGAGTTCGAGGCGTGGTCGATCAGCGACGGCTACGGCACGTTCAAGCAGGGCGTGACCAACAAGATGTGGCCTCCGGCCGAGCGCGCCGAAATGACCAAGGCGCTCACCGCGCTCGGGGAGCGTCCCGACGACATGACGCTTTACGTGAACATCCTGCTCCTGCGGAAAGACAAGGAGGTGATCCTCGTCGACGCTGGCTTCGGTCCGCACAAGAACCCGAACTGGGGCTGGCTCGCCGACGCGATGGGGTCGCTCGGCATCGCCTTCGCTGATGTCACCCATGCCCTGCTCAGCCACTCGCACATCGACCACATCGGCGGCCTCGCGAGCGGGGGCAAGATCCTGTTTCCCAACGCCGCCGTCCACGTGCTGCGCGAGGAGGTGGATTTCTGGCGCGGCAAGGAACCCGATTTCTCGAAATCGCACCGCACCGACGACATCAAGGGCATGATCCGCAGCGTCTGCGGCTCCTTCGACACCCTGCAGCCGAACCTTGTCATCCACAAGGACGGCGACCAGATCCTCGGCGGCGCGATCACGATCCTCTCGGCCCCGGGCCACACGGATGGCCATGCGATTTTCCGCATCCAGTCCGGCGGACAATCCCTCCTCCATGTTTCCGACCTCGCCCACAACCATGTGCTGATGCTCGAAAACCCGGCCTGGTTCATCGACTTCGACCACAATCCGGAGGTCGCCATCGCCACGCGCAGGAAGATCTTCGCCGAGATCGCCGTGACCCGTGAGCATGTGTTTGGCTTCCATCTCCCCTGGCCCGGCCTGGGCATCGTGATTCCGAATGGCAGGAAGGGCTACCAGTGGGTGCCGTCCTCGCATCGCTGGGATTTCTGAGTGAAGGGGGGCAGTCCCGAAGATCAAGAGTTCGGGGCTGATTCCGAACCGGAATCCGCGTATCTGACTGCGCAGGATTATTGCGGGGAACTCTAAGCTCGCCGTCCGCCGGGATTTCACCGAATTTCAAAACGCGCATGAGTGACGAAGCCGCACCCACCCCGCCGCCCGGCGGCCAGTTCCTCGTTTACCAGACGGAGGACGGCAAGCTGAAGCTGGACGTGCGCATGACCGGAGACACGGTTTGGCTGACGCTCAATCAGTTGGCGTCCCTGTTCCAGCGGGATAAATCGGTGATTTCCAGGCACATCAAGAATCTGTTCGAGGAAGGGGAACTGCAGCCCGAGGGAACTGTTGCAAAATCCGCAACAGTTCAAATCGAGGGCGAAAAGGAGGTCACCCGGAACATCGAGTTCTACAATCTGGACGTGATCATTTCGGTGGGTTACCGGGTGAAATCCCAGCGTGGCACCCAGTTCCGCATCTGGG
>JANOBS010000386.1:0-10930 GCA_031411755.1 Luteolibacter sp. | reverse complement strand
TGTCGGCGTAGCGCGCGGCATCGAGCCAGTGGCGGGTGAGGTGCTCGGCATGGGCGGTGGTGGCCATCATCGCCTTGGCTTCCTCGGCGACCGCCTTGTCGGGATCGGCTTGGTAGCGTTTTTCAAAGGCATCGGTCGCTTCCGGCTTGGGCGGCAGTCCGGTCAGGTCAAAGGACAGCCTGCGATGAAAGCGGCGGGCCTCCTCGGACGGGTTCATCTTCAGCCCCGCGACTTCGAGTTTCTCGGCGATGAACTGATCGATTGGATTGGCGGCCTCTGCGGTCGTCTTCGGGACTGATGGGCGTGTGAGCGCGGCAAAGGACCAATGCGGCTGGAACTCGGCGCCCTGCTGGATCCATTTTTCCAACAAGGCGACCTCACGCGGACTGAGTGACTTGTGGGACTCCGGGGGAGGCATCACCTCATCGATGTCCTTGCTATGAATCCGCTGGACCAACGACGAAGCGGCAGCGTCGCCCTTGATGATGACGGGCTTTCCATTTTCACGAGGTTTGAAGACCTCCTCGGAACGATCCAGGCGCAGCGGTGCATCCTTTGGCTTGCGGGTAGCGGAATCCGGGCCGTGACAGTGGTAGCAATACTCGGACAGGATCGGCTGGATGTGTTCGTTGAAGCTGACCTGATCGGGCAGCGAAATCGGAACGTTTGCCGGAGTCCCGGGCTCGCCTCCGTCTGCAGCCGGAGCAACATCTGCCGGAGTGACGCCCACTTTGGTCGAAGTGCGGTCGCAACTGCTGGCCAGAAGGGTCAGAAATGCTGCCAAACTGGAAATGGTGATGCCTTTGGGGGTCATGGAAAAAGGAACGATTCGTAAAAGATCTGCTGACTATAACGAAAGCCCACGTGCGGTCTTTCGCAAGCCGACGGTTTTCCTTACCCGCTCAGTTGCTCTGGGATGCAATGAAAAACCCGGATCCAGCAAAAAAAGCCGGATCCGGGTGATCGCAAATCAGGCCGTCTCAGTGCGGCCGAAGCTCGTCGGCGGTCCAGGGAGTTTTCCGGGCTGCGTTGTCGGCGCGGACCTTTTTGACGGTGGCGGAGTCGACCGCAGCCGCGTCATTCGACCAGTTCTGGCGGACGTAAGTCAGGACATCGGCGATTTCCTCATCCTTCAGGTCGACGTGGGGCGGCATGATGTTCTGGAACTTCTGGCCTTTCACTTCGATCGGACCCTGAAGGCCGGCGAGCAGGATGCGGATCGGAATGGTGGCATCCCCGACCGGCCAGTCCGAGCCATCGAGAGGCGGGAAGGCTCCCGGGACACCTTTTCCATCCGGGCCGTGGCAGGCGATGCAGGTGCGGGCGTAAACGGCGCTCCCCCGCTCGTGGACGGCGGCATCGGCCTTGAACTTGCGAACCATGGCGACCTCGACTGTCGGCGCGGTGCCGATGGCGGCGATGATCGACTTCGCGTAGGCGTCGGAGCGCTTGGAGAAGGCGTTGACCACGGTCCTCTTTTGTTCGGGCGTGCCCTTGGAAGCGAGGTGGGAAGCCAGCGGAGTGATCATGTCGGTGGCAGCGCTGCCGGAGGTCTCGGTGAGGGAAACGTCATCGAACCAAGCGGTTCCGACCGCTCCGCCGTATCCGCCGAAGAGGCAGTGGATGAGGATCGAGTCGTCATTGCCGCTGTTGAAATCGACCTGCAGCAGCGTCCAGTCGCGGGTTCCCGAGATCGCCTGGGTCTTCGGTTCCATGCCGTGGATGTTCAGCAGGGCTCCCATGCCACCCCGGTTCTGGAGGTTCTCGGTCTTGACCCAGCCGCTGAGGCGGTAGCGGGTGCGGGGCTTGACCGCGATGTCTGCACCCGCACCAGCGTCGACAGCTCCCTTGGCGGTGATCTTCAGACAGGTGCCACCATTGCGGCCCCCTTCGGTGATGGACATTTCGACGTCGTCCTTCTTGCCGCCGTAGTTGCGAAGGGTCCAGCCGGAAGGTTGCTCGCCTGCCTTGCCGTTGAAGTCCGGGCTGGGCGCGAGGTTGAGCTTCGGGGCCTCGACTTGTGCAACCTCCGGAGGCA
Organism: Luteolibacter sp.; assembly: GCA_031411755.1. GTDB lineage: Bacteria > Verrucomicrobiota > Verrucomicrobiia > Verrucomicrobiales > Akkermansiaceae > Luteolibacter. The sequence goes on along the minus strand of JANOBS010000386.1, from coordinate 8,892 downwards.
TTGCGGCGGCAGCGACCAGGATCGGCACGGCGTGATGGCGGGCTGCGATCTGCCAGGCGTCACGCAGCGTGCCGTCCTTTGCGAACTCGGCCATCTTGGCCTTCTGGGTCGCGAGGATGGCGGCACCGATCTTCTCCGAGGGCTCGACCTTGGAAAGCGCCACAAGCACTTCGCCAAGCTCACGATTGTCAGCGCCCTGCACCACTCCATCGCGGATCATGACCTCCGCCGTCGAGGTGTCGCCTGCGGCAGTGTTGAGGATCGCCGCGCGACGTAGTCCACGGGAAGTGGAGCCGAGCGCGGATTTCAAAACTTCGGCATCGAGAGCGCCAAGGCCGTTGAGCGACTGGAAGGCCTGGATGGCTCCGGGGCCATTCGAGATGACGAGTTGCTTCAGAGCGGGTGCCAGCGGTTTGATCTGGTTTTCAACAATCAGGCGCTGGGCGCTGAGTCGCCAGAAGAGGTTCGGATGCTTCAGGGTATCGACCAGCGAGGCGGGAGTGTTTGGATCAAGCTTCGGTTCGGCCTCATCCTTGCTGTCCTTCGGGTAAATGCGGTAGATGCGGCCATATTGGGTATCGCGCACTGGAGTTTCGTAGGCATTGCCCTTGCCTGACTTCGCAGCCAAACCAGCGGACGCAACGCTCGGGGTGGGATTGTGCTGGATGATGAGGTTGTACCAATCGCAGATCCACACCGCTCCATCGGGGCCTTCTTCGGCGCAGACCGGGCCGGACCAGGCATCGGCACTGGAGTAGAGGTTGTTGGGGAGCTGCTTGGCCGTGAATCCACTACCAGCGCGGGTGACGTCGAAGGAGCCAACCAGCTTGCCGGTGGGTTCACAGACGAACGCGATGCGATCCTTGTAGGCTTCCGGCATCCGCGTCGAGGTGACGAAGGAGTGCCCGGCCCCGGCGGTGTAGCGGTCAAACTGGTCCACTTGGCGGATGTCCATCGAGATTGGGAAAAACATCGGATTGTCATCCGCGCGCGGGGTCTTTGGTTGGTCGACTCCAGCGTTCGCGTAGTCCGCCTTCGGGAACGTCAGATACCAGGAAGGGTTGCCGTTGGCGGTGGAGCCGATGACATCGAAGTCGCTGGTGAATCCAAGTCCCCAGGTGTTGTTGGTGGTATTCTGGAGGAACTCCATTTTCGAGCCATCCGGCTTGAAGCGGAATAGTCCGGTCGAGAACTTGAGTCGCTCGCCGCCGACGGTTCCTTCGAACCCGGAGTAGCCGATGGTGGCGTAGACCCAGTTGTCGAGGCCGTAGCGCAGATTGGAAACACCGGCATGGGTGTCGCCGGGATTGAAGCCGGAGAACAGCGTCTGGCGGACGTCCGCCTTGTCGTCGCCGTCGGTGTCCTTGAGGAAAAGCATTTCGGTGGCGTTGGTGCAGATCACGCCGCCGTTGGCGAAGGTCAGTGAGGTGGGAATCGAAAGCTTGTCGGCAAAGACGGTGAACTTGTCTGCCTTTCCATCGCCGTTGGTATCCTCACAGATCTTGATGCTGTCGTGTCCGAGGTTCTTTGCCTGGAGGTTGTTGGGATAATCGACCGTTTGAACGACAAAGGCGCGGCCACGGGCATCCCAGTTGACGTAGATCGGATTGATGATGTCCGGCTCGGCGGCGAAGAGGGACAGCTCGAAGCCATTGGGTACTTGCGCGAGCTTCATCGACTCCTCGGGGCTCAGGGGCTTCTGGCCTTCGGTGATCAGCTTGCGCTCCTTGTAACCCGGGAGCTCCATCTTCTCCATTTCAAGCTTCGGCAGCTTGAGCGCGTAGAGCTTGGCACGGGTGGCGTCGTTGACCGCCCACAGGATGCCGCGACGCAGGAGGTCGTTGAATTCCGGCTGGTTCCAGCAGCGCATGTCGTGTCCGTAGGCGGTGTAGAAAATGCGGCCCTTGCCCTGCGTGCGGACCCAGGTCCAGGGTTCCTCCTCGCGCTTTTGGAGCAGGGTGCGATCGCTGGTCAGGCGATCGTGGACATAAGTTTCATCCCAGGTCTCGAAGTCCTTGTATCCTTTCATCACCGGATGCTCGGAAGCCACGATGGAGGTCCTGAAAACGCCGGTTCCGTGGGACTTGAAATGACCGCCCACGAGCTTTCCGTAGGCATCCGATTTCTCAAAGCAGGCGGAGGCGCAGTGGATCGGCAGGAAGCCGTGACCGGACTCCACATACTCGACGAGCGACTTTTCCTGATCCGGTGTGATCGAGGCCCAGTTGCCATAAAGCATCACCGCATCGTAGCGGTTGAGCACTTCCGGTTTCAGATCGGCGAGGTTCTCGGTGTAGGTGAAATTGATGCCGGAAACTCCAAGGTGTTTGCGAACCACCCGGTAGCGCTCGATCGGATCGTGGGCGGGTGCATTTTCGAGGGGAGCACCGAGGAACAGGACCTCAAGCCGACGGGCTTCCTCACGGGGCACGGCGGTCGGCGCTCCAGGTGAAAGGGCTGCACCTAGCAGCAAGGCGGACAGAATCAATACTGATTTCATGGATGGGTTTACGGAGACAGATGGTCCGCGAGTCCACAACGGAAGACGCGGTAGCCACCCTTTCAAGGTGCATGCGGATCCTTGAATCAGCTTGTAGGAATCCGCTTGGCCTGTGTATCTTTCCGACGCATGGATGCAATTTCCCATCGTCAATCCTGGCAGCAGCAACTCCCGCCGGGTCAGTTCCGGCACCTCTTCGACCACCTTCCAGGGACCTTGTTCTTCGCCAAGGACCGCGACGGCCGCCTGATGGCTGGAAACCCCGCCTTTGTCCGCCGCTGCGGCTTTCGCACCGAGGAACAAATGATCGGCGTGACCGATGAGCGCATTTTCCCGCCACGGCTGGCGGCGAAGTACCGTCGGGACGATGAAAAGGTCATCGACAGCGGTCGGCCGATGCTCGGGACGGTGGAGCTTTTCCCTAATTCCGAGGGCCGCCCGGAATGGTATGTGACCGACAAGCTGCCACTCTTCGACCTCGATGGGAAGGTCTGCGGCGTCTGCGGCACAGTTCGCAGTCTCGAAGCCCAGCGGGCCGCCATTCAGCCCTATCTGGAGCTGGCAAACGTCGCCGAGCATCTGAAGAATCATTTCCGGGATAAACTGGATGTGCCCCGGCTCGCGGCGATGGCCGGGCTTTCGATCCGACAGTTCGAGCGGAAGTTCCGCACCACTTTCCAGACCACGCCCCGTGAGTTTCTGATGCGGATGCGTGTCATTGAAGCCTGTGAGCTCCTCGGTCGCACCAACCTTCCAGTCACCGAGGTGGCTCTTGAGGCCGGTTTCTACGATCACAGCGATTTCGCCCGCCACTTCCGCCGCCAGATGGGGCAGTCCGCCAGCACCTATCGCCGCGAACGTCGCCTGCATGCGGCGGCGGATCGACTTGCGGAATCAACGATCTTCGGCCCTATTCCACGGTCATGAGAATGCTTTTCCCCCTCACCGTGCTCGCTTCCTGTCTGCACGCGTCAGGAGCACCCATCCATTCCGGTCACGCGTCGGCCGAACTGATTGCGGCATCCTCCACCTTCGAGGCCTCCAAGCCCGTCAACGCGGCCATCCGCCTCACCGTCGATCCCGGCTGGCACACCTATTGGACGAACCCCGGTGAAGGCGGAATGAAACTCGGAGCCGAGTGGGTTTTGCCTGAAGGCTGGTCCGCCGGGCCACTCGGCTGGCCGGTGCCGATCCGCTTCAAGACCGGCGACCTGCCCGGATTCGGCTACGTCGGAGAGGTCATCATTCCCGTCACCCTCACACCACCGCCCGGCGTCGCGAAGGCCGCCAGGATCGCGGTGAAGCTCGACTGGCTGACCTGCGACGAAAGTGCCTGCGTTTCCGGCGATGCTGCACCGACCCTTGAATTGTCGTCCGGCCCACCCGCTGCCACGCCCTCTGCGCCGCTCATTGAAAAGGCGAAGTCTCAAGTGCCAGCTCCAGTCGAAGGTCTTGCTCTCACCGTGGCAGAGGAGGGGAAATCCCTCGTCCTCACACTCATTTCAACCGCAGTGGGAGATCCGGCATCAATGGTGACATTTCCAGCTACTCCCCAGGTGATCGATGCTGCCGCGACGATCCAGTTCCAGAAATCAGGGTCCTCCTGGACCGCCACCGTCAAACGCAGCGAGTATCTCGAAGGCGCGCCAAAGACCCTGGACCTCGTGCTCACCGGCGGCGGGCTTCCGCATCCGGTCATGGTCTCTTGGTCAAAGAAATAACCTTCGACTTGAAAGTCATTGGACAAACGCATCGTCCTTTCCAAGTTCTACGATGAATTCCCAACCTCAGAAACTACCATGAAACAACTATTCTTCTCCGCATTTGCCGGTCTCATCGCGATGGCCTCCGTCCACGCCGCTGAAGTCGGTGCCGCTGCCCCCGCCTTTTCCGCCAAGGACGCCAATGGCAAGGAAGTCTCGCTCGCCTCGCTCAAGGGCAAGGTGGTCGTGCTCGAATGGAACAACTTCGGCTGCCCGTTCGTGGTGAAACACTACGGCTCCGGCAACATGCAGAAGCTCCAGGAAACCTACACCGGCAAGGGTGTCGTCTGGCTCACGGTCAACTCCGCCAGCGAGTCCAACGGCACTTACCTGGCCCCCGCCGCCGCGCTGGAACAGACCGCCAAGAACTCCTGGAAAGGCAGCCATTACCTGATCGATTCCACCGGTGCCGTTGGCAAGGCCTACGCGGCCAAGACCACGCCTCACATGTTCGTCATCAACAAGGAAGGCGTGCTCGTCTACAACGGCGCGATCGACTCCAAGTCCACCACCAAGGCCGACGACATCACCAGTTCGGACAACTACGTCGCCAAGGCCCTCGACGCCACCCTCGAAGGCAAGACCGTCGCCACCGGCAAGACCGAGCCTTACGGCTGCGGTGTGAAATACTGAACGCCCGCTCGGATTGATGATTTCAATCAATGGCCGTCCTAAGAGGGACGGCCATTTTTGTTTCAAGTTGGGTGTCGGGAACCACCCATTTCAGCCCAACATTCTCGCCGCTTTCCCAACAGCCTCGGATAGCACCTCGACCTCCGCCATCGTGTTGTAAAGGGCGAAGGAAGCGCGGGTGGTGCCGGTCATTCCGAATCGCGCCATCAGTGGCTGGCAGCAGTGATGGCCGGTGCGGACCGCGATTCCCATCTGGTCGAGCAGGGTTCCGAGGTCGTAGTGATGGACGCCCCCGATGGAAAATGAGAGGGCTCCCGCGCGGTCGGACGGTCCATAGAAACGCATGCCGGGAATGGCAGAGAGCGCCTGTTCCGCAGCACGCATCAGCCGGGTCTCGTGCTCATGAATGGCCTCGATCCCGATGGAGTTCACGTAGTCCAGCGCGGCTCCGAGCGCGATGGTGCCCTCGATGTTCGGCGTGCCGGCCTCGAACTTGAACGGCAGGTCGTTGTAGGTCGTTTTGGCAAAAGTGACCTCCTTGATCATCTCGCCGCCACCGCGATACGGCGGGATGGCTTCGAGCACCTCACGCTTTCCCCATAGTACACCGATCCCGGTGGGCGCGTAGACCTTGTGTCCGGAAAAGGCGAGGAAGTCGGCACCGAGGGTTTGGACATTGATCGCCAAATGCGGCGTTGCCTGGGCGGCATCGATCAGGACCAGCGCCCCGGCGGCTTTCGCCTTGGCGGTCATGTCGATCACCGGGTTGATGGTTCCAAAGGCGTTGGAAATCCAGTTGAAGGCCACCAGCTTTGGATTCTTTTCCAAGAGTTGTGAGTAGGCGGTCTGGTCGAGAGAGCCGTCTTCGTGGCAGGGAATGATTTCGAGCGTGGCACCCGTGAGTTCGCAAAGCATCTGCCACGGCACGATGTTGGCGTGGTGCTCGAGCGTGGAAATGAGGATGATGTCGCTCTGTTTGATCAGCCCGGAGCGACCCAGGGAAATGGTGACGAGATTGATCGAGTCGGTGCAGCCGGAGGTGAAGATGACCTCGTCCGGGCTGTCGGCGTGAAGGTGCGTCGCCACGGTCTGGCGCGCGGCCTCAAAGGCCTCGGTGGCGAGCCGTGCCAGCGTGTGGGCCCCGCGATGGATGTTGGCGTTGACCTCCTCGTAGTAACGGCGCGAGGCCTCCAGCACCGCAAGCGGCTTCTGGGTGGTGGCGGCGTTGTCGAGATAGACCAACGGCTTTCCATTCACCGTCTGGTGAAGGATCGGGAAATCGCGGCGGAGAAGGTCGGCATCCAGCATGGGCGGCGGCAAGATGGGGCGGAATCCGGAAAAAAGCACGAAATCCCGAGCACAAATTTGGAATCAAGGATCGGACCCTGGCCCCCTCGCTTTGATGGTGCGCCTGCCGGATTTGAAAAGGTTCCTTTGGCTGCCGTGACCGAAACAATCCTTGCACCCTTTCACCCCTTCCACCTACATTGGGCTGGTCTCATTCTCCTTCACCGTCCAAGTCACCTCCCATGGCCGGTAAATCAGGACTTTGCAATCTCTCTGGCATGCGCGGACGCCGAAAGGGTGGCCTGCCTCCTTCCCCCATCCTCAACTCCGAGAAACGCTCACTCGAAGCTCTCGGAGCGGCATTCCTCGCGAGGTTGGAAGCGCGGGGCTGTGCAGCCGGAGGAATCGACAGTCATCGCTGGGCTCTTAAGCAGTTTCTCGGCTGGGCAAGGACCGAGGCTCTCCTCTCTCCCAAAGCCTTCTCGCGCAGGACGCTCGAGACCTTCCAGCTCTTCCTGTTTCGATACTGCTCCCCCCGCACCGGGCAGCCACTCGGGATCAATACCCAGCTCGCCCGTCTTGGGGCCGTCAGACGCTTCTTCGCCTGGATGTGTCGGGAAGGCATCATTCCGGCCAACCCGGCCGCCGACCTCGATCTCCCGCGCAAGCAATCCCGCAACCTGCCGAAATCCCTCTCTGGCGAGGAAATCGAGCGCCTCATGCGCTTGCCGGATCTGAACAGCCCCTTCGGCTTCCGTGACCGCAATATCCTCGAACTCTTCTACGCCACCGGCATCCGTCGCTCCGAGATGGCGAATCTGGACGTGGGCGACTACGATCCCTCCCTGCGCACCCTGCTGATTCGCCGTGGCAAGGGTGGAAAAAGCCGGCTCCTTCCCGTCGGCACCAGGGCAGCGGAGTGGCTGGAGCGTTACCTGAAGGATACCCGACCCCAGCTCGCCTATCTGCCCGGAGAAAGCGCCCTGTTCCTCTCAGGATACGGCACACGTCTGAGTGCGGACTACCTCGGAAACTGGGTATCGAGGACCATGAAGAAGGCCGGAATCACCAAGCAAGGCTCCTGTCACCTATTCCGCCATTCCTGCGCCACGCACATGCTCGAAGGCGGGGCGGACATTCGCTATATCCAGTCGATGCTCGGGCATGCTCGATTGGACACCACTCAGATCTACACGCATGTCAGCATCTCCGCCCTGAAGGAGGTGCACGCTCGCACCCATCCCCATGGTGGGCCCTCAGTTCCTCCTTTCCCTTCCCTCCCAGTTGCAGTAGCTTCAAATCCAATCGAAATGGTGACCGCGGCTCCAACCTCAGTGCTCAGCTCCGTTTCCACGGAGCTTGAGAAGTGCAAGGATCGGGACGGCCCGGAAGACCAAGGCCCCGACGAGTGTGGAGGCCTGCCGCTAAGGCCCACGAAACCACCGGCACCCTCCGGACCCAAGAATCTCAATACCAATGACTTGAATGAGATCGATTCCCGAGAGGTGAACGATTACGGCTACAGATACCCCCCAACAGCATGACCAAGCCGAACTGGGGAAAATGTGAATCCGCGAGGACCCCTTTTACATGCCTACTGACCCCATTCAGATTTTTACTTAATCTTTCCCGAGGCAATCGATCCAATCATATAAAATAAAATCATATTTACGAGAACAATGAATGCAGCAGCAAGGGTTGTTTTCATCTTGGTGTCATTGTCTTTATGCTCTACAAATGCAACTGTCGAGAATGTGGCCAACCCCACGGCAGTTGCAACGTAAAACATAACAGACTCCAATTCTGATCCTTTCGGTGACAATGAATAAATAAGCACGCTTACGGCTTGTAGCGGCAAGCCGTATAAAAATAGTTTTGAGAGCTTCATTTATTTGATTTTTTTCAAGAAATTGGGCATTGCGAGATCGGCCAGCATTGCGTCAATAGCCTTGTTAACGCATTCATCCAATCTGAGTGCTGCCTTAACCGTACTAGCCACACCAAATGGATCACACCATGACCGCTTTTCGCATACTTTCCCTGTGTAAGTTTTTGACTTGTAAAAATTGACTCCAGCCCCCCACGATGGTCCAAATGGATCACCTGTATTTACTCCAATTCCATTACCAGAACCGGGATCGGGAATAGATGCCCCTCCGCTCGCACCGAAAAATGGCGGCGGTTCCGGAGGAGTAAAGTTAAATCCTAAACCATGCGAAGTCGTTGTGCCTTCACCAACCCATGCATCATCTCCCCCAGAACCAATAAGTCCGAATCCAGCAGAAAATTCGCCCACACCAAAACCGGCTTTGAAACTTGCACTGCACTGAATACAGTCAAAATCTCCATAGCTAGATGAAAACATGTAAGTCTTTCCAATACCTATTTCAATCCCTCCGGTAACACCGCTTAAGGTCGCCGCCACTGTGCCGCTAAATCCTAATCCGATATCAAAAGCCCACTGTCCCAGCATGTCTATTCTTGATGTGGGGACATTGTCTGACGCTGCGTAAAGATTAAAGCCTCCTTCTTCCCCAATCGGATCGCGGCTGATCCAGCGTCCGAGGTTGGTGTGGTATCGAGGTAGGACGCCCGGTTGACCCGGACGCCCCCTCACAGATCCCGGCGTGCGGTTTTCCCGCACCGGGCTCCTCAGGAATGCTCGCTTTGCACTCGGTCTCAGTTGGCGAATACAAACCATTGTTGCGG
>JANOBS010000385.1:0-11196 GCA_031411755.1 Luteolibacter sp. | reverse complement strand
TTTGACGGTGGGGGCTCCAGGGCTGATCGAAACGTCGCCCGGCTTGGCCCAAATCTTTCCGGCCTGAGGTTCCTTCGGTCGGATGACGGTGGCGAAGAACTGGTTCGTAACTCCGCCGAACTCGAGTTTCTCGGAGTCCTTCGTGATGATCGACTTGTCCGAGCCGAACATGCCCCCCTTGAACTGGCCGACGTCATTGAAATGCATGCTGCCCCCATCGCGATAGAGGAAGGTTGTCTGCTGGGCCCACTCCTTTTGATAAAGCGGCGAGGCTTCTCCGAGATACAGGCTGAACGAATCGAGCGAAATCGGCACAGCCGCGGCGTTCTCAAGTTCGAGGGAGAAATCCAGAAGGTAGTCTGAGCCCTTCTTGCCGTCCTCGATGATCGAGAAGGTCTTTCGCGCCACCAGTCCGGAGGGATGAGTGCCGACGAACACGGCTTTCTTTCCGGGGACGGATTTCGCATCCAGATACGAATAGGAGATGTTTTCCAGTGCCTGTCCGCCTCCTGCGATCGCCCCGATCGGAGCCCCACCGAAGCGGTTCATTCGGACCCGCTTGTCCTTGCTACCGACCTCGAACTGATTCTTGACCTCGGCTTCCTTGATGCCGCCGCCGAGGGTGCTGAGGGTGAAGACCATTTCCTTGGTCTCCAGGGTGATGAGCTTCTCATCCGCTGGAGGAGCCGGGGGCTCGCTGTGCAGGACACCACCTTCGACAGGCGCCGGAGTTCCCGGCGTGGCGGGAGCGGCGGGCGTGTCAGGAGGCTTCGGCGCATTGGCGGCAGCCTCCTGCTTGGCCTTTGTCGAGTAGTGGATATTGGCCGCCAGCAGGACGCTGCAGGCGATGACGATGAACCAGGTCTTGCGGTCGTACATGGAGAAAAGGGATTCGGCGGGGTGCCTCAATGGGGATGGTCGCCGTGGGAGCAGGATTTCCTGCGCGGCGGGACGGGGTCATAACCGGAGCCACCCCACGGATGACAGCGGAAAATCCGACAGATTCCGAGCCAGCTCCCGCGCCACGGTCCGTGGGTCTCGATGGCCTTGAGGAAATAGTGGGAGCAAGTGGGCGTGTAGCGGCATCCGGCGGCCGGTCCTGCGAGGGCCTTGAGCATCGGATTGAGGAAAATTTGGTAGAACCGAACGATGCTCCGGAGCAGCCAGATGACGATTCTGTCAACCATCAGCGGGACTTGGAGCGGGTGTAAAAAGCCCGAGTCGCTTGGCCTGTTTCAACCAATCCGCCTCAAGCTCGGCGAAGGTGGCCGTGGAAGCCCCATGGCGGGCAATGGTCACCAAATAGCGCCGGAGGTCGCCGAAATCCGCCGCGTGATCGCGGATCATGGATCGGAAAATCCGCCTCAGCCGGACGCGGTCGTGGGCTTTCCCGGACTTCTTCGTCGTGATGAATCCGGTGCGGATGCCATCGAGGGACGGATCCGCAAGCGTGCTTAAAACAACAAACCGGCCGGCTTTCGCCTGACCGGTGGTCCTGACCCTCGTGAACTCGTCACGATGGGTCATGCTGTGCTTGCGCGGTAGACGCATGGCTGGTCACGGGGAAACCCGGATCCGCCCGCGACGCGACTCCTGATCAGGAGCCGTGCTGCGTCGTGTGGCGCTTGTAAGGGATCTCAACGCCCTTCGGAAGAAGGCGCTTGCGGCCCTTGGCGCGGCGACGCTTGATGATGTCGCGTCCACCTTTGGTGGCCATACGGGCACGGAATCCGTGCTGACGGCGGCGGGTACGCTTGGAGGGCTGATAGGTGCGGAAGCTCATGACAGGGTCGCAGGTTGGCGCTTGAAGGTAATCCGCTCCGATTCCGGGGCGGGCGCGCACTCTAGGAACCCGCGAGCGGTTGTCAACCCGGCAAATGTTCTGATATGCGAAATTTTTTTCATGGGGCCTTAGGGAAATTACGCGTGCCGGGGAAAGGCGACTGTGCCAGCGTCACCGCATGGAACCTCTCGTGCAAGCGCCGCCCTCCCGGAGTGGAAACTCCGACCAGATGCGTGTGGAGCCTGCCACGATCGAGGACCTCCCCGCCTTGACCGAGCTGGTCATGGACCTTTTCGCGAAATCCGGAGACTTCAACCCGGATCGAAGTACCCAGGAACGCGGCCTGAGCCTGATCCTGGAACAACCCAGCCGCGGACGGATCTTTGTCCTGCGGAACGATCACAGGATCATTGGCATGGTGAACCTGCTGTTCACGATCTCGACCGCCCGCGGTGGCTTCGTGATCCTGATGGAGGATGTGATCGTGCATCCGGATCATCGAGGTCTCGGATACGGCACGAAATTGATCGAATACGTGGTGGATTTCGCCCGCCTGAAGGACTTCAAGCGCATCACGCTGCTGACCGACAAGATCAGCGCCGAATCCCAGAACTTCTTCACGAAGCACCATTTCGAGTATTCGAGCATGATCCCGATGCGCATCAACCTCGATTGAGCGCACCATGGGCTGGGACCATTTCACCGCTTCGGATGGATTCGCGATCGGCATGATCGTGGTCATCGGCATGAGCTTCGGGGTGATCCTGAGCCTCTTCACTTCAATGCGACGTCATGCGAAGCGTCGCGACCCTCACGTGGACGAACTCCTTCAGGAGATCCGGCACCAGGAGCAGCAACTCAAGCATCAGAAGCCCGAGACTACCGAAGCTTGGGAAAAGGAAAGCGACTGGTGGAAAAAGCCATGACCCAGCCCCCCATCAACGACTCCATCCCTCGTGGATCAGGCGGACCATCACGAGACTCCGATTTCCTGGAGATCCTTGAAACTGGAACTCCGCTGTGACCGGCACCCGCTGGCGACCGCTGAAATCGATTGGGAAATCAACTGTCTTGGGAATCTCCGCCAATTCCGGCTTCAGGGAATCACGATGCTCAACAGCGACCCGCCTTAGATCTGATCTCTCGTTGCCGATGATCGTCTCGCTGAGATAGACCCGCTGGATCTGTGGCTCCGACGGCTTCGATTCCACCCATTCGATCCAGTCCATCGTCCCGTAGACGACGTGGCTCTCCCAGTCGATGGCGAAGCGATGATCCGCTTCCCAGAACAGGGCAATCGGCTGCCTGCCACCGGGGGACAGCTCGACCACGAACAAGGCCAGCGTTTTCCCATCGTGAGTCACCATTTTTCCGATCTGAATCGAATCGAGCATCGAGAAAGGCTTCGCCCGCCGATGGTAAAAATCCCGCCACAGGGGGCCGACCCGATCCTTATCATGCAGGCAACTGATCCTTCCCTCCTCGTCAATGGATTCGAAATACCTCCGAATGACCTCCCTGGCGGCCTCCAATGTCGGCTGAGCCTCCACTGGTGGCGCCACCACCACTGGAGGAGAATGTGGCGTCATTCTCACCGAGCCGAAAAGCCAGACAGCCAGGATCACGATTCCTCCAAGCGCAACCAATCCGCCCACGAAACGCGCTGTTCCAGTTGGAGCTTCAGGCCCAGCCATTGGATCAATTCCTCCGCCTGCGCGAAACAAGGACCAGCAACCCGACCACCCCACAGGCAAACGCGGGCTCCGGCACGGGAGTGATGTCGTAGCCGATCAAATCAAGCGCGCGAAGGTCGGCCCGGCTCAGGGTGAAAATCTGCCCGTAGTCGATCGTGGGATCCATGCCTCCGATGAATGGATTTCCCGGCAAATTGCCATCCTTCCAATGACTCGCCTGCCGACCATCTCCCCGCGCCGCTCCGGTCGACATCGCGAAGTAATCCACTCCATCTGAAATCCCGGCTTCGATCCCCGGCGTCAGCTCACGCACCCCATTCGTGAATCCCGCCTCATTCATCGGTTTGTTCGTGGCCGCGAACCGGAACAAATCCAGTGTGGTCACAGAGAGTGTGGACCCAGTTAGATTCGCCCCGATTGGAACTCCGTCGACGGTATCGGTCTGCGAGATGAACCCCAGCGCGTGCCCGATCTCATGCAGGGCGACACTTTCAAAATCGATCGTCCCCGGAGCGGCGGAACTGCGATCATAGCTGAAGGCGAAATCGCTGTTGAACTCGATCCGCGCATCAATCGTCGTGTTGACCAGACCATCCACATAGGAGGCGGGGAGCCCGAGAGCCTTGGCATTCGCCTTGGTGAGGAGGACGTTTCCGCTAAAGGCAATCCCTGTCAGAGATCGGATCGAAAGCGAACTCGGCAACATGGAGACGATGCCGTCATCGGACTCATCCGCAGCATCGCCGACCAAAAGACCGGCCACAGCCGAATAGCTTCCCTGAAGGTAGACCGGTGTGGCTCCTCCAATGACATTCTCATTTCCCGCGCCGAAGGAAAGCAGGTCGGCATCGATCACGATGGTGATGTCGTCGCTGATGTAGGAAGCCCAGGTCGCGGCCGCACGGTTGAAGGCCGCGAGAGCCGGCGCGTTCGTAGCGAGAGCACTGCCGGCGCTTGGCTGGATCAGCAAGTTCAGTCCTCCGCTTCCAAGATGGATGGATCCCGAAGAAACTGCCGGACTGAGCACAACTTCCACTGGAGAGACCACCGGCACGAAAAGATCCGCCTCCGAGCCCTCCATCCTGTTGCAAACAAGACAGAATCCAAACAGGCATGGCAGCAGGACTCGCATGAGAATTGGATTGAGGCTTCCGTCCAGCATCAGGACGACACCCCATGAAAAACGCCACTCTGGGTGGCATCTTTCAACAACACTTGGAAAACCATCGGCTCCGGATGCAGGGCTCAGGGAGCCGCTGCGGCATCCTCGTCGCCGTAGAAACTCTTGATGTAGCCGAACTCAACCAAGGTATCCTGCCACGGTGAGATGATGTTGGCATCCTGGAATACCCGCGACGCCATGGAGAGCCACTCCTCCGCCTTCACCAGATCCTCCTTTTCGTAGCAGATCGCGGCGTGGGCGTAGTAGTAGTAAGGAGAATCGTCGAAATAGTCATATTTCTCGGCGAGAACCTCGGCTTCCTCCTTCTGGCCAAGCTTGATCTTGCATAGCTGGATCTTGAATTCGACCAACCGCATGAGAGCCATGTCCCTCTTCGGCTCCATGGTCTTCAGGATCTTCTCGAACAGATCCAGGGCCGGTTGCCACTTCTTCGTCACGAAGAGAATTTCGCCGATATTGAACTGAATGCTCTGATTGTCCGGCGAAAGCTTTTCGGCTGCACGATACGCCTCCATCGCCTTTTCGAATGCACGGAACTCCACGTAGCAGGAACCACGCAGATTCAGCAGCTCAGGACTGTCCTGGAAAATCACCGTCGCCTTTTCGAGTTCGTCGATCGTCTCGAAAACGCGCTTCTCACGAAACAGGCGGTCGGCCTCGGCGAGGTGCTTGTCAAATTCAATGCGTCGAGCTTCGGGGAGATTCAGGAACGCCCGCTGGTTGAGCGCGAGCGGAGGCTGCTTGGCGGCTCCCGGCGCGGCCTTTTCGTCAGCAGCCAAGCCGGCAAGTGCGGAACCAAGGAGAAGGGTCGAAACCAGGAAATTTTTCATGTGTTCTAATTCAAAAATTAGGGTGGCAGTCCGCCGCATGCAAGTCACGAATGCTGGCAATAAAGGTGCCTCCTTCCGAGGAAATCCGCCACTTCCGGAGCCAGCCACTGATTCACCAGCAGGCCGGATCGGCAGGAGTCCCGGATCGCCGTTGCCGAGGCCGGATGATCGCCCGGAATGACCTGCATCCGGCATCCCTCCCGGGGTTGAGGCGTTTGCCCACCCCTCGCCAGAACGAGGAACGTCACCACCGCCGCCAACCGCTCGGGGTGCTTCCACCTTGGCAGCGCCTCCCATTGGTCGCCCCCCATCAGCCAAAACCACTCGACCCCGGGCTCCCTCGCGGAAAGGGCCTCCGCCGTGAGGTAGGAATACGAAGGCTCCGGGCTGGTCAGCTCGTAGTCCTCAACTTTCGCCCAAGGCAGGTCCTTCGTCGCCAGCCGCAGCATTTCCAGCCGATCCTCCGCAGGGGCGGTCGCGTGGCCGATCTTGTGAGGGGAAATCCGGCACGGCATGAACCGCACCTCGTCGAGATCGGCCGAGTCCTTCGCCAACTTCGCCATGTGGACGTGACCAAGGTGGACCGGGTCAAAGGTCCCGCCGAACAGGGCAATGCGTTTCCGTTCAGACATGGCGTCGGGTGTGTTCGCGATACGCCGCCGGTGGCATGCCGACCGTGGCGCGGAATTGTCGGGTGAACGCGGTCTGGTCGCCGTAGCCACAGGCCAGCGCGATCTCCGCCACCGGGGTCGTGGTGGTGGTCAGCCACTCCGCCGCCACGCCGATGCGGGCTTTCCGGATGAATTGGGAGGTCGTGAGCGTGAAGACTTTCCGCATCCGACGATCGAGCTGGGCCGGGGAAAGTTTCGCCTTCGCGGCGAGATCCGCCGGGCGCAGCTCTTCATCGAGGTGCTTCTGGATGAAGGCCACCGTCCGCGCCACGCCCGCGAACTCGGTGTCCGATTCGCTCGGCTCGCCCAGGTCCCGGGAAATCGACGCCAGTCCGACCACCCTCCCCTTCGCGTCATGCAGCGGCACCTTCGTGGCCAGATACCAACCGAGCGAGCCATTGCGATTCGTCACCAACTCCAGCCGGTCCGCCAGCTCGCGACCCGACCCCAGCACCTGCAGGTCCTGCTCGCGATACGCCGCCGCCAGATGCTCCGGGAAAAACTCATCCGCCACCCGACCCAGCAGCTTTCGCGGATGATCGATGCCCAGCCGCTCCGCAAATGCCTGGTTTGCTGCACGATACCGCCGCTCGCGGTCCTTCAGGCAGAACACCACGTCCGGCAAGTGCGCGAACAGCCGCTCGCAAAACCGCGGCGAGGCGAGCTGATCCAGGAAGTCATCATCGGCGGACACGGCGAATTCTTTGCCGCAACGCATGGGACTTTCATGCGGATCGGTCAAGACAGCGGTGCGATGCTCTGATCATGACGATATCCTCCATCCAGCATCGGCTCGACCAAATCCGCCGGCATCCGATCGGCGATGAAGCCATTGTCGACGAAGCCGTCGCCCTCGCCGCTGACCTGCTGAAAGCCGCACAATCCGAAGAGCGATCCGGCGAGCGACGTCAGGCGAAGCAGATGGCTCGAATGATGAACGACCTCGCCGGAAAGGCCTTCACTCTGGCAATGGCCGACCAGGTGTTCCGTCCGCCGACGCATGCTCGCTCGGCCTCGCAGTTCCGACACCTCGTCGAGGGCTACGGCGTGCCGGACTACCTTTCCCTACCGGAAAAGATCGCCATGCGCGTCGGAGCCACCGCCTCGGCCTTCGCACCGGAAATCGTGATTCCAGCCATCACCGGCGCGATGCGTTCGCAGAGTTCTTCGGTCATCCTCCCTGCCGAAGACGCGAAGCTGAAACCCCTCCTCGCCCGCCGCAAGAAGGCCGGCATGCGGATGAATCTCAACCAGCTCGGTGAGGCGATCCTCGGCGAAAACGAGGCCGAACACCGCATTCAGGCCGTGATTGCCCGACTTGAGTCGCCCGATTGCGATTACCTTTCGGTGAAAATTTCCGCGATCTTCAGCCAGATCCACCTCGTCGGCGAAACCGAAACACTCGCCCGCATCAACGATCGACTACGGCAGCTTTACCGCGTCGCGATGAAGAACCCGGTCAACGGCCGACCGAAGTTCGTGAACCTCGACATGGAGGAATACCGCGACCTCCACCTGACCTGCGATGCCTTTCGCGAAGTACTAGACGAACCGGAGTTCATGCAGCTTGAGGCGGGCATCGTGCTCCAGGCCTACCTGCCCGACTCGTGGCCGGTGCAGAAGGACCTCATCGCCTGGGCAAGGCAACGCGTCGCCCGTGGCGGAGCCGGGATCAAGATCCGCATCGTGAAGGGAGCGAACCTCGCGATGGAAAGCGTCGAGGCCGAGCTCCACGACTGGCCGCTCGCGCCCTACGGCTCGAAGGAGGAGGTCGATGCCAATTTCAAGCGCATGGTCCACGAGGCCTGCGATCCGATCAATGCCGCAGTGGTCCGTCACGGCGTGGCCAGCCACAACCTTTTCGACATCGCCTACACCCTGCTGCTCCGAGCCCGCGAAGGCGTCGATGCCCGCGTCGAATTCGAGATGCTCGAAGGCATGGCCAACCACCAGGCCCGAGTCGTGAATGAGAGTGCCGGTGGCCTCCTGCTCTACGCGCCGGTGGTGAATCGCGACGATTTCCACAGCGCCATCGCCTACCTGGTCCGACGCCTCGACGAGAACACCTCCGAGGAAAATTTCCTCCGCGACCTCTTCGGCATGAAAACCGGCGACGCCGCCTGGAAACGCCAGGAGGAACGCTTCCGCCGCGCCTGCGCCCGCAAGGACGGCGTGCTCGCAGGACCGAAGCGCCTTCAGGATCGGAGCTGCGAAACGATCGTCGCCCTGCCTCTCGACGCAGCTTTTCATAACGAGGCCGATACCGACTTCTCCCTGCCTGCCAACCGCAAGTGGGCGCGTGAATTGATCGAGGCGAAGCGCTCCGCTCCTGTCGCCGACATCCCACTGGTGATCGCCGGTCGCGAGGAAATGACGCAGCACCTGGAAGCTGGATTCGATCCCTCTCGCCCTGGTGTCGAAGCCTACCGCCATTCGCTTGCCGGACCAGAGGAAATCGAACGTGCTCTGCAAGCCGCCGTCGCCGCACGCGCATCCTGGAAAGCCCTCGGCTTCGAAGGCCGTGGCGAACTGCTCAGGGAAGTCGCTGCCGAGATCGAGCGCGCCCGAGGCGAGTCCATCACCACGATGCTGCTCGATGCCGGCAAGGCCGTCACCGAAGCCGATGTCGAGATCACCGAGGCCATCGACTTCGCCAACTACTACGCTCGCCGTTTTCCCGAAGACGGCGCGGCCTTCCAGCCCTTCGGCACTGTGCTCGTCACACCGCCGTGGAACTTCCCTTTCGCCATTCCCTGCGGCAGCATCCTCGCAGCCCTGATCGGCGGCAACACGGTGATCCTCAAGCCCGCACCGGAAACCGTCTTCACCGCCTGGGTGATGGTGAACTGCCTATGGCGCGCCGGGATTCCCAGGAACGTCCTCCAGTTTGTCCCCTGCCCCGACAACGAAATCGGTCGCTCGCTTGTCACCGACGACCGCATCGGCGCGGTAATCCTGACCGGTGCCTACGAGACCGCACGGATGTTCCTCGACTGGAAACCGTCACTCAGACTCTTCGCGGAAACCAGCGGCAAGAACTCACTCATCATCACCGCCGCTGCCGATCCCGATCAGGCGATCAAGGACCTCGTGAAGAGCGCCTTCGGTCATGCCGGACAGAAATGCTCCGCCGCTTCATTGGCGATTATCGAAGCCGAGGTTTATGACAACCCGTCCTTCCGTCGACAGCTCAAGGACGCTGCGCAATCGCTCCGGGTTTCCGGTCCCTGGAACCTCGACGCCATCGTCACGCCCATCATCCGCGAGGCCGGCGAGTCACTGCACCGCGCTCTAACAATCCTCGATCCCGGGGAGGAATGGCTGCTCGAACCGAAGATGATCGATGGCAATCCCTGCCTGTGGTCGCCCGGAATCAAGCTCGGGGTGAAACCGGAAAGCTGGTTCCGTCGAACCGAGTGTTTCGGACCGTTGCTCGGACTGGTAAAGGCGAACGATTTCTCCCATGCGCTGCGGATCCAGAACGACTCCCAATTTGGTCTAACAGGCGGCATCCATTCGCTCGATGATCGGGAAATCTCGGCCTGGCGCGAGCAGGTTGAGGTCGGCAACGCCTACATCAACCGCCCCATCACCGGTGCCATCGTCCAGCGTCAGCCCTTCGGCGGTTGGAAACGTTCCAGCTTCGGCCCGGGCGCGAAGGCGGGTGGCCCGAACTACTGCCAGCTCTTCGGAACCTGGACCAATTTAGGCCTGCCCGTCGAGCGCGCCGAACCGACAGCAGGCTGCCTCGATTTGCTGATGAAACTCGTAGCCGTCCTCCCGGAATCCCGCGACCGCCTTGCCGTCGCCGCTGGCAGCGATGCGTTCTGGAACGAAAAGGAATTCGCCGTCGAACACGACCCCAGCGCCCTGCGTTTCGAATCGAATGTCTTCCGCTACCGCCGTTTCTCACGGGCCGTCCTTCGTGCGGAAGACTCGACCTCCGATGCCGATCTCGCACGACTTCTGCTGGCCGCAGGGGCGATGAACGTCGCCGTATCCCTCTCGCTCGAGAGCCCGCGCAAGTGGCTGACAGGCCTCGGCTTCGAGTGCGTCATCGAGTCCTCGGAGGCCCTGGCGGCCCGCCTTCCCGCACTCGCTGAACACTTCGGACTCGTGCGTGCTCCCGAAGGGGGAACAGCCCTGAAATCCGCCATCATCGCCGCCGGCCTGCGCTGGGCCGACGGAGCTGTTCTCACGAACGCCCGACTCGAATGGCCGGCCTGGCTTCGCGAACAAGCGATCTCAGAAACCCGTCATCGATATGGAAACCTCTTGCCCAATCCGTCAGAATTGGACACTTGAGCCCTGCTCTTGCCGCGAGTGGTCGTCGGGAAATCCGGGGGGAGACTCCGGCGACCCCGTGGCAAGGGCACTTCAGTCCTTCTTCTCCTTGTAGGTCGACTGGATGTAAACCTCACGCAGGGACTTGAAGTCGATCACGCAGGGGCTCTGGGCCATGAGGTCGGCTCCCTTGTTGTTCTTCGGGAACGCGATGACCTCGCGGATGCTGTCCTCACCGGACACCAGCATCGCGATGCGGTCCAGTCCGAGGGCCAGACCGCCGTGTGGCGGAGCGCCGAAACGGAAGGCATCGAGAATGTGCGCGAACTTCTCCTGCTGCTCTTCCGGGCCGACGCCGAGGACTTCGAACATCTTGGCCTGAAGATCCTTTTCGTGAATCCGGATCGAACCACCGCCGAGTTCGTAGCCGTTGAGCACGACGTCATACGCCACAGCCCGGACCTCCTCATACTTGCCGTCATCGAGCAAGGCCACGTCGTCCTTGTTTGGACGCGTGAAGGGATGGTGCACCGCCGCCCAGCTGCCGGTTTCGGTGTCGAGCGCGAGCAGCGGGAAATCCACGACCCAGAGGAAGTTGTAAGCCTTGCTGTCCTTGTTCAGCTCCATCATCACCGCGACTTCAAGACGAACACGACCGAGGATCGTGCTGACCGAGTCACGCGAACCGGCGGCGAAGAAAACGATATCGCCTTCCGCGAGGTCGAGCTTGGCGACGACGGCTTCCTTTTCG
>JANOBS010000384.1:0-4901 GCA_031411755.1 Luteolibacter sp. | reverse complement strand
GACGGCGTCATCGCCCAGCTCTTCCTCAATGCGGAGGAGTTGGTTGTATTTCGCGATCCTGTCCGAGCGGCTCATGGAGCCGGTCTTGATCTGGCCGCAATTGGTGGCGACGGCGAGGTCGGCGATCGTGCTGTCCTCGGTCTCACCGGAGCGGTGCGAGAGAACGGCGGTGTAGCTGTTTTCCTGGGCGAGTTCGACGGCGTCGAAGGTCTCGGTGAGCGAACCGATCTGGTTCACCTTGACGAGGATCGAGTTGGCCACGCCTTGCTTGATGCCCTTCGAGAGGAAGTCGACGTTGGTGACGAAGAGGTCGTCGCCAACGAGCTGGGTCTTGGCACCTAGCTTGTCGGTGAGGATCTTCCAGCCGTCCCAATCGTTTTCGGCGCAGCCGTCTTCGATCGAGATGATCGGGTAGCGCTTCTGGAGGTCGGCGTAGAAATCGACGAGCTCTTCGGCGGATTTGACGGACTTGTCGGACTTCTTGAAGACGTAGGCGTTCTGCTTGGCGTCGAAGAACTCGGAGGAGGCAACGTCGAGCGCGAAGGCGATGTCCTCACCAACCTTGTAGCCGGCGGCTTCGATGGCCTGGCAAAGAACCTGCATGGCGTGCTCGGCGCTCTTCAGCGTCGGAGCGAAGCCACCTTCGTCACCGACGGCGGTGGAAAGGCCGAGGTCGTGAAGGACCTTCTTGAGGGAGTGGAAGACTTCAGCACCGTAGCGGATCGACTCGCGGAAGGTCGGCGCGCCGATCGGCACGATCATGAACTCCTGGAAGTCGATCGGGGCGTCCGAGTGGGCGCCGCCGTTGATGACGTTCATCATCGGAACGGGAAGGACCTTGGCGTTCGGGCCGCCGAGGTACTTGTAGAGCGGCTGGCCGAGCTGCTGCGCAGCGGCCTTGGCGACGGCGAGGGAAACGCCGAGGATGGCATTCGCTCCCATTTCCTTTTTGGTGGAGGTGCCGTCTAGGGCGAGCATGACCTTGTCGATGGTCGATTGCGCGGTGGCATCGTAACCAAGGAGGGCTGGAGCAAGCCGGGTGTTGACGTTTTCAACTGCCTTGAGAACGCCCTTGCCGAGGTAGCGGGACTTGTCGCCGTCGCGCAGCTCGACTGCTTCGTGCTCGCCGGTGGAGGCACCGCTGGGGACAGCGGCGCGGCCGACGGCACCGCCGTCAAGGTGAACGTCGACTTCGACGGTGGGATTGCCACGGGAGTCAATGACTTCGCGGCCGCGGATTTCAACGATGGTGGTGTAGTCCATATTTAAGAAAATTCGAAATTCTAAATCTGAAATTCGAAACGGAAGACACTCTGGTTTCGTGCTTCCGATTTCGAATTTCGGATTTCCCGTTAGGGATTGAAGGGCTTGATGGAGATGACCTTGAGGGTCTGCTTGCCTTCGGTGACGGGGTCGTGGGCTTCGACGGTGTCACCGACCTTTTTGCCGAAGAACGCGGCACCGAGTTCCGAGAGATAGGAAAGATGGTTCTTTTCCGGATCGGAATCCCAGGCACCGAGGAGGTTGTAAACCGTCTCCTCACCCTTGTCGTTGGCGACCGTGAGGATCGTGCCGATGTTGGCGAAGGAGGCGTCTGCTCCCTTGAAGTCGGTGCCGCGGGCGCGGTTGACTTCCTTCTGGAGCTCGGTCTTGCGGTTGTTGAGGTACTTCTGGTGATCCTTGGCGGACTTGTATTCGAAGTTCTCGCGAAGGTCGCCATGCTCGCGCGCCACCGAGATCTCGCGGGTGTTCTGCGGGATGCGGTTGCGGATGATGTCGTCGAGCTCGGTCTTCTTGCGCTCCAGGCTTTCCCAGGAAACGAGGAGGTCTTCCTCACGCTTCGAGGATTCACCGGAAACGAGCTCGCCGGTTTCAGGCTTGGCCTTGATGACGCGGGCCATCAGCGACTTTTTCTCAAGCTCACCGAAGACCGCGCATTCCAGCATGCGGCGGGCAAAGTTGCGCGCCTCGTTGACGTCCATGATGCTGACCAGGTCGCTGAGCAGCTTCTTGTCCTCGGTCATCAGGGTCTGCAGACGCGAGGTCTTGCGCGGTCCGTCGGCGAGGTGGTCGTTTTCGAGAAGGTTCAGGATCGAGGCGCCAACTTCCGGGCTAAACACATCGTGGGCGGCATTCGAACGCTCGCGGCAGATCCAGATCAGCGCGTCCGGGCCGAGGGCACGGCGGGCGATGGCGGATCGAAGGTGAACGGAGAGCGCTGGAAGCTCGGTCCGCTCGACGAGCAGGCGAGCGATTTCCGTGACGCCGCGGGCACCGACGCGGTCGAAGACCTGAACGATGCGCTCGACCCAGCCTTCGCCGAAGGCAGCCGGGAAGGCCTCATAAATCGTGCGCTGACGGATCGAGGGAAGCTGGCCGATTTCGTCTGAAAGGCGCTGGGCCTCGACGGTCTGGAGCATGTCGGAAATGCGGACGGCGGTTGGATCGAGGTCGATGCTCTTGCAGCTGCTGATCACCTCATCGCGAGCGGCGAGAAGCTGGAGCGACTGACCGAGCTGAACACGGGCCGACTTGCGTACGCCCTCGTCGATGTCGTTGATGAGCTTCTTCAGCGCATCGATATCGGCATCGAACGCGCGGATGTCGGCGGCGATCGATTCGAGCGCCTTGATCATGCCTTTCAGGTCACGGGCGGCTTCGAAATCGGCCACCATCGCCTGGGCGGGAGTGCGGTCACCATCGCGAAGCATCAGGGCCTCGGTGCGCTTCTGGGGAACGACCACCTTGCGGCTTTCGCGCAGGGCCTTCTTGGCGTTGTCCCACCACTTGCGGAAATCCTCGGCGGCGATCACCGCGCCGGAGAGTTCCTTTTCAAGAGCATCGCCGGTCATCGTGCCGCCATGGCTTTCGAGGAGGTGGACCACCAGTTCGACGGGGTCCTTCTTCGCGAGGGCGCGGAGCTCTTCAAGCTGCTCCACCTTCTTCGCGCGGAAGTCATCCGCCGGGATCCACTCGGTCTTTTGGAGAGCGAATTGAAGTTCCATCGTCTGAGCGGCGGAGCGCTCGAAGTCGATGGTGACCTTTTTGCTGGGAAGATCCCAGTCGACCACCTTACCAGCTCCCCAGGATTTGTGAAGACAGAAACTTCCGGGAGAAAGTTGAGTCAATCGCTCCGCCAAGGGCTTGGGGATGCGTCCAGCTTCAACCAAACGTGCCACATCAGAATGCATGACGCAAAAGATGGGAAGCAGCCGAACAAAACGCAAGGCATTCCAAGGCTAAATGCCTTTTGTGACAGAATCAGTGGCCCTCGGGCGGCGCTGGAACGACGCGCGGCCGGGGCGGGCGGACGCTTTCCATCTTTCCATCCAGCACATTGTCGAGTCCGCGGCGGACGACACAAACCCTTCTCCGCCATGCCTCAGGCACTGCTGCGGTATCGCCGCTGGCAGGAAGATTGCCATTAAAAACCAGCGCATCCTCGGAATCGCGGATCTCCAGTTCGTAGCCACTGCCATCCGAGTTCCGCTTCAGCACGGCCTTGCCCCCGTCCGTCACCAGGGTGGCGGTCCGGTTATCGGGATTGGTCGTGTACCAGCGCGGACCTTCACCAGGAATGACGGCTGCGTCCAGTTCGGGGCCGATGCCGAGTGGCCGATTGAGCGGGAAAGTGCCGAGGGTCAGCGGAACTTCGAGGGAGCGACCGCTGCGGAAAACAGAAAGAGGCACGACTTCTCCCGGCTTTTTCAAGCGCAGCAAGGTCACCAGCTGGGCCTCGTTGACCAGAAGCTGGTCGCCGAACTTCCAGACAACATCCCGGGGCTGGAGACCACAGGACTCCGCAGGCCCTTTCGCATCGACGGTCATGATGACAAAGCCGATCCCAGCAGGCAGCTCGGGAAGGTGCGCACGGGTGGTTTCATCCGGCTTGGTCACGCGGAATCCCAACCATGGGGGCCCATCCGGCTTCGTCTGCGGCTGAACGAGCGGCGGATCCACCGGGATCGGAGCCGGATCAGCGGCCATCGCCGGAAGAAGCAGGGCGAACAGGGAAATGAAGGGGGAAATTTTCATGATTAGAAATCACTGACAGGCATCAACAGGACCTCCTCACGCGGCTCGGAGACGGTCACGGTGTAGCCGGTTTCCTCATCGCGAACCACGTCCTCACTGACCATCCGGAGGCGGACCGCCTGCATGGCGGAGCCATCTGGATCCGCCACCCAACCTTCATCGGACATGGATTCGACCCGCTCGGACTTCTCCACCAGATAAACCCCGAGGGTGGCGACATCGGCTCGAACCTGGGGAGAGGAGGCGATTTCCACACCGGTCTTGAACAGGCCCGGAAGCGTCACCATGGCGGCGATGGCCGCCGCGATTCCGAGACCGATCGTCGGACGCTTCCAATCGCGGACCCTCACGACCTTCGACTCGGCGGCGAGCCCGTCGAGCATGTCCTCGATGGAACGCTGCCCGGACGCGCTCATGGCGGTGGGCATCAGACGGGCGAGTGCGGCTTCGATGGGATCAGGCGCTTGCATGGCGGTTTTCCTTCAGGCGACGGAGTTCGTGGGAGAGTTGATCGAGCGCGTAGCGGTAGCGGGACGCGGCGGTGTTCGGGGAAATGGCGAGGGTTTCGGAAATCTGCGCGAAAGTGAGGCCGCCCCAGGTCTTCATGACGACGACCTCGCGGAGTTTCGGGCTGAGCTTTTCGACCGCTTCTCGCAGGAAAACGGCCTCTTCGTCGTCTTCCATGACCGGGTCCAGCCAGACGTCCTGGAAGTCATTGAGGTAAATCACCGAGCCCTCGCGGTTGCGGCGGCGGGTCTCGGAGCGGTGGTGATTCAGCCCGCAGAAGCGTATGGTGGAAATGGCGAGCGGAAGGTCAGGTGGGGTCGCGCCCTTGTGGGCCTGGTAGTGCCTGAGGCGGAGGATGG
>JANOBS010000383.1:0-10541 GCA_031411755.1 Luteolibacter sp. | reverse complement strand
GTCCAAGTCCGCCGGCAATTGGCTGGCGGACATCCTGCTGCGCTATGAAAAGCCTTTGCTGAAGCACGTCCACGGCTTTTGCCACGACCGCGAGCTTTCACGCGATGTGGTGCAGGAAACCTTCCTCCGCCTGATCCGTGCACGTGAGAACGCCATGCCTGAGAACCTCGCCGCGTGGCTCTTCACCGTCAGCCGTAACGTGGTCTGTGATCACCTTCGGCGGCAAAAAGTGGTGCAGTTCGGTCATGATGCGGATCTCGACGACACCGAGGGTGCCGAGCTTTCGCCCGACGATCATCTGGATCGCGGCGAACGTGAACGTCGGCTGGCGTCGCTCGTGGCGGAGCTGCCGGAGCGAGAGAAGGAACTGGTGCGCCTGAAATTCCAGGTCGGCCTTAGTTATCGTGAGATCGAGCAGATCACCGGCATCTCGCAGGGAAACATCGGTTATTTCCTGCATCGCGCGGTGAAGCACCTGCGGCAGCAATGGGACTCGGAAGGAGGCATGGAATGAAGATCGGAGATCCATTCACGGACCTCCTCGAAGACGCGCTCTCGGTGCCGGATTTCGATCTTGGAAACGAGCTGCGGGCGCGACTGCTTGCGGCAGCGGACGAGGTTTCGACGTCGCAGGTGATCGAACTGGTGACGGAGGAGTCCTGGGAAGTTTCCGCCTTCAACTGGCTGGTCGGCGAGCAGGCTTCCGATCCTGTCCTGATGGACCGGCTGGTCGGAAATGCGGCCTTCTCGGCGGCGGTGGCGGGACAACAGAAATTCCTGCGCAGGCTGAGGTCCTCGCTTCGTCAACCAGCACCGTTGGTTGAACCTGTTAGGAAGAATTCCTTCAACCGATTGCGGGCGGTGCTTGTTGCTGCAACGGGGTTGGCGGCCGTGATCGCATGGTTGTTGATCGTGCAGGAAACCTCGGGGTATTTGAGGGCTTCGCACGCGGTGGCAATGGGATCCACGTCTGGGAAATCGCAGCCTGTTAGTGAAAGGCCGATGCCCAGCGATCCGCGCCTGGCTTCGACTTCGGTGTCCCAAGTCGCGGGCTTCGCTGAAAACACCCACCGGAGCGAGGCCACCGGCAAATTGGCTCCACGGCACAATCTGGAATCCGTGAGGGAAGGGGCGGCCCTTCTCGAATTCGATGAGGCCACGCGTCTTGCTGCGCGGGAGTTGTTTCAAGGAAGCAGCGAGGCGCTCGATCTTGTGCCGGTTTCCGCAGAGCCCGGCAATGTGGTGGTGATGGCTTCAAACACGAGTCGCTCTGGTGTGGCCTCCTCGTTCGGAAGCTCCGGCGACTGGATGTTCACCCATGCTCTGATGGGAATGGACAGGAGTTCATTCCCGGGCCTCAGCGAAGGGGCTGTCCCCGAGCCGTCCGGGTTGCTGCTGACGGCGCTGGGAAGCCTGATGCTGCTGAGTAGGCGCAGACGCCTGGATCAGACGATTTGATTCACAGGTGTCCCATCGAGAAAGCCGCGGACGTCGGCGATGATTCCATCGAGCAGGCGCTGCCTTGCTTCCTGGCTGGACCAAGCGGTGTGCGGGGTGATGAGGAGGTTCCGCAGATCCTTGGCAAACAGCACGTGATCGGCAGGTGGAGGCTCTACGGAGAGCACGTCGAGACCTGCGCCGCCGATGGTTCCGGCACGCAGGGCCTCGGCGAGGGCGGCTTCGTCGATGAGGGGGCCGCGGCCGGTGTTGAGGAGAAGTGCGCTCGTTTTCATCAAAGCGAGGGTTTCGCGGTTGATGAAGTGCTGGGTCTGCGGGGTGAGCGGGCAGTGGAGGGAGATGACGTCGCAGGTCTTGAAAAACGCTTCGCCGCTGAGTCGTGGGATGTCGGTGTCGGCTGGGGCCTGCTCGCGTGAGAAGGCGACGACCTTCATGCCGAAAGCCTCCGCGATCTTCGCGACGGCTCGTCCGATGGTACCGAGTCCGACGATTCCGAGCGTCCTTCCCGCCAGTTCGGTGATCGGATGATCGAGCCGCGAGAAGAACGGCGAGGCGGGCCAGTCTTTCGAACAAGTGGCGGAGTAACGATCGACGGCGGTGACGAGGTTCAGCAGCAGGGCGAAGGTGTGTTGGGCCACGGAGTCGGTGGAGTAGCCGGCGACATTGCAGACCATGACGCCACGGGCCTTGCAGCCTTCAAGGTCGATCTGGTTCACGCCGGTGGCGGCGGAGACGACGAGCTTCACGCCGGGATTGGCGGCGAGTGAGGCGTCTGTGATCGGGACCTTGTTGGTGATGACGACGGTGGCTCCGGCGATGCGTTCGGCGACTTGATCCGGCGAGGTGAGATCGTGAAGCGTCAGCGTCCCGAAGTCACCAAGCGGGGAGAGGTCGAGATCCTGGCGGGTGATCGTGGAGGAATCGAGAAAGACGAGGTTCATGGGAATCGGTCAGGGGCCGTGGACGGTGACACGGAAGTAGAGTGGATCAAGTGGAGGGAGGGTTCCGGTGAGATTGACGATGCCACCGGCGTGCTTTTGGCCATCGTTTCCAGCGGCGTTCCAGTGGGTCCAGGTGGTTTGATCGCTGGAGTATTCGACCTCGAACCACTGTCCCTCGGTGATCGGGAAATCGAGCGTGGCGGTGTCGCCCGCGCGTTTCACCTCCGGGGTGATGGTGGAGTCCGGAACTGTCGCAGCGGCGGGAGCGGGGCTGAGTTGATTGATCCAGGCTTCGACCAGATCAATGGAGGCGTGATCGAGTTCATTGCTGCCGAGTGGCGGCATGCGGGTGAAGCCGTTGCGCGTGGCGATGCGGTTGAGGACGATGGAGTGGGTGGGATCGCCGGGAACGATGAGGCGGTTGAGCGGATCGCTGCCGTTGTTGGTGGCGCTGCCGTTGATGAGCCCGGTTTCCGCGAGGGTGAGGGCGGCGCGACCGTCCCAGGTGCCGGGGGTGTTGCTGCCGGATTGGTGGCAGTAGCTGCAGTTCACCGCGAGGTAGGAACGCACGCGCTCTTCCAGGGTGAAGGCCGTTTCATTCGCCCGGACGTGGCGAGGCAGGGTCGCTGGCGCGGGCAGGGTGGAGGAGAAGTAGCCGGCGTTCTGGAGCAGGGTGAGTTGGTTGCCGTTGTAGCCGTGGATGTCGCCATCCAGGTTGAGCTGGCGGGTGTTGAAGGAGAGCGCATATCCGGCCTGCTCGCTGTGGCAACCGCGGCAGTCCGAGCGGCTGGGGATGTGCCAGCGCTGGGGGCGCGGCGATCCTTCCTCGACGATGGAAAGATCGATGTCCTCGCCCTCATCGGCCGCGAGCGTGGCCTCGGTGCCGGCGTCATTCCAACGGTAGCTGACACCGTAGACGCCGTCCTGGGTGCGGACGAGCAGGCGCGTTTCGATGCGCTTTTTCGTCGATGGATCGCCGCGGGTGAGTTCGAGGTCGAAGTGCTTCACCCACATCGATCCGGCTGGAAAGGTCCACGGATTATCCCCGGACCAGCCGATTTTTCCCGAGCCGGGAATCGAGAACCAGCGTTGCTTGATGGCGTGATCGCTCCAGAAGGGAAGGTTCACTGAATAAGGCAGCAGGCCGGGTGCGGGAGAAAGGGTTGTTAGATCCGCGAAGAGGCCGGTAGCGGAGAGGGTTTGGGGAAAGCTGGAGGTGGCGGTGTTCGCGACCAGACGCATGATTTTTGCCTGATCGTAGTTCGCCATCAGGACGTCCCCGTCGGAGGGATCGGTGCCGATGGCCGCGATGCCGGTTTGTCCGGTAATGCGGATGACCTGGGGTGGACCGAAGGCACTGCGTTTCAGCGACCAGATGTTCCCGGAAATGTAGTCACCGAAAATGTAGGAGCCCCTCAGGGCCCCGATGCGATTGCCATGGTAGACGACGCCACCGGTGACGGAGTTTCCGAGATCAGCGCCGCTGCCGTGATGGTATTCCCACACTGGATCAATCGAGGTGAATCCGGCGGGTGGTGCCTTCGGTCCTGGATGGGTGGCTTCGCGAAAGGCCCAGCCGTAGTTTCCTCCGCGCTGGATGACATCGACTTCTTCCCAAGTGTCCTGACCGACATCGCCGAGCCAGAGTTCTCCAGTCGCGCGATCGAACGACATGCGCCAAGGGTTCCGGAATCCGATGGCCCAGAACTCGGTGCGGACGGCGCCGAGATTCGAAATAGTGGAACCATTGAAGAGTCCGTTCCAACTTCCTCCGAACGAGCTGTGTACCCAGGGATTGTCGAGGGGGACGGAAAAACGGGCAATGCCGGAGTCGGTGGGAATCGAGGGATGCGGGTTGGGCGGAAGGTTGCCGGGCTTCTTGTCCACATCCAGGCGCAGGATCGCTGAAAAGAAATCGTTGGTGATGGTCTGGCTGACGTTGTGGCCGTCATACTGGGATCCCACATCGCCAAATGACATGTAGAGGTATCCATCCGGCCCGAACTGGAGGTCGCAGCCGTTGTGGCTGGTATTTTCGTCACGTTGTTGGAGCAGAACCACCTCTGATGCCAGGTCCGCCGCGTCCGGGTTTCTTGACTGGGTGGTGAATCGCGAAAGCCGCATGTAGCCAACGCCGTCGGCCACGATCGTGTAGGCAATGAAGAACTGTCGGTTGACGGCGTAGTTCGGATGAAAAGCCAGTCCGAGCAGTCCGGTTTCTCCGGTGTTGAGGATCGTGACGTTTCTCCGGAAGGCAGATGATTGAAGATCGAGGAAGGTTTTGACGACTGGGAGCCTCGCGGAGACGTTGGTGACGATTTTCACCTGGCCTGCTTTCTGACAGACGAACAGCCGCCGGGTATCGCCTGGCGGGCTGGTCATGGAGACTGGGGCGATGAAGTAGCTTTGGTTTCCGAAGGCGTTGACCAGCGAATAGGTCGTGACGGGCGGGGCTGTTGGTGCGGTCAGGGCTGGGTTGCTGATCCGCAGAGTATCGGCGAAGTTGAGGGTGACGTCTGCCTGGTAGGTCTGCGTGGTGCTGCGTTTCACCGAGTAGCGGAAGGTATCCGTCGCCGGTGTGCCGGTGGTGTGTTGGTAAAGCACGCGCCCGGAGGCATCCACGGTCACGGTGCCGTAGGCGGGTGAGGTGACGATGGCGACGCTGGCCGGCTTTCGGTAGCCGGTGTCGTTCGCCAGCACGGGAATGAGCACCTTTTCCCCATGATGAAGCACGGCGCTGTCCCGCAGTGCCGCAGCGGTCGATGATATCGAGGTGCAGGCCAGCAACAAAAGGATCAAATGGGATCTCATCGGGATCGTTCTTACATGGTGCCCTCCTTCTGACAATCCTGGCCGTTCGCTCCGCAAGAAATGCGGGGTGGCGGTGAATCGGGGTTGTCGGACGAGGTCGTGATGGTTACCGATTCTCTCCCGTGGCCGCCGTTTCCAATATTTCCTGCTACTGCTTCGCTGAGCTCTCCGGACTCAAGGAGTTGCGCGAGCAGTTGATCGCCTTTTGCAAGGAACGCTCGCTGAAGGGAACGATCCTGCTGAGCACCGAGGGCATCAACTTTTTCATCGCGGGTGGTGAGGCTGAGATCAAGGAACTGGTCGAGTTGCTCCGAGCGATCCCTGGGCTGGAAGGTATCAATCCGAAGTGGAGCCCGAGCGACGACCAGCCGTTTTCACGCATGCTGGTGCGGATCAAGAAGGAGATCATTGCGTTTGGCGTCCAGGGCATTGAGCCCGCCAAATACACCTCGCCACGGATCGAAGCGCGGGAGCTGAAACAATGGCTCGACGAGGGCAAACCGGTCGTTCTTTTCGACACTCGCAACGACTACGAGGTCCGACTTGGCACCTTCAAGAACGCCATCCCGGCAGGCGTGGATCATTTCAGACAGTTTCCCGATGCGGTGGCACGATTGCCCGAAGAGCTGAAGGATGCACCGATCGTCACCTTCTGCACCGGCGGCATCCGTTGTGAGAAAGCCGCGCCGTTCATGGAAAGCGTGGGTTTCAAGAATGTCTATCAGCTCGAAGGCGGCATCTTGAAATACTTCGAGGAGGTCGGCGGCGATCACTACGAGGGCGAGTGCTTCGTGTTTGATCGAAGGGTCGGCGTCGACCCCGGACTGCGCGAGACCTCCACCGATGTCTGCTTCGCCTGCCAGGCCCCGCTCGATGAAAACGAGCAGTTGGATCCGCGCTTCGTCCAAGGCATTTCCTGTCCGCACTGCTACAAGCCCGACGAGGTTCGCCAAGCCGAAAAGATCGTGAAACGCCAGGCTGCCCTCGTTCGCGTCTGCGATCCGCTGCCCGGCAGCGAACCGTATGACAATGTCTGTCCGCTGCGCATTCCGACCGGCTGTGATGAACTGACTTTGCTGGACGCGCTTTGCCGCATGTTCTCGCACGTCGAGCGGGAGTTCTGGGTCGGACTTTTCGCCGAAGGAAAGCTGCTCAAGGCCGATGGAGTGCCTGCCTCGCCGGAGGTCATCGTTCGTTCCGGGGAAAAGTATCTCCGGCTGCTGCCGGGGACCATTGAGGCCCCGGTCGCGACGGATATCCGCGTGCTGCATGAGGACGAGTCGATCGTCGTGCTCCACAAGCCCGCGCCGCTGCCGATGCACCCGAGTGGTCGCTACCACCGCCACACCTTGCAATGGCTGGTCAACGCCGCGTGGTCGCCGGAAAAGCCTCGCGCCGTCCACAGGCTCGATGCCAACACGACCGGGCTCGTGTTGTTCGGTCGCAGTCGTCGTCGTGCTGGGCTGCTTCAGGAAGGATTCAAGAACGGCTCGATCGAAAAAGTTTACCTTGCCCGCGTGAAGGGGCATCCAGAGCGCGATGAGTTTGAATGCAACGCCTCGATCAGCCGTGAATCCGCACGGATGGGCACGCGGACGGTGGACGAGGACGATGGCCATGAGGCCCGCACGCTTTTCAAGGTGGTCTCCCGCAACCCTGACGGCAGTAGTTTGCTGGAGGCCCGGCCCCTAACAGGTCGCACCAACCAGATCCGCATTCACCTGTGGCAGCTTGGCTTTCCGATCCTTGGCGATCAGGCGTATCTCTCCGAAGGAGAACTCGGTGAGACCCAGACGATCTCGATGGACGACCCGCCGCTCTGCCTGCACGCGTGGAAGCTTTCCTTCGATCATCCCTTTGATGGACGCCGGATGGAGTTCACGGATGAGATGCCGGTGTGGTCGTGAGGATGGTTAAGCGTGAAGTAGATTGTAATACCCGGCTGAAGGGATTCACTGCAGGGTCACGTTCCGAAGGGTGAAGCCCCGACAGCCGCCATGATTCGTTGCCTTCCGATTGGAATTTGCTCCTGGGACTATGATCTCCAGGGGGATGGGAATCATGCCCAACTGGGTTTCCGCTCCATGAGCGAACAGGGTGAGCTGAACATTGATCAAGTTCGCCATGAGGTCGTGAAACCGAGCGCCTTCGTCGGTGAGTGGTGCCTCATGGGGCCTGAAGGACAGGTGTTTTCGGCCACGAAACAGGGTATCTTCAGCCGCACGTTCGATCTTCACGGAAGCGAGGGTTCCTTTAATCTTCGCGCGCTGTCCGCCTTCGGGCGCACGATGGTGGTTGAGGGGCCTCAGACGGACTTCCAGATCGATCCGGATCACGCCTTTACCCGGCGGGCTTCGATCCAAGGGGACTGGAAGGACATCAAGCTGGTGGCCTTTGCGTTCTGGTTGACCGTCATCATGTGGCGACGTGCTGCCCGGAGCAACTCGGGTGGAGCCTCTTGACGGATCAATCCCGGAACAACAACTGCGTGAAGCTTGTGAGGTTCCGTCGCCAGACCGGCCAGGCGTGGGCTCCTTCGGTTTCGGTCCACTCGTGCTTGACCTTCTTTTGGTCGAGCCACGCGACGAGCTTGCGGTTCGGCTCAATGAGTCCATCCTGCTTGCCGCAGGCGATCCAGAGGAGCTTGAACTTTTCATTCAGCGTTTCATTGGCATCGGGATAGGCCTTGTCGAATTCGCCTGGCGTGCCGCCGCTGCTGAAGGCTCCGACCCAGCCGAAGGTGTCGGGATGTTTCAGTGCCCCCTGGATCGACTCGGCACCGCCCATGGACAGCCCGGCAAGGGCGCGACCGGCAGCGTCCTTGCGGATGTGGTAGTTGTTTTCCGCGAGCGGCAGCACCTCCTCGACCAGCGTCTTGTCAAAAGCGGCGAGGTTCTTTTCCCAGGCGTTGTCCTTCTTGCTGGCTCCCCAGCCGTTGGCGATGACCGACATGTCGCCATAGCCCAGCGGCATGACCACGATCATCGGCACGATCTTTTTATCGGCTAACAGGTTGTCGAGGATGACGTGCGCTCTTCCAACTTGGGTCCAGCCATCTACGCCGTCGCTGAAGCCGTGCAGCAGGTAGAGCACCGGCAGTGGCTTCTCCGATTTCGCGTCGTAACCGGGCGGGGTGTAAACGATCAGCTCGCGATCATGATTGGCGATAGCCGAGCGATACGGGTGATGGTGAAGCGCGCCATGCGGCACCTCGCGTGGATCCCAGGGTTTGTTGCCGGGGACGAAGAGCAGGCTTTCGTTTCCGAAATAGCCGGTCTTCTGCTCGGGGTTCGAGGGGTCGATGATCTTGGTGCCGTCGAGCGTGAACGAGTAGGTGTAAATGTCCGGCTCCATCACCTGGCTTGTGTAGGACCAGATGCCGTCCCCGCCCTTGACCATGTCGTGCCTGCCGAGTCCGGCGCAGTCGACACTGACCTTGGTGGCCTCGGGGGCCTTGAGCTTGAAGGTAACGCTGCGGTCCGGCTGGACGACTGGAGAGAAGAGCGCGATCACGATGGCGAGGATGGATTTCATGAGAATGGGTTACTTGGTTAGAGTGGCGGTGGGCAGGCCTTCCGACTGGACCTTCAGGGTGAACGGTCCGCCTCCATTGCGACGAAGGATCACCTGACAAAGTCCGTTGTAGGCGGGCATCGACTTCGCCTGGTGCATGGTGACGTGGCTGGTGGCGTCGCCATTTCCTGCGGCGAGAAGTTCGGCATCGCCTGACACGGTGAAGTTCAGGGTCGGGTGCGTTCGTGGAACCATCCGGCCCTTTTCATCGGCGACGGCGATGGTCACGTAGACCAGCTCGCTGCCTTTCTCCCCAAATGACTCGGAGCTGGCGATCAGTTTCGCCGCAGCGCCAGTGGTGGAGCGATCGTCCTTGGCCCATTCCTTGCCGGCCTTGTAGGCAACGACCTTGAGCTCACCGGGCTGATAGACGACGTCGTCCCAGATGATTCGATATTCGTTCGCGCCCTTCTTCTTCCGGCCGAGCGACTTGCCGTTGAGGAAGAGCTCGGCTTCATCGCCCGAGGTGTAAACGTGGACCGGCGTGACCTGTCCGACGCGCTCCGGCCAGTTCCAGTGCGGGAGAATGTGGGCCATCGGAAACTCCGGCCGCCAGCGGGCCTGATAGAGGTAGAAGCGGTCCTTTGGAAAGCCGCAGAGGTCGAGGATGCCGAAGTAGGACGAGCGCGAGGGCGGCGTGATCTTGCCAAGCGCGGTGAGTTCCTTCTGAAGGCGCTCACGCTCCTTCGGGTCCTGGATGTTGAGGAGGTTGGTCTGGTCGTTGTTGTAAGGCGTTGGCTCGCCGAGGTAGTCGAAGCCGGTCCAGACGAATTCCCCCAGGTTCCATTCCGCGGTCTTGTCCTGCGCGGCGAACTCGATGTCCGGACGCTGTGCCCAAGGCGGGGCCGAGGTGTCGTAGGACGACATCTGGAAGTCCGCCTGGCCCTTCGACTTGTCCATCGAGACCGGGAAAAAGTATTCTCCGCGCGAGCTGATGCAGGACGCGGTTTCCGAGCCGTAAACCGGCACACCGGTGTTCTGGGCGCGGAACTTTTCATAGAAGTCCGGCTTGTAGTTGAAGCCGATGATGTCGAGTCCCTTCCAAAGCGATCCAGCGGCGCGGGTGTCGTTGTTCGCCATCGAGCAGGGGCGGGTGTCATCCTCCGAACGCACGATCTTCCGGAGCTCATCGGCCATCTTCCAGCCATCGGGTCCGTTCTGATAGCCGCCGTTGATCTCGTTGCCGATCGACCACATCACGACCGAGGGATGATTGCGGAAATTCCGGACCATCAGGCGCAGGTCCCGTTCATGCCAGTCCTTGAAGAAGCGGGCGTAGTCGTTCTTCGACTTCGCCTTGTCCCAGCAATCGAAGGCTTCCACTTGAACGAGGAAGCCGAGCCGGTCGCAGAGGTCGATGAACCCTGGAGCCGGAGGATTGTGCGAAGTGCGAATGGCATTGCAGCCCATATCCTTCAGGATCCGGAGCTGTCGCTCGGCGGCCTCAGGATGGAAGGCGCTGCCGAGCGGGCCTTGATCGTGATGAAGGCAGACGCCCTTGAACGGAGTCGGTACGCCGTTGAGGAGAAAGCCCTTGTCCTTGTCGAACTGGAAGCTGCGAACGCCGAAGGGAGTGGTGATGGAATCGGAGCCTTGATTGGCGCGTGAGAAGGTGGCGCGGAGGGAGTAGAGATAGGGATTTTCGAGAGTCCAGTGCGTGGGGTTCTTGAGTTCGAGAGTGGCGACCGACGATTGGCCGCTCGCGGACTCCAGCACCTTGCCATCGTCGGACAGGATTTCGAACAGGATGCTCATGCC